>SECN01000009.1 GCA_004173515.1 Myxococcaceae bacterium | reverse complement strand
GGCCAGGCTCCTGGGGGCTCACCGCGAAGCGGACCAGCAGGTCGGCTCGGGAGGAGATGCCCAGCTTCTGGTAGATGGCGGCGATCTGGTTCGCCACGGTCCCCACGCTGGTGCCGCGACACGTGGCGATCTGCTTGTTGGTCCAGCCCAGCAGGACGTGGTGGACGATTTCCTGCTCCGCGCAGGTCAGGGCCGAGGACTCGGAAGGGTTCATTGCGGCCACGCCGGCTGCAAGGCCAGGACCATTGCCGCGACTTGCGTGTGGCATTGACCCGCCAGGTCGTTGAAAGCAGGTCCCTTTCAACGCGCATGGCGCTCAGGGCGACAGCGTCCCCGTGGTGGGCGGCAGGGCCGGAGCCCCTTCGACGTCCACCTTGACCTTCTCCAGCACGTCCGCGTGGACCTCGATCTTCGCCTGCGCCTTCAGGCTGGCGATGAAGTCCTCCAGCGCCTTCGCCCGGCGCTCCGCCATCAGCCGGCTTTCGATGCGTGACTTGACGCCGTCGAACTCCTGGTTCGTCCCCACCTGACGCCCCAGCAGCTTCACCAGGTGGAAGCCCTGGTCCGTCTCCACCACCGGTCCCAGGTCGGACGCGTTCGCCAGCGCGAAGCCCGCCTCCGCCACCGGCGCTCCCCACGCCTTCGTCACCTCTTCCCGGGTGAGGAATCCCAGATCACCCCCGGCGCTCCGGGTGGCCGTGTCGGCGGACTGCTCCGCCGCCTTCAGCTCGAAGGCGTTCTTGTTCGCCCCCGCCGCCTGCGCCTTCACGTCCGCCAGCAGCTTCGTGGCCGCCGCCCGGACCTGATTGCGCTTGCTGGCGTTCTCCTTCGGGGCCGCCAGGAACAGATGCCCCAGCCGCACCCGCTCGGGTCTCACGAACTCCGTCAGGTGCTCGTCGTAATACTTGCGCAGCTCGGAGTCGGAGAGCGTGCCAGCGGCATCCTGTTGCTGCCGCAACAGCTTCTGCACCATCACCTTCTGCAAGGTTGTCTGGATTTCCGGGTCCTGATCAAGACCCCGCTTCCTGGCCTCCTGTGCCAGCAATTCAAAGCGGATGAGATTGTCCAGGAACTCCCGCTTTTTCTCCGGGGCGGCGTACCGGGCGCGAACGAACGGGGGCTGTTCGTTGAGCCGCGCCTCCAGCTCCGGTGCCGTCACCGGCTGGCCGTTCACCTGGGCCACCACCGGCCCCTCCTTCTTCACTCCCTGTTCTTCCGGAGAACGGCTCCCACCCGAGCAACCCACGGCGAGAAGGGCGGTCAGCAACAGGGGACGCAGGGACGGGAGAGGCTTGCTCATGGCGTGATCGGCACGGCGGGAACCCGGGGGCCTCGGGCAATCCCTGCCCTTGGGTCTGGGTCAACCCTGTCTGTCAGTGATTGGGGTCGGAATGGGGCGCAACGGATTGGCGGAGCCCTCTTGCACTATACGCAAGAGATCGATGAAAGTGTAAAACCTGACAGTGGGTGGCCGGCCCACCGCAGCACCCGTTCACGCGCCGCTTTCATGCCGTCCTCCAAAGCCCTCTCCCCCGCACTCCTCGTCTGCCTGATGGTCGCCTGCTCGCGGTCCCCTTCCGGGACGCCCGCGCAGCCGTCGCATGCCGTGGATGGGGGACGCGTGGTGGGCCGCTACGACGGGGGCGTCATCACCGAAACGGAACTCCAGGAGGAGTCCTCCAAGCTCGTCTCCCCCCTGCGCGAGCAGTTCGAGCGTCCCGCCGGACAGCGTGAGTTCGTCCGCTCGATGATCGACAAGCGGCTGCTTGCCCAGGAGGCGCGCCGCCGGGGACTCGATGGCACCCCGGAGATCCAGCGGCAGGTCCAGGCGCTGGAGGAGCGGCTGATCATCCAGGCGCTCCTGGCCGCCGAGGAGCGCGGCGCTCCCCCGCCCACGCCGGCCGAGCAGCGCGCCTGGTACGACGGGCACAAGGCGGACTTCGAGCAGCCCGAGCGCCTGCGCCTGGGGCGGGTGTTCGCGGCGGTGACTCCGGGTGCCACGTCCGCCCAGCGCACCCAGGCCCGGACCCGGGCGGAGCGCTTCGCGAAGCAGCTCCAGGCCGGCACCCCGCTGGCGAAGGTGGCGGCCGGAGGGGATGGGCCCGAACGGGCACAGGGCGGGGAGCTTCCGGTGCTGTCGCGGGGACAGTGGGGGGGCGACCCGGCGGTGGAGCGGGCGGCCTTCGCCCTGTTGAAGCCGGGCGAGGTCAGCCCGGTGGTGGCGGAGCCGGGCGGATTCAGCGTGCTCCAGTTGCTGGAGCGCCGGCCCGCGCGCGTGCCCCCCTACGAGGAGATCCGCGGCGAGGTGGAGACGCGGATGCTCCCGGGACGCAAGCGCAGGCATTTCGAGGACCTGCTCACGCGGTTGCGGCAGGCGGCATCGGTCGAGGTCGACGTTCAACCCCATCCCTGACGGGGCTGGGCGTCATCAGTGGTCTGGAGGGGGATGTGAATCGGTCCGTGTCATCCGTCGGGCGCCTCGTGCTCGTGGCCCTCTGCCTGGGCTTCGCCTTCACCGCGGGTGCCCAGACAGGGTCCTCTCCGCCGGAGGTCTCCGCGACCTATCCGCTCTCGCCGCTGCGCCCGGGCGCGGTGCGCGCGGAGCTGGGGTTCGACATCGCCGGGCAGGTGTCGCGCCTGAAGGTGTCCGTCGCCGTGGGTTCCCCGGGACAGCAGCCCGTCCCGGCGCTGACGGACGTGGTGGTGGAGCGCGACTTCGCGGGGGCGGTGCCCTTCCACCTGCTGGTGCCGCTGAAGGCCGCCTTCCCGGAGGACGGCTTCCTCACGGTCACCGCCACGCCGTACGACCTGGAGGGGACCGCCGGTGCCCCGGGGGTCACGAAGTTCGACGCCCTGGCGGGCGCGCCGGCCTTCGGGCCCACGCCGTTGACCGTGCGGGCGACGCCGGACTCCGGACGCATCGTGCTGGAGGTGAACCACAAGGGGAGCGTCAGTTCGGCCGAGGTGTCCGTGCTGGGCGCTTCGGCGCTCGCGCTGCGCACCGTCCATGGCGACCTGTCCGACGTGGAGCCCAAGGCCTTCGCGCTCGCGCGCGGCGTTTCCGCGAGGCCCCGCGCCAGCGCACCCGGACGCGTCAGCTTCTCCATCCCCACGGTGGGCGGAACGCTTCCCCCGGACGGGGTGATCATCGCGGACGTGGTGCTCCGGGACGCCTTCGGACGCAGCGTCCACACCTCCGCGGTCGAGTTCACGAGCGCCACCTCTTTTGATCCGCTGGTGGACCTGACTGTCGCGCCGGAGTTCCTGCTGCTCCAGTCCGTGGGCGACTCCGCGGCCCTCCAGGTCACCGGCCGCTTCGCCGTCGCGGGCGACGTGGACCTGTCGGGCGGGCGCCACGGTGTCACCTATTCCTCCGACAACCCCGACGTCGTCTTCGTGACCCGGGAGGGCCGGGCCACGGCGCTGTCGCATGGCGACACCACGCTGCGGGTCACGTATGCCAACCGGACGGTGATGGTTCCCGTCAGCGTCACGGACACCGCGCACATCGACAGCGTGGTGATCTCCCCGGAGCTGACGGATCCCTCCATTCCCCGGGTGGGCGCCACCCTCCAGCTCAAGCTGATGGGCGTCCTGGACGACGGGCGGATGGTGGACTTGACGGTCTTCAGGGAGCGCATCGACTGGCGCTCCTCCGACGTGGACGTCCTCAAGGTGGCCAATGGACGCCTGACTTCCGTGCGGCCGGGCAGCGCCAGCATCAATGCCACCTATGCCTGTAGTGACTGCCCGGGAGGGAGCCTGCCCGCCCTTTCGCGCAGCGTCAGCGTGCTCAGGGCGTCGCCGGAGATCCGCCTCGCGGCCCCGGGTTCGGTGACGGCGGGCAGCTCCTTCGAGGTGAAGGCGCTCGCCAGCGATGACTACGGCGTCCAGCAGGTCCAGTTCAAGCTGGGCCGGGACCGGGTGCCCGTGGCCACGGACCTGGAGGCGCCCTACGTGCTCCAGGTCCAGGCGCCCCCCGCCGCGGGGACGACGCTGATCATCCACGCGGAGGTGACGGACCTGAGCGGCCTCACGGTCGACGCCGCGCCCGTGGAGGTGAAGGTCGTCCCGGTGGCGGGTCCCAGTACCAGGACGCTCGTGTACGAAACGCCCTCCACGGGGGCGAACCTCATCGAGGGACAGCCCCAGGTCATCCAGGTGACGAGCGGCGACTGGACGGGCGGCGCGCTGTCCGCGCTGGACTTCCAGTCCGTGCGCTTCACCGTGGACGGCGCCCCCCTGGGCGTCGCCCAGACGCCGCGCGTGGAGATTCGCACGGTTCCCGACTCGAAGCCCTTGAAGCACGTGGTCGTGCCGCTCTGGGAGGTGACCTACGTACCGCCTCCCGGCAGCGCGGGCAGCAGCGCGGCGCTGCGTGCCGTGGGTGTGGATTCAGGGGGCGCGCTGGCGCAGGGGCCCACGCTGCTCGTCAGCATCGTGAAGAACGCTCCGCCGCTGGTGTCCATCCGCCAGCCGCTGGGAACGTTGGTGGAGGCTCGCGCCGGGTTGCCGCTCACCATCATTGGCCTCGTGGCCGACGACGCGCTGTCGTTTGGCGTGAGGACGGCGCTGCTGGTGGATGGCAACGCGGTGGCCACCACCACGCTCACCGCGGACGGACTCGCGGGTTCCTCCACCGCGTCCAAGGACTACACCTTCACCTGGGTGCCTCCGGTGACCAGCGTGGGCCGGCGGCACCGCATCGAGGTGCAGGCCATCGACAACGCGGGGCTGGAGCGCCGCACCGGCTTCGACCTGGCGGTCCAGAGTGATGCTCCGCCGCAGGTTGCCATCCAGACCCCCACCCACAACGCCAACGTGGTGGCGGGCTCCACCCTCCAACTCACGGCGAAGGTGATTGACGACAAGGCGGACCCGGTCAGCGTCTTCTGGTACGTCAACGACGCGGGCGTCGGCCAGTCCGTCACACCTCCGTTCCTCGTGCGCTATGTGGCGCCGGGGGAGGGTGGGACCCTGTCGGTGACGGCCCTCGCGCGCGACTCGCATGGCCAGGTCGGACTTTCGCCCGACGGCGGCGTCACGGTGCGTGTCGAGCCGGACACCCAGAAGCCCACGGCCTCGTTCCTCACGCCGAGGCCGGGGGCGAAGGTGGCTCCGGGCCAGCCGCTGCTCGTCACGGTGGTGGGCACCGACAACGTCGACACGACGCGGGTGCGGCTCTCCATCCTGAAGAACAACGGCCCGGACGGCCCCACCGTCTACGGCGCTCCGGAGCTGATCCACGAGGACCCGTCCCCCCTGGAGAACAACGGCATCCGGGGTTCGTTCATCACCCACGTGGTGGTGCCGGCGAACCTGGTGGTCGACGGCTGGAAGCTCCTCGTGGAGGCCTTCGACTCCACCGGCGTGCCCGGCACCGCTGAGTACCCGCTCGTGCTGGGCACCGATGGGCGGCCGACCGTGGAGTTCGTCTCCCCGTCGCCGGAGGACACCGTCACCGTGGGGGCCACGCTCCAGGTGCTGCTCAAGGCCCAGGACGACATCGCGGTCGCGGGGGTCGGGCTCAGCGTCAATGGCGTGCCCCAGACCGAGCTCACCTCGCCGCCCTACCGCTTCCTGGTGCAGGTGCCGGGCACCCCCGGGCGGATGACGCTGCGGGCGACGGTCCGGGACTCCTCGGGGGCGCATGCCCTGGTGGAGCCGGTCCTCTCCGTGAACGTCGTGGAGGACACGGAGCGGCCCATGGTGGCCTTCCGCAAGCCCCTGGAGGGCAGCCGCCTCTTCACGGGAGACCCGGTCGACGTGGAGGTGGTGGGCGCGGACAACGTGGCCGTCACGCAGGCCCGGCTCATCGTCAACGGGGACGCGGCCCATCCGCTGTCCCCGCAGCCCGTCGGTGGCACGGACGGGGGGCTCTACCGGGTGTTCGTCTTCCGCGTGCCGCATGCCCAGGCGGTCGCGAATGGCACCGCGATGACGCTGCTCGCGAAGGTGGAGGACGCGGCCCAGAACAAGGCCGAGCGCGCCCTCGAGCTGCCGGTGGTGGCCAACGCCCCGCCCCAGGTGACGCTGTTCACGCCCGCCGCCCGCACGCCGGTGAAGGAGGGCGAGGACGTCGCCATCACCTTCACGGTGGCCAATGACGACGGACCGGTGTCGTGGACGGGCCGCTCCGGCGGCGTGCCGGGCGCCTTCCCGCCGATTCCGGCGACGCAGGACCTGTCGAAGTTGCAGCGGGTGGTGGTGCGCGCGCCGGTCATCAGCGGCGCCTCCGGGTTGCCGCCCACGGTGGGCATCGCCGTCGTGGATGCGCACGACGCGGGCAGCTTCACCGACGTGGTGTTGGACGTGGCGCCGGATCTCGAAGCGCCCATCGTGTTGCTGGCCTCGCCGCTGCCCCCACGTGAAGGCAAGCTGGAGGTCGCGGTGGGTGGCAGCCTGGGCCTGCGCGCGGAGGTGTCCGACGACGTTCGCGTCACGCGCATGGGCGTGGTGGTGGATGGCACCTACGAACTGGCGGAGGTGGCCGGTGACGCCCGGCTGCGCGCCTCGCGTGAGAACTTCGAGGAGGTGCGCACGCCCAACCCGCAGGGGCCGGGCGACATCCTGCTCAGCCGTCGCTACGTCGGTAGCTGGGCTGGCACCGTGGCGTTCCCCTCGGCGGATGCGCGGCTGGGGGCCGGTGCCCACACCCTCCAGGTGGTGGGCTATGACGCCGCCGGGCATCGCCGGTTGAGCGAGCCCGCGGTGCCCTTCGAGATCGTTGCGCGGCAGGACAAGCTGCCTCCGGTGGTGCGCCTCTCGCTGGCGGGCACCCCGGATGCGCGCACGTGCGTCGCGGGCTCGGAGCCCGTGCTGCTGGTGCACGCGACGGATGACACCGCGATCGACTCGCTCAAGCTCAACTTCGATGGCGCGCTGCTGACTCCCGGCGCCCCCGGTCCCGGCGCCCGACTCACCTCGACGGGCGGCGGTGCCAGTCTCCAGATCTCAGGCCCCCTGCCCCTGCCCGCGCTGGATGCGTCGGGCCCACGCACCGTGGTCCTGGAGGTGAGGGCGGAGGATTCCGCTCACCGCGTCACGCTGACGACCCTGTCCTGCGAACTGGTGGCGGACACCGCGCCCTTCGTGGCGTGGGTGACGCCCGACGCCTCGTCGGTGCTCGTCGAGGAGCAGCTCACCCCCGGCTCCCTGGAGCTGCGCGAGGACGTGGGGCTGAAGGCCCTGTGGCTCGCGCTGTCCTCCCGCAAGGTGACGGCCGCGACCGACAGCACGCTCCGGATCCCCTTCGAGACGGAGCTCGTGCCGGGGACCCGCCCCGTGCCCGCCGCGACGCTCGTGTTCGGCGAGGACTCCGAGGCACCCCACGCGGGGTCGCGCTTCACCGCCACCGTGTCGCAGGACGCGCTCACGCTCACCCCGCCCGTACGGCCGCGTGGCAACCGCCAGCCGGGTGCGCTGCGGCTCGAAGTCCCCTCGTGGGGCTCGGGACCGGGGGCGCGCGCGAAGGTGAAGTACGTGTACCGCCGGAAGAACACCACCGACGACCCCTTCTTCCTGGCGCACCCGAGCGGCGTTTCGGCCCCGGTGACGCTCGTCGAATCCGCCGGCACGCGCATCGCCCAGCTCGACTTCCCCTCGGCCCTGCTGGACCTGGAGGAGGTCGTCGTCGAACTGGAGGCGGACGCTGCGGGCAGCTCGCCCCTCGTGTCGCGGCTGGGCCTGCGCTACCAGGTCGGCGATTCCTCGGTTCCGCCCCAACTGCGCGTGGAGGCCTCGGGGGTGAAGGCGGCGGTGGAGTGGCTGGAGACGACGCTGGTCGCGGGTCAGATCACCCCCCGCCCGGTGAAGCTCCGCCTGCCGGCGAACTGGGACGCGAGCCTCGTTTCGGCCACGGCGGTCGCGGTGGACACGCGCGGCGTGGTGACCCGGGCGGAGCGTGGCTTCTCGCGCCAGACGGACGCGGAGCTTCCGCGCGTCGCCATCACCTCCGCGGGCAGGAACAACACCGCGGTCGCGGGCCGTGAGTTCAAGGCCCAGGTGACCGTGTCGGACAACGCGGGCCTCGCGAAGGTGCGGCTGTCCGCGCGCGGCGAGGAGGCGGGGGAGCAGGCGCTGGCGGGCGTGAGCCAGGTGGTGGACTTCACCGTTCGCGCGGGGCTCGTCACCGCGGGCACGGTGGAGCTGTCCGCCACGGTGGAGGACCGGGCGGGCCAGTCCGCCACGTCCAGCCCCGTGTTCGTGCAGGTGAAGCCGGATGCGCCTCCGGTGGTGGAGCTGCTGGGCCTGACGTCGGCCGGGGAGTCGCTGACGCGCACGGAGCTGCGAAGCGGCTTCGTCCGCCTCCTCCAGGGCACCGACGCGGAGCTGCGCTTCGAGCTCTCCGACGACGTGCTCGTGAAGGACTACTGCATCGGGTTCACCTCCGACGCCTGCGCCGGCCCGGGCGGCCTGGATCCCGTTTCGGGGCTGCCCACCGGCTGGACGTCCGTCGGACAGTCCAGCCGCACCGTCAACGTCACCTTCCGGCCCCCGGGCGGGCTCAACGGCGCCCCGTCGGTGCTGACCCTCACCGTCCGGGATGACCGGAACGTGGAGACGCAGAGCCGGCTCATCATCGAGCCGCGCCCGCCCCGTGCTCCGGACCTGGCCCTGCTGGCCCCCGCCACGGACGCCGCCCTGGTGGAGGGTAGCATCCAACTGCAACTGGGCGCGCTCGCGGGGGACGACACGCGCATCCACCACGTGGAGTGGTGGATCAACGGCAACCGCGCCATCGATCAGGCGGAGAGCGTGGGCCGCCCCATCGAGACCTTCCGCGACGACGACGGGGTGCCCGTCGCGTCGGATGCCTCGGTGCGCCTGGCGCTGGCGACCCTGCGGACGGCGCCGGAGGACTACGACCGCTTCCGCACCTACCGCACGAAGCTGTCGCTGCCCCCTGGGTTCGTGAAGCTGGATCCGAACCGCGCGGAGGCCTTCCTGCGGGTGCGGGTGGACGCGGTGGACCTGGAAGGCCACCGCGCGTCCGTGGAGCGGCGCGTGCGCGTCGTGCAGGACACGGGGCTGCCCATGGCCAGCTTCCTGCGTCCCACGCTCGGCCAGGACCTGGTCGAAGGGACGCCGGTCCTCATCCAGGCGCAGGCCTACGACAACGCCTTCGTGGACCGGGTGGAGCTGTACGCCGGCCCCAGCGCGAGCGCGTTGCAGCTCATCCACACCGCGGGCGACTTCCCGCCGGAGAACGCGGTCCCGGGCTCCGACTTCGCCGTCTACTCGCCCTTCATCACGTTCCAGCACATCGTCCCGAGGCTCGCGGCGCTGGGCGGCCTGGACTCGGTGCCGTACTTCGTGGCGGTCCGGGCCCGCGACGTGTCCGGCAACTGGGGCGACCTGGAGTTCCAGCAGATCGACATCGTGCGCGACCGCGAACCCGCGCTCGCCATCGTGTCGCCCGCGGACGCGACGCCGGTGGTGGTGGGCAATCCCGTGACGGTGGTGATGGCGGCGGAGGACGACGTCGGCGTCACCAGCGTGCAGCTCTTCGCGAACAACGAGCCGGTGGGGCCGGCGCTCCACCAGCCGCCGTATGTCTTCGCCTACGTGCCGCCGGCCGGAACGACGCCAGGCACGGAGATCGCCTTGCGGGGCAAGGCCATCGACAGCTTCGGCCACCCGGTGTGGTCGCAGACCTTGAAGGTGGTGGTGAAGGACGACGCGGTGCCGACGGTGGCGCTTGCCCAGCCGCGCAACGGCGCGGAGGTGGTGGAGGGGCAGGACTTCGCCGTGCTGGTGGCGGCGCAGGACGACGTCCGGGTGGACCTGGTGGACGTCTCCGTCGAGGGGACCGTGGATGGGACGCTGCACTTCGTGGGCACGGCGCGCCCGTATTCCTTCCGGGTGCCGCTGCCCTACGGCTCCGCGGGCCGCGAGCTGGTGATCCGCGCGAAGGCTCGGGACTCGGCGTACCAGGAGGTCTCCGCGCCGGAGACCCGCGTGCGGGTCGTGAAGGACGAGACGCCGCCCACCGTGGCCTTCGTGTCGCCGGCGAACAACTCCCGCCGGGTGGAGGGCCTTCGCCTGGACCTGGAGGCCCGCGCCGAGGACAACGTCAGCGTCGCGGCCGTCGTCATCCGGGTGAAGGTGGGCAGCGCCCCGGAGCCGGTGGAGGTGGCCCGGCTGCCCGCGCCCCCGTTCCGCTTCTCGTACGCCATCCCGAAGGGGCTCGCGACGCAGGGGCCGGTGCCGCTGGTGTTCACGGCGGAAGCCATCGACTCCAGCGACAACCGGGGCACCGCCCAGGTGCGGGTGGAGGCCATCGGGGACGCGAAGCCCTCCGTGGACGTGGTGGCGCCCGCGCGGGCCGTGGTGGGACGGCCCGCCCTGCTCTCCGCCACGGCGAGCGACGACGTGGCCGTGGCCCACGTCACCTTCCTGGTGGGCCCGAACGAGAACGCGCTGGTGGAGGTGGGCCGGCGCTTCCTGCTGCCGTATGAGTTCCGCTACGTCGCGCTGCCCGAACAGGTGGGCCAGACGCTGTGGATGCAGGCGAAGGTGGTGGACAGCGCGGGGCAGGAGACCGCGTCCCGCAAGGTGTCCTTCCCGGTGGTGGAGGACCTGCCTCCGTCCGTGAAGCTGCTCAAGCCCGTGGACGGCGCCACCCTCCTGGAGGGCAGCCGGGTCCGCCTGGAGGCGAACGTCGAGGACGCCGAGGGCGCGCTCGCGTCGGTGACGTTCTTCGTGGACGGCCGCAAGGTGGCCACGAGCACCGCTCCGGCTGGCATCCCTGGGCGTCCCAATGCCTACGCGGCCAGCTACGCGGTGCCGGTGAACGGCCCCGCCAACCTGACCTTCAAGGCGGTGGGCGTGGACTCGGCGGGGCAGGAGGTGGAGTCCGAGGAGCACACCGTCAGCGTCATCCCGGACGCGGTGGCGCCCCAGGTGGAGCTGGTGGATCCGCCCGCGTTCGACGTCGTCACGGAGGCGGAGCCGCTCGTGCTGGCGGCGGCCGCGGAGGACAACGGCGTCGTCGACAGCGTCTCGTTCCACGTGGACGGTGTGAAGGTGGGCACGTCGGTGGTGCCCGTGGAGGGGCGCGCGGGACGTCCGCTGTTCCCCTTCACGTGGCTGGTGCCCAACTCCGCCGCGGGCGAGCCGCGCTCCCTGGACGCCCGGGCGCGCGATCTGTCGTCGCTGGAGGCCATCTCCCAGCCGGTCCAGGTGGAGGTCGGCATGCGGCCGGCCCACGCGCCCGCCGCCTTCTTCGGCGTGGGGACCGCGAGCACCGTGCAGTTGTCGGCGTTCGCGCTGGATTCGCGGACCTCGCACGGCATGGTGGGCGGAACCAACCTGCCGCGGGGCGCGCTGCCAGATGATGAGCGCCACGGGGTCCACTTCTTCACCCTGGGGGCGGAGGGCGTGGTGCTCGACGGCCGCGTGCCCCTGGACTTCGCGCCCCTGGCGTCCGTCTTCCACGGCAACCTGGCGCTGGTGGTGGTGGCGGGCGACGTCGTGTCCGGGCGGCTGCCCGAACTGGTGGTCATCGACGTGACCAACCTGTCCATGCCGAAGGTGCTGGGCTCCGTCGACCTCGCGGGCCCCCGGGCGCACGCGGTGACGACGGAGGGGCACCTGGCCTTCGTGGCCAACGGTGAGGCCGGCGTGGTGGTGGTGGACCTGAAGGAACCGTCCCAGCCGCAGCGGCTGACGGTGGTGCCGGTGGCCGGCGACGCGCGGGACGTGTCCGTCGCGGGGGACCGGTTGCTGGTGGCCGCGGGGGCCGGGGGCCTGCGCGTGCATGACCTGTTGGATCCGTCGCTCGGGGAGCAGGGCTTCGTCCCGGTGCCCGGGGGCGCGGAGCAGGTGTCCGTGGTGGGAGCGCGGGCGCTGGTGGGCTGCCAGGGCCCGATGGCCGCGCTCGCGGTGGTGGACGTGGGCGTCAGCCCGCCCCGGTTGCAGTCGGTCCTGTCGCATGCACCCGCCCGGCAGGATCTGCTGGCCACGGGGCAGCGCTCGCTGGCCGTCAGCGGCGGGCTGGCCGTGTCCAGCGTGCAGCTCGTGAACCAGTCCTCCGTGCAGCAGAAGGGCCTGCTGTCGGCCTCCGTGATTCCGCCGGATGGCTTCGCCCAGACGTTCGTGCGCGCGAACCTGCCGTCGGCCCGGGACGTGGCCCTGCATGACAGCCGTCCCTTCGCGCTCTTCGGAGACCAGGGCGTGGTGGACTTCAACCTGCCGCGCTTCCTCGTCACGGACGTCCTGCCCGCGGACGGCGCGGATCAGGTCGCGCCGTCGGGGCGCGAGCCGAAGGTCGTGGTGACGTTCACGTCGCCCATCGATGCCGCGTCCATCCTGCCCACCACGGCGGTGCTGCGCGCGGGTCGGCGGATGGATGGCGCGGTGATTCCCGCGACGGTCACCGTCGGTGATCCGGACGTCGCCGAGGCCCAGCGCAACCCCCGCCAGCTCGTCTTCACACTGACGGGCAGCAGCCCGGAAATCACCCCGAGCCTGCCGCTCAACACCGACATCCACGTCGTCATCTCCTCGGTCCCGGCGGATGCGCTGAAGTCCGTGGGGGGCACCGTGCTCGAAGGCGGCTTCGCGTCGCGCTTCCGCACGCGCTCCTCGGCCGGTGTCCCGCCAGCGATCGTGCGCGTGGAGCCCCCGAGCGGCCCGGAGCAGGGCGGCACGCGGGTGCGCATCCGCGGCACCGGGCTGCGCGCCGGAGCGCGCGTGTTCTTCTCCAGCGAGGAGGCCACCGAGGTCGGACTCGATCCCTCGGGAGAGTTCCTGACCGCGCTGACGCCGCCCCAGTCCCGGGGACCGGTGCGCGTCCAGGTGGTGAACCCGGAGGGCCTCCAGTCCAGCCTTCTGGGTGGCTTCGTGTACCTGCCCACGTTGCAGGTCACCACCGTGAGTCCGTCCACCGGCAGGCTCGCCGGAGGCGACGTCGTGGAGCTGTCCGGCGCGGGCTTCCAGGTGGGCGCCACCGTGTCCTTCCGGGGCGTGGCGACGGTGCGCGCCGCGACGGAGGTGCGGGTGATGTCACCCGGGCGCATCAGCCTGAAGACGCCTCCCGGGGACTTCGGTCCGGCGGACCTCCTGGTGGAGAACCCGGACGGCCAGCGCGCGGAAGCGCCCGGGGCGTTCCTGTTCAGCGACCTGGACACGGCGATGGTGCTCAACCGCTACGACCCGAAGCTGGGCGACGGCACCGGACGGCCGAACGACAGCCTGCCGCAGGGCGTGCCCGGAGCGCTGGTGCTGTCCGACCAGCGCGTGTGGATGCTGTCCCGCGCCAACGTGGTGCCGGGCGCGACGGCGGTGGAGGTGTTGAAGAAGAGCGTCCAGGGCGCGCTGTCGCTGGTGGACGTCCGCGTTCCGAAGCAGGCGAGCGTGACGGGGGGCGTGTCCTTCCCGCCGCCGTACCTGCCCAGGGCGCTCGCGGTACGCGGGACGACGGCATACGTCGTCGCCGACGCGCAGGAACTGGAGGGCGTGGAGCTGCAGGGCGAGGGGGGGCCGTCGCTCCTGGTGGTGGATGCGACGCTGCCCACCGAGCCCCGCTTCGCGTACGCGCTGCCCTTCGAGGGCACGGCGCTGGGCGTGGACGTGGTGGATGACCTGGCGCTGGTGGCGGCCGGCGAGGGGGGACTCGCCGTCTTCTCGTTGAGGGATCCCCTCAAGCCGATGCTGCTCGACTCCGTGCGCACCTTCCTCCAGGGCGGCGTGCAGGCGCCTTCCTCCATCACCCGCGTTCGCGTGCTGGGACGCCATGCCGTCCTGTCCGCGCTGCGCAACAACAACGTGGCGACGCTCGTGGTGGACCTGGCGCGGCCGGGCTTCCCGGTGGTGGGCGAGGTGTCCCCCGGCTTTGGCGACCTGGGCGTGTCCGGGGTGTCCGCGCTGGCCGCGGGAGCGGGCGGCGTGAGGACGGTTTCGCTTGCCCGGCCCACCCAGCCGCGCGTGCTGGCGACGGTGCCCGCGCTGGTGCCGGTGGTGCAGAAGCTCGCGGACCTGGGGCCCCACCTGGGCGTCAGCGCGGGCGGAGGGCTGGTGCAGTTGGACCTCGTGTCGGACCTGTCCGCGCCGCTCGCGGTGGACGCGGTGGACCTGCACCCGGGCACGTCCATCGCCGACGTGGCGGTCGAAGGCTCCGTCATCGCCGCCTCCATCGACGAGGTGCGGCCGTACTCCAAGGCGATGGATGGCCTGGCCCTCATCGAGGTGCCATTCCCCGTCGTGGTGAAGAGCCAGCCGAGCGCGGGTGACACCGGCGCGCTCGTCAAGACGTCCATCGAGCTGTCGGTGAGCACGCCCCTGAAGGCGTCTCCGAACGCATCGGTCCGGTTGATGGAGCTGGATGGATCCGCCGAAGGGTCGCTCGTGTCGGCGACGTGGAGCGTGGACACGGCGGGGCGGCTCATCACCCTCCAGCCGACGAACCTCCTGAAGGGGAGGACCTCCTACCGCGTGGTGGCCCAGGGCCTCGTCGCGGCGAACGAAGCGGTGATGCCGGGCCGCTTCGTGGCCGAGTTCGAGACCGCCTCGGCCCAGGCGCAGGTGCCGGTGACGCTCAAGTGCCCGGCACCGGGCGCGGGGGGAACCGACTGCATCAGTCCGCGCGAGGGCTCCGTCGCTGGCGGCACCGTCGTCAAACTGAGGGGCACCGGCTTCGAAACGGGGCTGGAGGTCCGCTTCGCGGGCACGCCGGCGACGGACGTGGTGGTGTCCCCGGACCGCACGGAGGTCACCCTGAAGACGCCGCCGGGCGCGGCGGGCGCGGCGACGCTCGAGGTGCGCAATCCCTCCGGAGGCACGCTCACGCGGGTGGGTGCGTTCCTCTACACGCAGGGCCTGTCCCTGGCCTCCGTCGCGCCGGACCGCGGTCCCACGTCGGGTGGCACGCGCGTGGTGTTGCAGGGCACGGGCTTCGCCACGGATGGCTCCATGGAGGTCTACTTCGGAGACCAGCGCGCCCTGCGCGTGCGCGCGCTGGGCATGGGCCGCCTGGAGGCCTATACGCCCAACGGACCTCGCGGACCGATGAACGTGAAGGTGGTGCGGCCGGATCAAGGCGCGACCGCCACGAAGACCGGTGGCTTCACGTACGACCAGCCCACCGATTCCTCGGTGGCCTTCGCGGGAGAGCTCCGCGACCTGGTCGTCATCGGTGACGCGCTCTACACGGTGGGCGCTGGCGGCCTGAGCGTGGTGGACCTGTCCAACCTCTACACGCGCGGCCTGCTGGCGGGGACGCCCATCCCGCCCGAGCGCCGCACGGAGCTCATCGACGAGGACAAGGATCGCGTGGACGACCGCATCCTCGGCCAGTGGAACTCAGGGGGCCTGGAGTTGCTGTCCGTGTCGTACCCCCCGGAGGGCGGGGACCGGCTCTTCGTCGGCGGCGGTCAGCGTGACACGTCGGGCAAGTACGTCAGCGCCACCGTGGTGGAGCTGGACATCTCCAATCCGGCCCACCCGTTCCAGGTGAACTCCACGCGAGCGGGCGGCGCGGCGGCCTTCGCCCTGGATGCGCGCGACGACCGGATGCTCGGCGCGATGGGCGCGGGCGGCCTGCGGGGCTACGACATCTCGCATGCGCCCTTCCTGTTGCACACGCTGACCGACTTCCCGTCCGCGAATCCGCTGTCCACGCAGGCGATGGCGCTGGCGGTGGAGCAGGGCAGGGCGGTGATGGGCACCGGCGTGTGGCAGCCGGGCCATGTCTTCACGCAGGGGCAGCTCCACCTGGTGGACATGCAGCGGGCGCCGGTGGCGAAGGCCTCCCTGGCGGTCAGCGTCCAGCGGGTGCGTCTGTTCCGCGACCTGGCGGTGGTGGCGGCCGGTGACGAGGGGCTCGTGCTGGTGCGGATGGTGGGCCTGGACTCGCTCCAGGTGCTGCCGGGCAAGGTGAGCAAGGCCGTGCTGGGAGGCTTCGCGTCCGACGTGCGGATGGTGGGCAGCCTCGCGTACGTGGCGGTGGGGGAGGCGGGCGTCGCGGTGGTGGACCTGAGCAACCCGGAGTCTCCGCGGCTGCTCCACCACGTGGGCGGAGCGAGGGGCGGCGCTGCGCGGACGGTGGCGGTGGCGGGAGGCCGCGTCATCAGCGTGCGTCAGCGCGGCGCGACCGGCTGGTCGCTGGAGTTCGGTCCGGCGGCGGAGCTGGTGCTCGTGTCGTCCAGCGTGTCGCACGGGGAGCGCGTGCCGCGCGACCTGTCGTCGCTGCTCCTGACGTTCTCCACCACGCTGACGCCGGAGAGCGCGAAGCAGGCGGTGTCGTTGCAGGTGGCCGGCGAGGAGTGGCTCCGGACGGGCACGCCGAAGGTGGACCTGGAGGCGGGCAGCGCGCAGCAGCCGGTGAGCACGCTGGTGGTGCGCTTGCGTCCTGAGCTCCCGCTGCCCGCGGGGGCGAGCGTGCGGCTCGCGGTGTCCGAGCAGCTCGCCACGCCGGATGGCAAGAAGCTGCTGGCCCCCTTCGCGGTGGACTTCCAGGCTGCGTCCGGAAACGGGCTGCGCCCGCGCATCGCCCAGGTGGTGCCGCGCGTGGGCCCGAAGGATGGCGGCTCCCAGGTGCAACTGCTCGGACAGGGCTTCGCGCCGGATGCCGTCGTGAGCATTGGCGGTGTGACGGCGCCGACGACGCTCTTCCATGACCCGACGCGGCTGAGCGCGGTGGTCCCGCCCGGTGCGCATCCTGGGCTCGCGGACGTGGTCGTCACCAACGTGAGCACGGGCCTGTCCGACCGGAGGGCCGGAGGCTTCCTCTACAAGGAGGAGATGACGCTCAGCGGCGCGACGCCCCGGTTCCTGGATCCGCGCGGTGGCAGTGAGATGGAGATCGTGGGCACGGGCTTCCTGCCCGCGTGGGCATATGGCGCCCTGGGGGCCCCCACCGTGGAGGTGGGCGGCGTTCCCGCGCGCTCGGTGTCGGTCGTGTCTCCGGAACTGTTGAGGGTGGAGGCCCCGGTGGGCACGTTCGGAAGCGATGGACGGGCCCGGGTGCGCGTCCGCTCGACGCTGCCGAACGCCCAGGACTTCGGCTCCACGGACCTCATCGAGGACAAGCACCTGGACGGGAAGGTGGGCTACGGCCTGGAGCGCAGCCTCGCCAACAACGCGCCCCCCACGGCCACGTCGGGTGAGGAGCGCATCGAGAAGGTCTTCCCGAAGTCGCTCTTCGTGGATCCCCAGCAGCCCCGCCTCGTCTATGCGTCCGCGGGCGCGTCGGGCGAAGGCAACCGGGCGCTGACGGGCTACACGGGGGCCATCACCCACGCGGGCGTCTTCTTCAATGCCCGGGTGCTGGTGCGCTACGACACCACGCAGCAGGGCCTCCCCCAGGGGGCCGCGGGCGCGCTCGCGACCTCCACCGCGGACCTGAAGCACGTGGACCGGCTGTTCGGCGTGCTGGGCCGCTACCTGCCGGAAGGCAGCCCGCTGCCGGACTACGCCCTCACCCCGGACTCGATGGACGTCGCGGCGAGCCAGGGCCAGTGGCTCGTGGCGAACGGCGAGGCGGGCCTCACGGTGCTCGACTCGCAGGGACCGAACCGGCTGGGCGCGGCGAAGTTCGGCGTCTACGGGGAGTCCGAGTACGCGACGCGCGTGTTGCCCACGCCGATTGGCGGCTGGGTGGCATTCAACGGCATGGTGAAGAACCCGCCCCCGGGCAGCTCGCTCTGTGTCGGCAAGATGCCGGCCGCGGGCACGAGCGGCAAGGTGCGGCTGCTGGACACGCGCTTCCCGTCGGATCCGCTGCTGGTCCGCACGGTGTCGCTGGAGGGGGAACCCTACGGCCTGGCCGTGCATGACGGGCTGCTCTTCATCGCCGAAGGCCAGCACGAGGGCGTGTACTTCTGTCCCTCGGAGACCGCGCCTCCGCCGCCCGAGTTCTCGCTGAGCGGCGGCAGCAGGGGCGGGCAGCGCACGACGTACCATGCGAGGGACGGCCAGCTGACGCATCCCCAGGGACGGCTGTCCATCCTCGACCCTGCCGCACCCGACACGGTGCTGGGGTCGCTCGCCTACGCGGCGAACCTGACCGACGTGGTGGTGGTGCGGGATGTGGCCATCGTCGCGGCGGCGGAGCTGGGCCTGCTCTTCATCGACGTGTCGGATCCGGCGCATCCGCTGGAAATCACGTCGGCGCGGCTCCCCTTCGATTCGAAGCTGTCGAACACGCCGGGCCAGCCGCAGCGGCTGCGCCTGTTGGGGGACATGCTCTTCGTCTCCGCCAACGAGGGCGGCGTGGTGCTGGTGAACGTGGCGAATCCTCGTGCGCCCCAGTGGGTGAGCGGTGGCAACACCGAGGTGGCCATGGACTCGGCGGCCGTGGGTGACCGGCTGCTGGTGGCGGGCCGCGACCGCGTCACCGAGCTGGCGGTGCCCTTCACCTACGTGACGGGCATGACTCCGGCGCGCGACTCCACGGTGGCCCCGAATGCGACCGTGCTTGAAGTGCTGATGAGCCGGCCCATCAACTTCGCCACCGTGCACACCGAAGCAGACACGCAGGGTGAGCCCACCGTGGAGTTGTTGGGCCCAGGGGGCGCGCGCGTGCCCCTGAAGTCGCCGGTGGAGATCCGCTCGGATGCACAGCTTCGCTACGGTCTGAAGCTCGAACCGCAGGCGGCCCTGGCCGCGAACACGGACTACACGCTGCACATCGAGGGCATCAGGGACGACCGGGGTGGCCTCCTGTTGATTCCCTTCCGGGCCCGCTTCACGACGGGCTCCGACACGAGCGGCATGCCCCGCGTGGTCGCGGCGAGCCCCCAGTCCCTGTCCCGGCAGCTCGGCGGAATGCTCACGCTGTCGGGCAGTGGCTTCACCGGTGTGGAGCGCGTGCGCATCGGCGCGAAGACGGTGGACTGCGCCCTGCCGGCCGGCGAATGCAGCGCGCTGGAGGGCGGCACGCAGTTGCGGTTGAGGGCGCCGTCGGCGGACCAGGCGGGCCCTGCCGACGTGGTGGTCATGCACCCGGGAGGCCCCTCCTCGGAGCTGCCCTCGGGCGTGTTCTACCGCGATGATCTGGAGGCGTCGGTGGCGACGCTGTCGCCGGACCATGGTCCCGTGAATGGCGGCACGCGCGTCACGCTGACGCTGGATCGCCCCGCGCTGATGCCGGGGATGCAGGTCATCGTCGGGGACCTGGCGGCGGAAGAGGTCGACGTCATCGACCTGACCCACCTGAAGTTCACGGTGCCCGAGGGACGGGCGGGCCTTGCCTCCGTCCGGCTGGTGCCGTTCCAGGAGAACGCGGACGGCGGTGTCGTGTCGGACGGCGGTGTCGTGTCGGACGGCGGTGTCGTGTCGGACGGCGGTGTCGTGTCGGATGGCGGCGTCGCGCTGGCGGGCGTGGCGGTGGGTGTCTTCGCCTACGACATGCCGTTCGGTGAGAGCCTGGCACTGCCGGGCTTCCCTCCGCTGGAGGCCTCCGAGCTGAAGCTGGTGGGGGACCTGCTGTACGTCGGTGCGTCCTCGACGAGCGCTCCGGGCCTGTACCTCTTCGACGTGTTCCTCCAGGAGCGCCCCATCGCGAAGGGGAACCTGCGCACGGACCACCCGGTGCGGGGCCTGGATGTCAGCGGTCCGCTGGCGCTGCTGGCGGAAGGCTCGGCCATCACGGCGGTGGACGTCTCCGTCCCCGAGGCGCCGTTCCAACTGGGGCAGGTGGCCACCTCCGGCCTCGCCACGGGCGTGCGCATCGAAGGTGCGCGCGCGTACGTCAGCGTCGTCGAACCGAGCGCGGGCAGCGGGCAGATCCAGGTGCTGGATCTGACGAAGCCGCCGCTCGCGATGGTGCCGGCCGAGTCGGTGAGTCTGTACCCGGAGGACGGCCTGGCGCTGGACCTGGGGCCGGAGCGCTTCTACGTGCTCACGTCGCGCATCCAGGGCACGGTGGGTGACGGGCTGCGGCTGGCCATCTACGACCGGCAGGGCGTCCGCAAGGGCGACGTGCGCGTGGACAACACGCTCACGAGCCTGGACGCGCTGGTGCGCAGCCGCGTGTCGGTGCGCTCGGGCCGGGCCTACGTGACGGTGGGCAACCGCGTGCACGTGTTCGACGTCAGCGAGGCGAACGAGGCCGCGCCGGTGCGCTTGCAGGGCGCGGTGCTCGACACCCCCGGCACCGGTCTGACCTGGGCCGGAGGCAGCCTGTGGGTGGCCACCCAGGGCCGGACGGAGACGGTGGTGGAGGTGCCGCCCACGGAGCTGCTGGCGACGGGCTCCACGCCCGCGCACGGCTCGCTGGCGCCGGTGGACGTGTTGGTGAGCGTCGACTTCAACGTGGCCATCGCGCCGGACTCCGTCGCCGACGCGGGGACCGTGACGGCCAGGGGCCCGGACAATGTGGACCGCGTGGTGGATGGCACGTGGGAGGTCGTCCAGCGCGTGCGTGGCGCCTCGCTGCAATTCAAGCCTGTTGCTCCGAACGTGACGCTGTTCAACGCAGGCGAGCAGGTCCATGTCTCCGTGAAGAAGGGCAGCCTGAAGACGGTGGGCGCCAGCCCGCTCCGTCTGGCGGCGGGCGTGGACGTGCGCTTCGGCATCGCCGCTTCGGCTGTCGCCGTGCAGCCCACGATCGAAAGCATCGTGCCTTCCAGCGGGGTGCGGACCCAGGCCACGCCGGTGGTCATCCGGGGCCTGAACTACCGGGCGGGCCTCCAGGTGTGGGTTGGGGGTAAGCAGGTGACGCCCCTGACCATCGCCCTGGATGGGAAGAGTGTCTCGCTGAGCATCCCCAGCGCGAACGGTCCGACCGACGTCGCGGGGCCGGTCACGGTGGAGGTGCGGGATTCGAGCGGACTGTCCGCGTCGAGGGTGGCGGGCTTCACGTACCGGGATGCGTTGAGTGTGGCCACGCTCACCCCGGACCGTGCCGAGCAGCGGGGGGGCATCCTGGTGACGCTGACCGGGACGGGCTTTGCTCGTGGGTTGACGGTGAGGTTCGGCGATCAGGACTCCTTCGACGTGCGCGTGCTGTCTCCGACGCGCGCGGTGGCCACGGCGCCGCCGCATGCGCCCGGGGTGGTGGACGTGGTCGTGGGGGGGCTGTCGGACACGGCCGCGGTCACGAAGACGAAGGCCTTCCTCTATGGCGCGGGCGCCATGGCGAGGCTGGGGACGCCGCCGTTGCGGCACCTGTTGATGGAGCGCGGCGTGCTCTTCGGCGCCATTGGCGGCGAGGCGGACATCACGCTTCCCGGCAACGTGCCGGTCCAGGGCGGGGGCCTGCGGTCGTGGTCTCCGGGCGGCTTGTGGGTGGCGGATGTCTCCGAGCCCACCGCCATCCGGGAGATCACCCGGATGACCTTCCCGGACAGCTCGCAGGGCGGCGCGTGGCGTCTGGCGTCGCTGGGCGGCCGGCTGTACGTGGCGGCCGGAACGGGTGGTCTGAAGGTCGTGGACATCTCACGTCCCGTCGCGCCCGTGTTGGAGATGTCCCTGGCGGGGACCGGGCCCACGGTGGACGTGGTTGCCGGAGGAGAGCTGGTGTTCACCGCGGACTCCGGTGGCGTGCGCGCGTGGCGCACCACCGAGGGCAGCCGTCCCCGTCAGACGGGGCTGCGCGCCATCGAGGGTGGGGTCACGGCGCTCGCGCTCCATGACGGCTACCTGCTGGCGGCGGGCGGCAGCACCGGCAACTCCCGGCTGTACGTGCTGGACGCCCGGCGCGGGGATCTGCCGGTGGTGGGCTGGATGCAACTGGCGGCCCGTGCGCGGCACATCAGCCGCGAGGGCAGCAGGGCTTTCGTCTCGCTCGGCGCGCTGAAGCAGGTGGCGGTCATCAACCTCGCGGACGTGGCGCATCCGTCGTCCATCGCGACGCTGGCGCTGGAGGATCCGACCGGGGACGGGCATGTCTCCGCGGAGCAGACGCGGGTGACGGCCGGCATCGCCTGGGTGGCCGCCGGTGGCGGCAAGGTGCAGCGCTTCCGCGTTCCCGACGTGGGGACGGCCGCGCCGCTGGAGCGGGTGTCCGTCACGGGTGACGCGACGACGCTGTGGGATCTGGATCAGCACCTGCTGGTGGGCACGCTCGTGCTGGATGGCGCGGGCCGGGTGGTGGAGCTGCCCGTGCATCACGCGGGCGAGGCCGGGTATCCGCTCGCGGGCATGATCGCCACCGCGCCGCTGCCGCACCTGGAGCTGTGGGGGACGCGTCCGTCCGCGGGTGAGACGGTGTCCGTGCTCACCGCGCCCGAGGTGCGGGTGAGCGAGGTGCCGCGCTCGACGACGCTGTCCGAGGTGTACCTGGAGAAGGCCGATGGTGGCGCGGTGGGCGCGGCGGTGTCGGCGCTCGCGACCGACGCGGGCATGAGCATCCAGGTGCTGCCCACCACGGCGCTGGCGGTGTCCTCGGAGTACGTCCTGCGCATTGGCAGGAACCTGAGCGACCTGCGCGACGGCGGCCTCGGGACGGACACGGAGGTGCGCTTCCGCACGGCCTCACTGGCGACCCCGAAGGCTCCGCTCCTGGGCGAGGTGCTGCCCGCCTACGGTCTGCCGGACGGGGGCGCGGTGGTGCGGGTCCAGGGCACCGGCTTCCTGGCGGGTTGCAAGGTGTCCATCGGCGGTGAGCTCGCGCAGGGCTGCGAGCTGGAGAATGACGCGGGCACGGTGGCCAGGGTGCTGAGCCCCCGGGGTGTCGAGGGCGCCGCGGCCGTGCGGATCGCCAACCCGGATGGCCTGTCCGCGATGCGCCTGGGGGCGTTCCGCTACCTGCTGCCGCCGCGCATCACCCAGGTGAGCCCGGCGTTCGCGCCGGCCAACAGCCGCGGGGTGATCACGCTCTCCGGCGAGGGCATGTTCAGCGGCTCACGCGTCCTCTTCACGCCCCAGGGTTCCTCGCTGCGCATCCCGGCGCGCGCCGTGGTGCTGGATGCGTCGGGGGCGCTCCAGGTGACGGTGCCGGACGGAATCGTCGGCGTCGCGAACATCACGTTGGAGACGACGCAGGCGGCCTCCTCCCTGGAGGCTCCGCCCCTGTCCCTGGAGCACACGCGGGTCGGGGGCTTCACCTTCACGCTGCCCGCGCGGGAAACGCTCGTGGCGGATGGGCATGTGGCCGCGAACGTCGGCTACGCGCTGTTGACGGCGCGAGGCGACCAGTTGGTGGCGCTCGACCTGTCCTCTCCGGGCAGCACGGCCACCGCGTCCCAGGTTCCCGGCGTCGCGGGGCCCACGGCCCTGGCGGTCGCGGGGGGGCGGGCGGTGCTGGTCGGCGGCAGCGCGGCGGTGCGCTACGACCTGGGTGGGTGCGGCGTGGGTCCGGGGTCGGCCTGTGCGCCCCAGGAGCGCGACCGCGTGCTGCTGGTGCCGGGCGTGCCGATGTCGGAGGCGGCCGCGAACGCGGATGCCTCTCTCGTGGCGCTCGCGGGCGGCAGCGACCTGTTGCTGTTGGGCGAGCTGCGTGAAGTCAACGCCGCCCAGCCGCCGTTGGACGTGGTGGCGCAGATCTCCGTGGCACCGGGCACGGTCCGGGGCCTGGGCATGGTGGCCGGGGGCGCGCTGGCGGTGTTGATCGACGAGGGCACGTCGTCGCGGCTGGAGCTGCGCGGCATCGAGGACGGACAGCTCGGATTGCTGGGCGTCGTCATCGGCTTGCCCGGCGCGGCGCGGGGGCTGGCGGCGGAGGGCTCGCGCGTGGCGGTGGCCACGGGGGCGTCCGTGCACCTCTACGACGTATTCCATCCGGCCAGTCCGCTGCTCGTGGGGTCGTGGACCTCCGCGGATGCGTCGGAGGACGCGGTGCGCTCCGTGGCCCTCTCCGGCCCCTGGGTGCTGGCGGCGGGCAGGACGCGCGCGGCCTGGCTGGACACCACGGCGGGGGAGAATCTGGTGGAGCGCACGTTCGCGAGCTACGCGGCCGTGACGAATCCGCGCGCCCTGCTGGGCAACGGCATGGCGGTGATTGGTGGCGCACCGGCGACATACCTGTTCGATACGTTGCCGTATCCAACCGTCGCCTCCGCTTCGCCGCTGCCCGGCGGGACGCTGGCGCAGGGCGGGACGGTCAGCCTCGCGCTCGCCAGCGAGTTGCCGCTGTCGGTGGCGGTGGACAGCACGGGTTCGCTGACGGACTCGCAGGGGAATGTGATTGCCCTGGCAGGGCTGACGCGCATGGCGTCCACGGTCCGGCTCAAGCCCGCCGCGGATCTCACACCGGGCGTGGAAGTCACGGCGAGGGTGACCTTCGGGAGCACGCAGTTCCAGGGTGGAACCGTTCTGCGACCGTGGATGTTCTCCGTGCGCGGTGGCGAGCCGGGCCCGGGCTTCTCGGTGGGACCGCTCCTGCCAGGGTATGGCGCCATCGAGGGCGGCTACGACGTGCTGGTGTCGGGCACGGGCATCCCCGTGGACAGCCAGGTGTTCTTCGGCCAGCAGCCGTTGGTGAACGTGGAGCCGCCGACCTCCGCGGAGCTGCGGGTCCGGGTGCCCGCCGCCCAGGTCGCGGGTCCGGTGCGTGTCCGCATCCAGTCCGGTGCCGGCACGGCGCTGGAGGTGCCGGGTGGCTTCATCTACCTGGCGAAGCTGGAACTCCTGTCGGTCGCGCCCAACCCGGCGGACCTCCAGGGCGAGTGGGTGACGCTCACGGGCCGAGGCTTCACGCGCGGCCTCCAGGTCTTCTTCGACAACGCGCTCACGGAGACCCGCTCGCTCACGGCGACGAGCGTGCAGGCGTGGATGCCTCCGGGCCCGCGCAAGCTGATCGCCATCCGTCTCCAGCAGCAGCGGGAGGCGCTCACCCTCGACGGTGTGCTGCTGCGAAGCGACAAGCGGGCGCCCCGGGTGGCGTCCTGGAGCGTGGAGTCGGGCTCGTTGGTGGAGGCCCAGCGCAAGGTCTTCACCGCGACGTTCGACGAACCGCTGGCGGTCCTCGCCAGTCAGACCGCCGTCATGCAACTTCGTGACAGCTCCGGTCAGCCGGTGGCTGGAACCACCCAGGTGGAGGTGGCGACCCGCACCGTGACGCTGACGCTGAACGCGGGAGCGCCGACGCTGAAGCCACGGGGTCGGTACACGCTGGAGGTATCTGGCGTGAAGGACCTGGATGGCAACGTGTCCACCGTGGAGTCCCGGGCCTTCACGGTCAAGGACACCACGGGGCCCACGGTGACGCTGAAGCTGAAGGGCTCCTCGGTGGCGCTCGGCTCCGTGCCGCTGCCGGTGGGTGTCGAGCACGTGTTCCTGGTGTCCGCGGTGGACGACAGCGGCGAGCCGACGACGAACCCCGGCCTCACGATTGGCACCGAGCAGGTCTCCGCGTCCTCGGATGGCTTCCACTACCGGTGGCTGCCGTCGGCGGGGAACACCACGGTGAAGCTCGTCGCCACGGCGACGGACAGCTCGGGCAACGTGGGGCGCAGCTCGGATTACGTCGTGGCGCTCGCGTCGGATCCTCCTCCCTCCGTCAGCTTCCTGCAGCCCCCCCAGCGCATGGTCAGCCGGGTGGAGGGTGAGGCGCTCACGCTGGAGGTCCAGGCTTCGGACACCGATGGGCGGTCTCCGAACACCGGCTGGGTGAAGAGCCTGGAGCTGAGCCTGAACGGTTCGGTCTTCAAGCGGCAGACCTTCACGTCCACGTCCGGGCCCGTCGTCTTCGGACCCACGACGCTCGTGATGGAGCCGGTCGCGCAAGGGCCGGAGGTGCGCGACGTGGTCGTGCGCGCGGTGGACAACAACGGCTCGTACTCGGAGCCGGCGGTCATCCAGGTGACGGTGACGCCGGACACCCATGCGCCCCAGGTGTCCTGGCTGTCGCCGGTGGACGGTCAACGCATCGCTTCGGGCACGGTGGTGGACCTGCGCGCGTCCATCACCGACAGCAACGCCCTGGCCTCCGTGGTCTTCACCCAGGCGGTGGGCACGGAAGCCCCCCGGCAGATCGCGTCCTTCCAGGGACCCGCGTCGAAGGTGCGGTGGGTGGCGCCCACCGTGTCGTCGAACACGCCGGTGCGGCTGACCGTGGTGGCGAAGGATTCGCGGGGCAACGTGGAGTCCCAGCACGTGAACCTGACGGTGACGAAGCCGGGAGGATTGGCGCGGCCGTTCGTCGCGTTCCTGTCCCCCTTGGGGTTCCCTGCCTCCATGTATGAGCGGGAGAACGTGAAGGTGGAACTGACCGCGACGTCGCGCGTGGCCATCGACCGGGTGCGGCTGTCCATCGACGGACAGGAGCAGGTCCTCGTCCAGCCGCCGTGGAGCCGGTATGCGCGGATGCCGGAGACGCAGGGGACACCGCGCCGCATCTGGCTGCGGGCCGTGGCCGTGGACGCCGACGGCCAGGAAAGCGAGCCGGCCCTCCAGGAAGTCGAGGTGAAGGACTCCTGGGACGATCCCCTGTTGACCGCGGAGACGCTGCCCGTGGGCCCCCTGTGGCTGGGGGGCTCGACGCTGCACGTGTCGGGCGTCGGGACGGACGGGGGCGTGGCGATGGCCACCGCCGTGAGGGTCGCGGATGCATCCGTGCCCGCCGTGGGCGTGAACACCTTCGAGCTGCCCCTGGGCGGGGAGGGGGCTTCGGTGGTCGCTTCGGTGGAGGCCACCGACTACGGCGCGGGCAACCTGGTGCGCCAGCGCATGGGCCAACTGGCGGTCTTCGCCCGGGAAGCCGCCACGGTGCGGCAGGCGAAGGGGGCCGCCGTGGTGGGCGTGGCGGTGCGGGGTGACACCTGGGCGGTGCTGCGCGTGGACTCCACGGGGTCCAGCGTCGAGCTGCGTTCGCGCTCCACGCTGGAGGTGATGGCGACACGGACGCTCACGGGCCAGGCGGTGGGTCTTGCGTTCGTGGAGGACCGGCTGGCCGTGGCGCTGAGCCGCACCGGCAGGGGCGCGCTGGCATTCCTGAAGCTGTCGGACCTGTCCGATGTGACGACCGCGACACTGCGGCGTCCTCCCTCGGCGGTGGCGCCGGTGCGGGGCGGACTGATGGTGGGAACGGATGAGGGCGTCGAGACGTGGACCGCGCGGGGTGAGTTCGCCTCGCGCAGGCCCATGGGCCCCGTCCTCGCGCTCGCGGCGAACGGCGACGTGGCCGCGGTGCTGGGCGAGGCAGGACGGCTGGAGGTGCTGGAGGCGGGCGTCTTCCAGGCGCCTGGCCGTTCGCGCTCGACCCAGGCCGCGACGGGAGCCACCCGCGTGGCGCTCGTGGGCGGAGAACCCTGCGCGGTGGGGCCGGCGTCCGTGAAGTGCTTCCGCGCCGCGCAGGCGGATCCGAAGGTGTTGCAGGCCACGGGGACGATGCCGCTGGACGCGACGGCGTTGTCCGCCTCGGGCTACGGCCCGTGGCTGGTGGTGGGGACCGCGAAGGGGGCTCGCGTGTTCGACGCGCGGTCGGCCGCGATGCCAGACGCGGGCCACCCCTTCGGCGTGGGCGAGTTCCCGGCCGTGATGGGAGCCGTGGCCGTGGCGGGCGGCGACCTGCTCGCGGCGGATGCCCGGGCGGTGTCGCGCCTGGGGCTGGCGCGAGGGCCTCTCACTCCGGACGTGTCGCTCGGTGCGCCGGATGGGGGCGTGGTGGCGGTCGCGGGTGGACGTCTCACGCTGACGCCTTCACTGACGGACGAGGTGGAGCCCTTCAACGCCTACACGGCGGAGCTGCGGGTGGATGGGCGCACCGTCGAGGTGCTCGACAGCCGGCTGCCCACCCGGGTGGACCTGCCGCGTGACGCGGGAAGCACCTCGCTGTCGCTGCACGTGAGCGACCACGCGGGCAACCGCGATAGTGATGGGACCCCGGTGTCCCTGTCCGCGACGGAGGGGGGGCCCCTCCTGGTGGACCTCCAGGCGCCCGCGCAGGGCGTCGAAGGGGGCCTGTTGCCCGTGGTGGCGGTGCCTGCCTCGCCAGCCCGCGTGGACGCGGTCGTCATCACGCTCCTGGATCCGGATGATCTGGACACGGTGCTCGCGACCGCCACGGCGATGCCGCCCGTGTTCACGGTGGCGCTGGAGATGCCGGTGCTGGGCGGCTCACGGCGTCTGGATGGCCACTACCAGTTGAAGGCCGTGGCGAGTTCAGGCGGTGTGCCGGGTGTGCCCTTCGTGAAGGACGTGGAGGTGCTCGTCGGAAGCGAGACCCCAGCCTTCAGCCTCCAATACGCTGGGGGGGCCATCCAGGAGGGGAGCCTCCTGCCTGTCGCGGCGGTCTTCTCTCCTCCGGTGACCGGAAGCGTCGAGGTCCACTTCTCGGTGGACGGAGAAGAGCAGCAGGTCATCCAGGGCCCGCCGTTCACGACGTCCCTGCGCATGCCGCTGCTGCGCGAGCGGGACGGCGGCGCGGGCTCCAACGCACCGGTTCCGCTGTCGGCGCTGGCCATCACGCAGGAGGGTCGGTTCTTCCGCACGCCCGAGGGCGCCAACGTGACGGTGACCCCGGACGTCACCCTTCCCGTCATCGTCGAGTCGAACTTCGTCGTCGAACCGTCGGGTTCGACGGTGGCGGCCGGCTCCTCCGTCGTGGCGCGCATGTCGGCCACCGACAACGTGGCGGTGGAGTCCCAGGGGCTTCAGATTCTCCTGGATGGACAGCCCGTGGCCACGGGGGGGTCGTCACTGGTCTACACGGTGCCCGCGGGCACTCCCGCTGGCAGCCTCCTCAAGGTGGTGGCGACGGCGACGGATCGTGCTGGCAATGCCGCGGTTCTCAAGGAGAAGGAGCGCAGGGTGGTGGCCCCGTCGCTGCCCGGCCCGTCGACGGATTCCGCGGGCATCTTCGCCCACGCACGCAAGCTCGTGCTGCGAGGAGACCTGGTCGCGGTGACGACGCCCACCGGTGTGAGTCTGGGACGGCTGTCGCATGGCGCCGCGCCGACGCTCCAGCCCCTGGCGACGCTGACCCTGGGGTCGGAGCCGGCCAGCATCGCGTTGATGGAGCAATACCTGCTCATCGCGCGTGGCGCCCTGGGTCTGGACGTGGTGGATGTCTCTGTTCCGGAGCAGCCACGCTTCCGGGGCAACGCGAGGAGTTCCTCCCGCAATCCCGTGGTGTCCGTGGGCGGCGTGAACCGTGCCTTCGCGAGCACCGATGAGTTGATCTACACCGTGGACCTGCGAGAGCCCGGCATCCCCGTCTTCAACAGCTCGTACCTTTATGACAAGGGGCCCATCCTGACGGCCTCCGCGGATCATGTCTTCGCGGCGTACCGCGACCTGGGGGTGAACTACATCCGTGGCAACATCGCGCATGACAGCGCACCAACGAAGCAGTGGAGGCTGACCGGCGTCGCGAAGGCCGCGGAGCAGATGGGGGGCTGGCTGGTGGTGGGCACGGCTCAGGGCCTGGAGATGGTCCTGCTCGATGGCCCGCAGACGCTGGCGCGACCTGGCCTCGTGCTGGGCACGGGCGTCCGTGCGGTCGCGGTCGCCGGGGGCACGGCGTGGCTGGCCTGTGAGGATGGCTGGCTGCGGTCCGTGGACGTGAGGGATCCGTGGCGGCCGACGTTCGTGGCCATGGAGCCCCTGGATGCCACGGCGCTCACCGTGTCAGGCGGGGTACTGCTGGCCGCCACCGACGCGGGCGTGAGGGTGCGCGCGCTCCCCGTTCAGGCCGTGGGCGCTGCTCCGACCGCCCTGGGAATGTTGTCACTCAATGTCTCGTCGGTGTCGGCCTCGCGCCGGGGTGGGTGGCTCGCGAGCGTGGATGGACCGCGCCTGTTGGACCTGGAGCGTCCCACCTCGCCGACGTTCGCGGAGCCGCTCGCCACGCTGGCGGCGGCGCGTCAAACGGTGCAGGTCGGACGCGATGTCTTCATCCTGGGACCGGAGAAGCTGTCGGTCTGGGTCGAGGACAACCAGGGCTTCTTCTCGTTCGAGGGGGCGGGAACGACCACCCGCGGTGGCCGGCTGGCCGCGCTGGGGGCGCTGTCGCGCTTCGACGTGTCACCGAAGCGGCTCTGGGCGCTGGGGCCCGATCGGCTCTTCACGGTGACGACCGCGGACGCGCAGAACCTGGGCACGCTGGAGCTGACTTCGGTGCCCGTGGATCTCTCGGGCGATGAGCGCCGGGCGGTGGTGGCGCTGGGCGCCCAGGGCTTCACGGTCGTGGGCGTGGACGCCGAGGGTGGGTTGGAAACGCGCGCGTCGGTGACGGGCGCGGCGGACGCGGTGGCGCTCGAAGGTGACGTCGTCGTGGCCGGCGCGGGGACGGCGTTCCGGGTCTACGACCTGGGGGGGGCGATGCCCGCGTCGCGCGGTGGCGGTTCCACGACCGGGGGACAAATCCGGAGGATCCGGCTGTCCGGTCGGCTCGCGCTGATCGTGACGGATGCAGGCGTGGAGGCCTGGGATGTGAGCACCCTTTCGGCGCCCGTGCGGCGCACGACGATGGCTGCCCCGGGCGCCAGGGATGCCTCGCTCATGGGCTCCACCGTGGTGGTGGCGTCGGGTGTGGACGGCGTCCGGGTGTTCCCCGCGCCGGACATGCCTGTCGCCGCCTCCGCACGGCTGATGACGGCCTCGGCGGTGGTCGACGCGGATGCGGGGGAGTGGGTCCTCGTCGATGCGCTCGTGGCGGGTCTGCGGGTGGATGACGCGGAGCTGCTCGTCGACGGACGGCCGTGGTCGCGGCTCGACGTGGAGCGTCCCCGGGTCGCGTGGCAGGTGCCGAGTGCCACGAGCGTGGCGACGCGCTTCAAGCTCCAGGTGAGGGCGCGTGGCGCGGGGGGCGTCGAAGCGATATCCCCCGAATTGACGGTGCGGGTGCGTGCCCCGGCGACATCCGATGAGATGACGCTCGAGGCCAGTCTCACCAACACCGGCTGGTCGGAACCCCTCTATTCGGGACAGCCCATCCGCCTGGAGGCGAAGGTCAACCGCGGGGAGCCGCCCTATACGGTCACCGCCAGCCTGGATGGCGTGTTGCTCGGATCGCTGTCGGTCGCGGCCAGCACGGACCCCTATTCGCCGTTCTATTACCCGGGCTACTTCGTGGGGGACTTCCGCCTGCCGGTGTTCCGGTCGCCGAATCCGCCCGGCAACCTCGTCGTCACCGCCGTGGACAGCCGGGGCGTGCCAGTCACCACCACCCTCGACGTGGAGCTGAAGTCGGACACGAACGACGCTCCCAGCCTGTCGGACATGCCGGAGGTCCTGCGCATCAGCCCCGCGGTGAATGCCTTCACTGTCTATGTCCATGACTCGGGGCCTTCCGTCTTCCGGCTGTACCTGGATGGCCAGCTGTTGGGCACCGCGTCGAAGTTCGGCGACTACCCGGACCCCTATGCGCTTCCCGTTACGCTGACCTTGCCCCCGGAGATGCTGGGGCATCGGGTCCAGCTCAAGGCCGTGGTCGAGGACTTCATGGGCGGAGCTCCGTTCGTGCAGACCTGGGACTACGTGGTCGCTCCCGAGCGCAATCCGCCCGAGCTGTCCATGTTCATGTCCAACGACGCGGGCGCTCAGTACGAAGCGGTACCTGGGCAGCAGTACAGCCTGTCCTTCACGGCCAGCCCGAGCGCTGGTGGGATCCGCCACATCGAGGCCCGGGCCATTGTCGGTGGCCAGTGGCTCGACGACTCCCATGTGACGGGCGGTACTTCAGAGCTCCTCGGCTCTGTCACCGACGGCGGGACGCTCACGGCCACCTACACCTTCCCCGGACTGACGGACCCCGACCTGGAAGGTCATGACTATGTCGGCTTCCTGGTGACCGCTGTGGATGACGGCGACATGAGCGCGACGCAGGCGTTCTTCAAGAGCTTCAAGCTCAACACCGTTCGCAGCGTCTTCAGGACCATTGATGAATACCCGAGCAACAACAGGAGCCCCGAGGGCTATCCCGTCACGGTCACCGTGACGGCGGTGGATCCGGACGGAATCGCCTCCATGGACTTGAGCGTCCGTACACCCGACGGCGCCTTGATTCCCGCCACCACGTCGCTTACGTGTCTTGAGTCGGAGGAAGTGCCCATCTGTCGGAGGTCCGTCGCCAACGTGGCGCCGACGCGCACGGGCACCTGGTATGCGGAGGGGTCCGTCATCGATGGTCTTGGCGCCCGTCGTGATTTCAAACTCCCGCTGAACGTGGTCGCGAACACCGGTCCGACAGCGAGCATCGTCACTCCGACGTCCTATGTGCTGCGAGGCATGTCTCTCGCCATCGATGGGGTCTTCGGCGACGCGCCGAAGTTCGACTGGCTGCGCCTGTCGTTGGATGGGCTGAGCGTTCCCCTGGCTGAGCAGGCGGCGACGCCGGTGCCCGAGTTCGAGGACATCCGGCTGTCGGGCTCCTACACGCCCACCACCACCGGTGTGCTGACGGCCCGGGCGAGCGCGCAGGCCGTCGGGGGGCGTCAGGCCCTGGCTGTCCTGACGGTTCCCGTGTACCCGGAGGACGCGGCGAAGACGTGCTCCGCGCCGGTCCCCATCCCAAGGACCACCGAACTGCGGCCCGTGTCGCAGGCCCTTGCGCCCGCCCACGAGGTTTGCGGCAGGAGCTTCACCTCGGGGTCGTGGCACGAGCTGCCCTTCGACGGGCCCGTGACGAAGCTCAGGCTCTCTGCTGCCTGGGAAGTAGATGAGACCGCGCGGCTCCCACGCATCGCGGTCCAGGACATGGAACCGGCGTCATGCACTCCCATGGGTGCACCCACGTGCAATTTCACGAGCGATGGGGTCTTGACGGGAGGCTCCTACGCCCAGGAGTTCACCGGTGCGTTCTCGAAACACGCACGTGTCTTCGTGGAAGGCGTGCCGGCCGGTCAGGGATTGTCCATTCTGAGCGCGTCATTGGGCGAAGGGGCCTGGTGCGTTCCAGAAGAGCAGTCCACCTTCCCGTGTACGACGGGAAGCTGCTCGCCCACGGGGCAGGTCCTCTCCAACGGACAGCCTGAGTTCCGGTGCCATCTGTCGCAGTGCAATGACGGCATCAACAACACGGACCCGGAAGACACCGTCTTCGATTATCCGAATCACCCTGGCTGTGATTCCCCCTGGGATGACAGCGAGGAGATGCCGACCCTACTCCCGGCGTGTGCTCCCACGGACACCGAGGACGATGATCAGGATGGTCTCAAGAACTGGCCGGATGATCCGGGGTGCTCCAGCGCGAGCGGTGATTCCGAGGAGGGCGGAGATGGGGAGAGCTGCGCCGAGCCCATCGACTTCAATGCCGCCGCGCGAACGGCGGGTTCCATCCTCACCCTCGACTTCACGGGCGCGGAGAAGGACGAATTCCTTGCCTGCGGAAGCCCTGACTCCACGGACCGGGTGGTGGGCGTCAAGATGCCCGGAAGGGGGCGGTTGTTCGTCTACGGCGATCCCCACATCACCGCGGTGGAGGTGCGACGGACCTGCGCGGAGACGCGTCCTGGCAACAGCCGGACCTGCTCGGAGCCCAGGACTTCGAATGCGCCAGAGTGGCCCTTGCAGTTCCAGCTCGAACCACCGTCCGGCACTCCGAGCAATCCGCCCTTCTACCTGATCGTGGGGGGCACCGGGACCGGTAGGCTCAAGGTCGGGGGCCGCATCAATGCAGATGAACGCTGCGATCCCGCGCAGCCCTGGTTCGAGTGTGGGTCCGACCAGGTCTGCTCCAACAGGGGAGCGGAGGGCTCCTGGTGCAAGGATCCGCGGTGCAGCGACGGGGTGAACAGCGACGGCGACGAGGATGATGCCGTCGACTATCCGAACGACCCGGGCTGCGATTCCCCGATGGACGACGACGAGTCCAATCCGCCGCAACTCCCGGAGTGCGGTGATGGCAAGGACAATGAGGGTGACGCGCTGAAGGATCAGGGCGAAGACCCCGAGTGCCTCGATGCCGCGGACACCAGCGAGCTCTACTGTGGCACCCTCGTGGCAAGCACTTCGCTGCCCAGGGTGATTGAGGGATCGACCCGGGGCGCGGGGGATGTCCTGGAGAGCTGCTTCGGCTACAGCGCTCCGGAGCGCGTCTATGACCTGGTCGCGCCTGTCCGGGGCCTCTATCGCCTGCAGCTCGTGGGCGAGGAGGACATGACGCTCACCCTGCGACGCGACTCATGCCTGGGCCCGTCGTTGGATGGGCAGTGCAACCAGACCTACCCGTTGGAGCCGCTCGACAAGTCCATCTGGTTGGAGGCGGGGGAGCACCTCGTGATGCTCGTGGAGACCGACGGTCCCGCGGACTTCAGTCTCTCCATCCGGCCGCCGACGGCCTGCTCCAACGGCCTGAACGACGATGGGGACGAGGACGCGCTCGTCGACTTCCCGAACGATCCGGGGTGTACGTCTCCCGAGGATGACGACGAGACGGATCCCCCGGGCTCTGTGCTCTGCTCCAACCTGCAGGACGACGACGGGGACGGGCTCGAGGATGCGGACGACCCGGCCTGCTTCGGCCCGGGCGTGTTCAGCGAGACCTTCACTTGCGGTGGCGTCACCACGACGGACCTGCCGTCGGGACCGCTTCCCCTGCGCAGACCGGAAGTCATCTCTGGAGTCAGCGCGTTCAGCGCGTCCACTTGTGGTGATGAGTACAGGACCTCTCCCGAGAAGGTGTTCCTCTGGGCCGCACCCGTGAAGGGTCGCTACGAGTTCAACACCAACAACTCCCGGATCGAGACCGAACTGTCCCTCGTGGCACCTGCCTGCGGTGTGAAGGAGCTGCTGGCGTGCGGCTCCCCTGGAACCACTCCCCGTTCGCGAAGCATCGAGTGGAACCTGGAAGCGCACGAAAGGGTCGTCATCGTCGTGGATGGCGACAGCGAGGGCGGCGATTTCGTCCTCAACATCCGTGAGGTGTCCGCTCCATGATCTCCCGCGCGGCACCGTTCCTCCTTCCTGACTCCTCCGAGCCCATGAACCGCCGTCACTCCTTCCAGGCTTCGTCTCCTTCCCGTCCGTCCCCGCGTCGGCTGTTGCGTGGGTGGGTGTTCGCGGGGGCCGGGCTGTTGCTCGTCGCCTGCGGAGACCCGAAGGTGGTGGCGGAGGTGGGCAAGCAGAAGGTGACGCGCGCGGAGGTCGCGGCCTACGTGGATGCGCAGAGCGCGCGGGGGCGGCCCACGCCCGCCCAGGCGTTGGACGCGTTGGTGTCCCGCTCGCTGTTGGCGGAGCAGGCGCGCCGCGAGGGCCTGACGGACGACGAAGCCGTGAAGGCGCGGGTGGCGACCGCGGAGCGCGAGGTGCTGGCCCAGGCGCTGCTTGAAAAGCGTCTGGCGTCGGTGGTCACCGGGTCGGCGCTCCGCAAGCGCTACGAGGTTTCGCGGGATGCGCTGTCCCGCCGGCAGGTGCACGTCCGGCAGCTCTTCGTGAAGGTCGCGGCGAATGACGAAGCGGCGCGCAACCGGGCGTGGTCCCGGATGAATGCGATCAACGCGCGGCTCGCGGGCGGCGAGGACTTCGAGAAGGTGGCGAGGGAAGCCTCGGAGGATCCGGTGAGCGCGGCGCGGGGCGGGGACCTGGGGACGGTGCAGGAGGGGCAGGTGGACAAGGCCTTCTTCGAAGAGGTCGTGAAGCTCGGGCGCTCCGAGCGGTCGCGTCCGTTCGAGTCCATCTACGGGCTCCACCTCGTGGAGGCCCTGGAGGATGCGCGGACGGTGGTGCCCACGTTCGAGGAGAGCCGCGGGCGGCTGGAAGCGGAGGCGCGCCAGGAAGCCCAGGTGCAACTCGCCCGTGAACTGCGCGAGACGATCACCGTGACGACCCACCCTGAGCGGCTGGGCGTGGACGGGGGGCTGCAGCCATGAGCCGGTGTTGGATGCTTTTGGGGATGATGCTGGCGCTCGCGGGCTGCGGGCTCGGAGCGGACGAACACGCGACCCCCCGCGCACCCGCGCACCCGCGTCAGGTCGCCGCCGCATTGGTCACGTCGGACGTCACGCCGCCGGCCATCTCCGTGAGCGTGGCCCAGGGTGAAGCCCGGGTGCCGCCGTTCGCGGTGACGTGGACCGTCACCGACGAGAACGCGACCAGCGTCGAGGCCTGGCTGGACGGCGTTCCTGTCTCCAGCGGCGTTTTCGTCACCGACACCGGGCGCTATGTCCTCTCCGTCCGGGCGACGGACGCGATGGGCCTCTCGTCATTGGTGACGCGTGGCTTCAGCGCGGATGTCTCTCCTCCGGTCGTGACGATCACGGGCGTCACGGAAGGCCAGATCCTCCATGCCGGGGCCGTCACGGTCGGCTGGACGATCTCGGACGACAGTGCGCTCACGGTGGTCCAGGTGAGCGCCGACCTCCAGATGTCCAACGACGCCACCGGGTCGATGGAGGTCTCCGGCGACGGGGTTCACTACTTCAATGTGTGGGCGGTGGATGCGGCGGGGCTGGAGACCTTCGAGTCCATCCAGTTCTTCCTGGACAGCACTCCGCCGGTCGTCTCGTTTGTTCGGGGCTACGGGGTTCCGAGTCCCCTTGAGCCTGACTACGCGTCTCGCGAGCCCCTGCTCATCTACTGGCTCGTCGAGGAACGCAGCGAGTTCACATCGGAGGCCTGGCTGGACGGCGTTCCAGTGCCTCCGACAAGTGATGTGTATGTCACGCAAGAGGGCTGGCACACCCTGCGGGTCCAGGTGACGGACGCGGGGGGCTTGTCGACCACCGTCATCCGGAGCTTCCGCATCGACCTGACACCGCCCGTGGTCACGGTGTCGGGCGTTCCGGCGCTCACCCGGGATGCCACCATCACCCCGGTCTTCAGCGCCACGGATGAAGGGCCCGGCGAGGTCGTCCTCGCCGCATACCTGGACGGTGTCATCGAAGTGCGGAGCGGGCAGCCGCTCGCGGTCACGGAAGGGCACCACGTCCTCACCGTCACGGCCTGGGACGCGGCCCTCAACCCGACGACGGAGACGATCGCCTTCGACGTCGACCGCACACCGCCCGTCATCAGCTTCGCCGGGGCGGGCCAGGGGGAGGTGCGTCAGACGGGCTTCACCCCCACGTATGCCATCTCGGACGCTCACCCCGGTACTTCAAATGCCGTGCTGGACGGAGAGCCTTTCGAGAGCGGAACCAGCGTCACGGAAGAAGGCGCCCACATCCTGTGGGTCAACGCGGAGGATGCCCTGGGCAATGTGTCTCCCACGGGGGCGCTTTCCTTCGTGGTGGACCGGACGCCGCCGGCCGTCACCCGCGTGTCGCCGCAGGATGGCGACCACGTCACGACGGATGACGTCGAGGTCGTGCTCCAGGTGGAGGACAACCTCACCAACGTCACGGTGAAGGCAGGCGCCACCGAGTTCCTGCAGGACACCGACGGCTCCTATCGCGCCACCCTCGCGCTCGCGGTGGGACAGAACCTGCTCCAGGTGACCGCGACGGACCAGGGCGGCAATGTCACGACCCATCCGGTGATCGTCCACCGCGATGGGGACGAACCGGACGCGGGGACACAAGACGCGGGCGTGGACGCCGGGACACAAGACGCGGGAGTGGACGCGGGGACGCAAGACGCGGGCGTGGATGCGGGCACTCCGCCGCGTGACGCGGGCTCCGGCTCCACGACGGACGCGGGTTCCAGCACCGGCACGGACGCAGGACCGGTGCCCAACCGGGACGCGGGCTCCGAGCCCAATGATCCCGCGCCGCTGCTCGTGGTGGATGCGCCCACGGAGCAGGACGTCTTCGGGGACGAGCCCTTCGTGGTGTCGGGCCGGGTGGAGGGCGGCAAGCTCCCGCTGAAGGTCACGGTCGCGGGCGTGAGCCTGCCTGTGAACGGGCGCGACTTCACCGGCGCGCTCACGCTGGAAGGCGAAGGCGAACGCCGGCTCCAGTTCGAGGTGACGGACGCGCTCGGGCGCACGGCCACCGCGCAGCGCACGGTGGTGCTGGACCGCTCGGCGCCGGTCATCGTCTTCACCAACCCCCCCGGCAACCCGTCGAGCGCGGCCGTCGCGTCGTCGCCGTACCAGCTCCGGGGCACCGTCTATGAGCCGCACCTGGTGCGGTTGACCGTGAACGGGGCGGAGGCGCGGCTCGTGGCCGACGAGTTCAGCGTCCCCATCCCGCTCGATGAGACGCCAGACGCGGGGACCCTCGTGCGTGTCGTCGCGCAGGACCTGCTGGGCCACAAGACGATCCGGGAGCTGGAGCTCAAGGCGCTGAACTCGTGGCCCCGGGTCCACATCGAAACGCCGCTCAATGGCAGCGAGGCCGCCGACAGGTCCATCCCGGTGCGCGTGAGGGTCACCAGCAGCCGTGAGCTGACGAAGGTCCTCATCGGGACCGCGTCCGCGACCCCGACGGAGGATCCGTCCATCTACGTGACGACGATGGGTCTGGCCTTCGGCGCGAACACCATCACGGCCGTCGCCACGGACGTCGCCGGCCTGAGTGGTTCGGACTCCATCGTGGTGAACTACCGCGATCCCTCTCGCGAGCCGCTCGCGGTGTCGGGCATCTCACCGCAACCTGGCGCGGTGGAGGTGGAGCCGAACGCGCTGGTCAGCGTGGCCTTCAACAAGCCCATCGATCCCGCCACCCTGAAGCAGCACTTCACGGTGACGGTGGAGGGCAGCAGCGCGGCCCTGGACGGAGGCTTCTCCGTGGCCCCGGGCGCGCAGACCGTGTCCTTCATCGCGGATGCGCCGTTGCCGGTGGGCACGCGGCTGCGGGTGCGCGTGGCGGACGTGGTCCCCGCGCAACATCCGGACGCGGGCATGGTCGGCCCGTTCCACAGCGACTTCCAGATCCGCAAGCCGCTGACGCGCGTGCGCGGCACGGTGACGGACACGGACTTCCGCCCCCTGTCGGGCGTGAGGGTGACGCTGGAGGACATGGATCGTTCGGTCGTCACCGGATCTGACGGCAACTGGACGCTGTTCGCCCCTCGCGGAGGGGAAATGGTGGTGCGCTTCGAGGGGGGCCTCACCTCGGACGGACGCACGCTGCCCTCGCTGCGTCGCCGGCTCGTCGTCACCGAAGGGGGTGACACGGTGGACGCGACGCTGCCGTTGACGCCGGTGGACCTGTCCTCGGCGCAGGTGGTGGATGCGCTGGCGGCCACGCAGCTCACCTTCGCGGATCGCCATCCCGGCCTGTCCGTGGACGTGGCGGCGGGAAGCCTGTCCTTCGCGGACGGACGCACGCACGGCGTCGTCACCGCGACCCAGGTGCCCCTGCACGCGGTGCCGCTGCCCCTGGAAGGGCGGGCCGCGCTCGCGGGCCTCTGGCAACTGGGCCCCTCGGGCCTGCGGCTGAACACCGCGGTGACGGTGCGCCTGCCCAACCTCACGAACATGCCGAAGGGAAGCTGGGCGCTGCTGCTCGCCCACGACCCGCGTCGACACGTCCTGGAGCGCGTGGGCTTCGGGCGCGTGGACCCGGTGGACGGCAAGACCCTCGTCTCCACGCAGGCCCTCCCTCTGCCCTCGCTGGAGCTGCTGGGGTACATGCCGCTGACGGAGGATCAGGGCAAGGCCGTGGCCCTGGCGCTGGGCGTGGTTTCGCCGACGGACGGCGGGACGGGCATGCGCACGGTCCCGGACTCCAGGCTCGGGCCGACCCCGACGTGGAAGCAGTTGCTGGACCTCTTCGCGCCGGGCAAGGCGTACGCGCAGCTCGGGGGCATCTACTACGGGGGTTACTCGGCGCTGGACTCCCTGCTGAACAACACGGTGCCCGGAGCGGTGACGGGCCAGGTGCGCGCGCCGCTGGAGCGGCAGCTCGCGTTGGAGCTGCGCAAGCCGGAGGCGTCCGCCCTCGGCACGGAGCGGCAGGTGGCGCTGCCGTACGCGCTGCCGCTCGACCTCTCCGCGCGCTTCGAGTCCGCCGACCCGTATGATGTGACGAACCCGGAGTCGGTGCAGCTCTTCGTGGAGGCCACGGGGCCGTCCGGCGAGGTGCTGTCCCCGCCGGAGGTGTCGCAGGGCGAAGGGGAGGCCGCGCTTACACGGCTCATCCCGGTGCCCGTGGGAGGCACGACCCACATGACGCTCACGGCGCGGTCGCGCACGAACGTGCGGGTCATGAAGCTGGAGGCGGAACTCCAGCCCGACGGCGACGCGGGAGTGCCGGGCGAGGACGGAGGCCTGGTGCCCGCGGCGCGGCTGATGTTGCGCAAGACGCAGGACACCTTCAGCGAAGCGGATGACGAAGCGGTGCACAGCCCCGTGCGCTTCAAGGGCCTGCGGGTGACGGTGACGGGACCGGAGAGCGGGCTCGCGGGGGTGACGGGGGACACGGGCGGCTACGGCATCTCGGTGGTGTCGCTGGGCGGAGAGTCCATGGGCATCTCCTGCACGGAGGTGCCCACGGGGCCCCGGCTGGTGGAGCGCATGGGCTTCGACGGCGTGGTGCACTACGAGCCCACCATCAACCAGTACCCGGTGTGCTCGCAGACGTACACGGTCTCGCCGGGACGCTCGACGCGCGCGGACATCCTGGTGGACGTCCGGATGCTCTACGGCTCGCTGACGTTCGTGGACCGGCGCGGTCAGCCGCTGGAAGGCACGTGTTCGGACGAGCATTCGTCCCTGGACGAGGATGCCGGGAGCGGGGAGTACTCCCGCATCGCCGCGAAGGACGTGACGTCGACGGAGGTGCACTTCTTCCGCGAAGACGACCTGACCATCCCCATCGCGACATTCACCACCGGCAAGCCGAACGGCCCCGCGTGTGATGCGTCGACGGGGCAGTGGGAGCCGAACCAGCCGCACGGCTCCTATGCGCGCGTGCGCACCGGACCGGCGGCGAACATCCGCCGCGTGGCGCGCGAGCGCTGCCGCGAACTGGAGCGGACGGACGGAGGGTTGAGCGACGCGGATCAGGGCTACTACCAGGCCAACTGCGTGGACAACCGGACCAACTACCTCCGGTTGAACCCGGGCGAGCGGCTGGTGGTCTTCGCGGTGAACCACGCGACGGGCTACGCGGGCATGTCCTCCGTGACGGTGCCGACGGTGAACCGCGTCGACCGTCTGCCGGACGGGCGCTGCGCGCTGGACGAAGGCCAGGAGCCGCTGGAGGTCAACGAGTACGGCCAGGAGCTCACGCTGTCGCGCTGCACGCGGGCGGAGCTGGGCATCCCCGCGGACGTGAAGCTGTTCCCGCCGGAGCTGGATGTGCGCGTCGCGCGTCGCGCGGACGCCGAGGGCCTGCCGGTGGCGCAGCGCGCGAGCCTCATCCGCCACGGTGGAGCGGCGACGACGCGGGACGACTTCGTCCAGGTGTCCACGCACTGGCGGGTGCGTCAGGTGGGAGAGCCCGAGACGGACGCGGGAGCCGAACCGCCTCCTCCCGTGAGCCCGACGGACGGCGGCTTCGACGAGGCAGCGTGGTGCGCGGACGCGGGGCTGTTGCCGGACGCGGGCTCGTGCGCGCCGGGCGTCCTGCAGGACCGGGGCATGCCGGGCGTGGCGCTGGAGGTCTTCTGTTCAGAGCTGCCGGAAGGCTCCGCGCAGCGCGCGCAGGGGTTGTGTGCGCAGGGGGCGCCGCGCGTGGTGGATGTGCCGGCGGGGGTGCCGCCGCTGGCGGGCCGCCTGGTGCGCGTGACGGGCACGGCGGTGGAGGAGCCCGCCGTGGTGATCTTCCCGGTGAAGCCGGGCCGTCACACGGCCACGGTGCAGACCGCGCTGACGTACCTGGATGGTTCGGGGCGCAAGGTGACGGTGAGCTCCCTGCCCAGGGCGAACTACTACCTGCACGTGGTGGGCTACCCCGTGCTGGCGCACGACACCAACCAGAACGACCTGCTGGATCCGTCCGAACAGGATCCGAAGCCGCCGGACTTCGTGGACGAGGCCTGGGATGCCGGCGGGGTGGGGCCGGCGCTGGCCGTGGGCTTGAAGAACATCTACCGGGCCCGGGAGTCGGACGGGACGGCGATGGAGCGCTACGACCGGGCGCGGGAGCACGAGTTCCGCGTGCTGGGGCTGGATGCGGGGGGGCAGGTGAGGGCGTCCACGGGGGACCTGTTGCCCGACGGTGGCACGGACTGGCGCGTCCTGGATGGAAGCACGCCGGGCGCCACCGAGGACGACCTCGCCTACGACTTCCTGCTGTCCCAGGTCACCGAACCGGATGCGGCGCAGCGGTCGGACGTGCCGGTCGGCGACTACACGCTTCGGCTGGGCACGGACGACTACGGCATCGAGTGCCCGGTCCACATCGACCGGGTGAACAAGCAGATCCGCGGCACCTGCGCGGGGGAGTACCTGGCGGAGGTGCTGTCCGCGTCGGACATCCTGTACTTCGAGCTGTTCCTGAGCGGCAACGCGGACAACGTTCTCTACCGCTTCAACTTCTACGGCATCGCGCCCCGGACCGACTACGTGACGGCGAGCAGCCGGGACACGTTGGAGAAGTCCCTGGCCGCGCCGGTGTCTGGAGGGGCGGGGCTCGCGGGCACTCCTGTCGTTGCCGAGACGGATCGTCCCATCTCACAGAAGGCCAGGGTCTACTTCGCGGTGGATCCCGACGATGTGCCGGCGACGGTGCGCATCTGCGAGGGCCAGGACTGCACCGGGACGAAACTCCTGAAGCGGGCGAAGCTCACGAAGCAGGGGGGCTCACTGCCCTTCGTGATCACCGACGAAGAGGGGCGCGCGGGTAGACTGGTGGAGCTGGCGAAGCCCGGGGCCAATGGGGCCCGGCGCTTCTCGCTCACGCTGCCCAACGACCTGGGCTCGATGCAGGACGCCGCGCGGAGGGGCAATGAGCTGCTGCTCAAGGTCCAGCCGGATCCCAGCTTCTTCGGACTGTACAACCACGACGAACGCGTGACGACGCTGGGCGAGCCCCTGGGCCGCTACGCGCTCGTGAATGCCTTCGCCGCGGGGCAGACGAAGGTGCAGGGCGTCAACCTCGCGAGCGGACATCTGGCGTTGTCACACGAGGACTTTTCGATTCCCCAGTTCGGGGAGCAGCTCCGCTTCGTGCGCACCTTCAACAACCAGAGCAGCGTCGTCACGCCGCAGGGTCTGGGTTGGACGCACAACTTCGAGGGGTTCGTCTTCGAGGAGGAGGTGGGCCGCTACACGGTGGTCCTGGGAGGCCAGTCATATGACTTCCCGAAATGCGGGCAGGTGAGCGTGGAGCAGCGCACGGCCACCAACTGCCTGCCGGACAAGACCCACGGAGGCAGCTTGAATGTCGGTCTGGGCACCGCACCGGACGGCACGCCCGCGGTCGAATTCACGACCCGCGACGGCATGGTCTACCTGTTTGAACGACTCTCCACCGTGAGTGCGGAGGAAGGGCGCCGAAGGTGGATGCTGACGCGGTATTCGGAAGGCCACGGAGACCCGGCCAATCCGCAAGAGGGCTGGACGCACATCCTCTATGCCGGTGATTCGGACCGGGTCGAGCGCGTGGAGCGGCGGCCGGGCAACCTCGTCGTCGTCTTCACCTATGAGCCCATCCTGCCCGAGCAGTCCCTGGAGCAGTTGCCCCCGCTGTGGGTGAGCCGCTTCGCCGAGCGACTGCGGCTCAAGGCAAGGACCGAGGACCTGCAGCTGCTTTCGAGTGTGGGGATCTACCTCCAGCAGCATGCGCAGCAGGACCCGCTGGATCCCAACAAGGCGCTGTATCGGGTCAAGTTCGAGCACGACGCCCAGGGCAATCTGCTTCGGGCGGAACGTCCCACCGGGTTCCCTAGGCAGGCGTGGGCCTATACGTATGCACCGCCTCCCGCGGGCACGACGGGCTACACGCGGTGGCGGCTGACCAATGAGTTGACGACGGCCCGATACCAGCTCACCGCCCATCCCATTCCGGCACCGTCTCCAGGAGAGGCGCTGCCCTTCTTCGACCAGTGGGTGGCCACCTATGCGCGCTCCGGTGTGTCGGAGAGCTACGAGCATGTCGACCCCGCGGAGGTCGTGGACTCTGTCGTCACGTCGGGTCTGGGACCCGCCGCGCTCACGATCGCCTATGACAGTGAGCTCCAGCGCAAGGTGACGCGTCCAGACGGGGTGCCGGTCACGTACGTCCTGAACGGTTACGGCAGCGTCGAACGCCAGACGGTGCGCGGCCTGCCGGAACAGGTGACGGACTGGATGTCGACCCAGATCTCTCCGGACAAGGTCACGCTCGCCAATCAGGCCGTGCTCGACTACGCGGTGGACTCCGCGCATCGCCTGGAGCGTGTGACGCTTGAGGCCCTCCCTCAAGAGGGGGCCCTGGCGACGGTTGGCATCCAGCCGAACACGGCGCTGGTGGATCAGCAGTACACCGGCCCGGCCAGTCAGACCTTCGGTGTTCCCAGTGTGCGCACCACGCCGGGCAAGAACGGCACCCGGAGCGTGCACACCACGCTGAGCTCCCAGGGCGATCTCGAGCGAGTCACCGTCTACGGGGCGGGCAACGAGAAGGTCTATGAGACCGGCGGCCGGACCTATGACAGCGAGGGCAAGGGCGTTCTGCAGTCCGAGGTCGACGCCCTCCAGCAGAACATTGTCTACAGCGATCCCAGCGCCCTGGGACTCCCACAGCTCATCGAACTGACCCATCCCAATCCCAGCAGCAAGGCGCTGGCGAAGGTGACACGGCGGCTTGGCTACGACCCGGTTGGAAACGTCATCAGCTCGCACGACGACGAGACCGGCGCGGATGAGGAGTGGGAGTACGACAGCCTCCGGCGGCTCCTGCGACACACGATCAAGGGAACGCCGGATCAGGAGTGGCACTACAGCTACGAGCCGGGCGACCGGAGTGTCACCTACCGCGAAGCACTGGCGGGTGTGGACCACCAGCGCACGGTCGAGTCCCGGGAGGTCTTCGGCGGCAGCGAAGCGGGGCTCCTCGTCACGGAAACGCTGCGCTATGGCCCCCGGGTGGACGAGCACTGGTCGGAAGCCGTCCGGACCACCACCTTCCGCAACGGCCGCCAGGTGTCCTCGACGGATGCGCTGGGCGTCCAGCGGTCCTACGCCTACGACACCTCTGGACGGATGACCGGGGTCACCGTCACGAATCCGGGTTCGACGTCAGGGCCGGCCGCGGGGACGGAGGAGGTCCGTTACGAGGAACTCGACTCCAATGGCAACCCTCGCCGCGTCATCGACCAGAACGGGCTGGTGACGCAGCTCTGGTACGACTACTTCGGCCGCCCGGTGCGTTGGGACTACACCGGGACGACCTCGACGGCCGTGCCACGCGAGACCGAGGAGGTTGATCGAGACTTCACGGGGGCTGTCGTATCGAGGTCCTTCGGGGGCCTCGCGATACCGCATGTGCTGAACCTGACGCTGGATGCGCTCGGACGAACGCGCGTCTCCGAAAGCGCGGGCTCGCCCGGGGGCGTGCATGACACGTATCAGTACGACGCCATGGGCCGCGTCGTGGATCACTACGACATCATCACCGGGACCGCCGAGACGTTCGCGTACGATGACGCGTTGGGCCGGCTGACGCGCTACACCCGGACGACCCTCGCCGGCCCCGGCTCCACGGCGCAGGTCCTGGAAGAGGAGCACGAGTATCAGGACACCCCGACGGCCGGGCGTCGGAAGGTCATCATCACGCGCAGGATTGCATCCCCCACCATCCCAGGCGGACGGCAGGAGCGCTTCGAGCAGGAGGTGGACCTGGCGGGGAAGGTGATGAAGTCCATCGACCTGGTGGATGGAGTCCAGGCCGTCACCCAGTACACATACGACGCGCGTGGCAGCGTGAAGACAATCACGACGCCACTCGGTGAAGTGACCACCTTCACCTACGACACCGCGGGCCATCTGCTGAAGAAGGAGGAGCCCGGGGATGCATCGGCGCCCGCGGCCGTGACCGAGTTCGGGGTGGATGGCGAGGGGCGGGTGGTGCTCCGCAAGGGGCCACGCACGGAGGATATGTGGACGTACGGCTACGATGCGTTCGGACAGCTCACCTCTCGCACGCTGGTGGGGACGGGCTCCAACGCGACCTGGTCGTATGCCTACGGGTTGCAGGGCGCGCCGGGCTCGGATGGAACGGTACCGGACCGCGCGGCGCGGGAGACGGATCCGCTGGGCCATGAGGTCTACCGGTTCTTCAACGCACACCAACAGCTGCTCAAGGAAGTGCGTGAGGAGGGCGCGGCGACCGGCAATGTCCTGACGAAGGTGTATGCCTATGACGGCCCCTGGCCGCGCAAGGTCGTGACGACCGAGTCCACCTCGGGGGGCGGTGCGACGGGCACTCCCTGGAAGTCCACGGTGGAGCGCCAGGAGATTGACGACCGTGGGCGGACGCTGAAGGCAAGGGAGCACTGGGAGCAGGGGACGCAGTCGTACGAATACGTCACCCTGTCTCCGTGGGCTGACCGTTCCGTGGACATCGTGCTGAAGGGGACCACGTCCTCCGCCACGGTGCCGGACCAGCTCTTCACGCTGGAGTTGGACGGACTGGGCAACACGGTGCGCCGCACCCAGGACGGATTGGTGGACGCGTGGGAGTTCGACGCGGATGGCAACAGGGTGTCGGCGACTCCGGCGGGCGGGCCGAAGACGACGTATGCCTACGACCAGGGGCGCCTCATCTCCACGACGCTGGGGAGCGAGGAGACAGGACTGACCTATCGACTGGACGGTCTCGTCTCGAAGGTCACGGAGCAGACGGGTCGCGCGATGGAGTTCGCCTATGCGGCGCGAGGCCTCCTGAAAAGCGAGAAGTATGGCGCTGGCGCGGAGACCACGGAGACCACGTACACCTATGACGCTGGGGGCCACATGGCCTCCCGGACCGTGGGGGCCGGAACCTCCGATGCGAAGCAGTGGCTGTATGACCACGGGCCGATGGGGGAACTGCTCACGGTGACGATGCCGGGGCAGGGCACCTTCACCTACGGCTACGACGCGCTTCGGCGACTCAAGAGCATCCGTGAGCCGGGGGTGGCCGTCGCGGTGGAGTCCTTCGAGTACGACTACCTGGGCCGGCAGAAGTCCCGCACGCGGGGTGGCTCGACATGGCGCACGGCCTGGACGCAGGGGGTCGCGACCCTGACCGGACCGGGGGGCCTGGAGGCGGACACGGTGGTTTCGGTGCAGGACGGCCGGGGCCGTACCGCGTCGCGGCTCTTCCAGCCGAGCCCGCTGACCCTCGACCAGCAGGATCTCATCCAGGTCACGTATGCCTTTGACGGCCAGGATGGACTGCTGCGGGCACGGGAACAGCGCAACAGTGGAGATGTCGTCAACACCTTCGAGTTCGACGATCGCCACCGGCTGACGAAGGTCATCCGCGGCAGCGATGCGGTGTCCTACGCCTATTGGGCGGATCGCGACCTCGTGAAGCGCCAGACGTCCCAGCGAGGCTCGGAGCCCGAGCGCGCGATGGAGTTCGACTACGACACCTTGTCGCGTCCCAAGGAGATCCGGACGTACGAGGGCCCGACGCTCCGGTCCAAGCGCGGCATCTCCTTTGAGGCGGGTGGCGAGCGGCTGTCGAGGATCGAAGACGACGGGACGCTCGGGTCCACGTCGGAGCGGTATTGCTACGACGGGCGGGGCTGGTTGACATCCATCCGAGGCACGCTCCGGACGGACACGGTGGACTGTGGCCAGTCCTCGGCGATGCCGCCACTGACCTTGTTCGGGTACGAATACGACGGGCGCGGCAACCGGTTGACGGAGAGCTTCCGAGGCAATGCCACGGGCTCTGTGACGGTCGTGACCTCGTATGGGTACGACGGCGCGGATCGACTCACGGGCGTCCGGTATCCGGATGCGAAGGGTGTGTTGTACCGGCTGTCACCCGACGGCTTGAGGCTCGGCGAGAAGCGCGTGGATTCCCTGGCGATGGGAGTTCCGCTGAACGAGCAGGGCTATGAGCTGGTCGCCTCACCGCAGACGGATTGGGAGTACCTCTACGACGCCGCGGGCGTCCTGAAGTCCATCGAGAGCCCACTGTCCCAGGTGACCGTTTTCACCACGGACAAGTCGGGACGGGTGACGTCGGAAACGCCCCATGACGGCGCGGCCACGACGTATGCCTGGGACGCGGCCGGCAGGCTTGCGCAGGTCTCGATGCCCACCCCCGTTGCCGGAGGCACAGGGACGAAGACGGTGAAGTATCGCTACGGCTTCGACGGCTTGCGCCGCTCCCGGCAGGTGGTGGGGAGCGACACCCCGACGGAGTACCTGTGGGGGGC
>SECN01000688.1 GCA_004173515.1 Myxococcaceae bacterium | reverse complement strand
GCCAGGAAGCGGCAGGATTACTTCATGTTGCCGATGATCGACATCGCGATCTCGTTCAGCTTCTTCATGATGTTGGAGGCGAAGGCAACGGCCTCCTGCTGCTTCTGGAGCATCAGCTGGGCCTCGGCGCGGGTACGGTCATCGCCCGTGAGGCCCTTGAGGGACGCCTGCTCGGTGGCGTTCAGACCCTGGCTGGTGTTGAAGGCCTTCGAGATGGCGGCGCCGGCGACGGTAGCGTTGGACATGGGGTGTCTCCAGGTTTTGGTAGCGGGTGGGTGCGCTGCGAAGCTGCTTACAAAAGGATTATGGCAGATCGGGGTCCGGAAGTTTCGTCCCCATTTTCTGATCTTTTTTCCCAGCCCCAGCCCGCCCGCCATGCCTGTCGCCCACCTGGCGCGGAAAGGGGGGGAAAGGCAAAGAGCCGGCCTCCAGGAAAGGAGGACCGGCTCTCAGTTCGCCAGGACGCGCCAGTGCCTACTTCATGTTGTTGATGACCGACATCGCGATCTCGTGGAGCTTCTTGATGACGTTGCTGGCGAAGGCAACGGCCTCCTGCTGCTTCTGGAGCATGAGCTGGGCCTCGGCGCGATCGCGGTCGGGACCCTTGAGCATCCCCAGGTACGAGCTCTCCGCGGAGCTCAGGGACTGGCTGCTCTTGAAGGCAGTGGAGAGGGCGGCGGACGTGACCTTGTCGTTCATGGGAGGCTCCAGAGATTGGAAGCGGGTGGCCTGCGGCGTGGCTTACATGGGGTCGATGGCGGATCCGGTCGGTGTAGGTTCCTCCCAAAGCTTCCACCTCTCCTTTCGGGCTGAAAAGAAGGGGCCCGGAGAGTGGATCCAACTCCGGACACGCACCCTCTTTGGAGGTTGCCCCGATAACAGACTAAGCTGTCCGCGCCCGAAGACCGCTGTTCCCTGGTGGTCGGTTGCGGGCCAACGTCCTCCTGTCCTCCCTGTGAGGGACCCTCGCTGATGACGACCGAATCCAAGGCCACGGTGTTGCACGACAACGAGAAGCCCCTGTCTGCAGCCGAGATGCTCGAACGGGCCACTGAGGGCTTCAACCTCTTCCAGGACGGGCGGTTCAGCGAGGCTCTGGCCATCTTCGAGAAGCTGCTCGCCCTGGACGCGTCGGAGGCCTACTTCCACACGGCCCTGGGCGCCTGCCACCTGGCGCTGGAGGATCTGGATCTGGCCGTGGAGTGCTTCAACCACGCCATCGAACTGGACCCCACCGACCTCACCCCCTTCGTCAACCGGGGCGAGGCGGCGCTGCGCCAGGGGCGGGTGATGGAGGCGGCCCAGGACTTCAACCGGGCCGTGGCGCTGGACCCGGAGGGCCAGGACCCCCTGAGCGCCCGTGCTCGCATGCTCGCTGCCGCGGCCATGGAGAGCGCCGAGGACGTGGCCGAGGCCGAAGCGCCCGAGGACGACGCTTAATCCGGCCGCGGGCCTCCTCCCTTCGCAGGGGAGGGCACACCCCCCCTTGGGAACCAGGGCCGGCCCGGACTAGGATGGCGCCCCGACGATGACCGGCGATCCGAACAGCTTCCTGAACAAGTACTCCGATATCGTCCTGGCGGTGGTCGTCGTGGCCATCGTCGGGATGATGATCGTCCCGCTGCCGACGTTCCTGCTGGACATCCTGCTGACGCTGAACATCAGCATCTCGGTCATACTTCTTCTCATCTCCCTCTACGTGCCAGGCGCGCTGCAGCTGTCGGTGTTCCCGACGGTGCTGCTGATCACGACGATGTTCCGCCTGTCGCTCACCATTTCCACCACCCGACTCATCCTGCTCACCGGCGACCCGGGCGAAGTGGTGGTGGCGTTCGGCAACTTCGTGGTGCAGGGCAACTTCGTCGTCGGTGCCATCCTCTTCCTCATCCTGGTGGTGGTGAACTTCATCGTCATCTCCAAGGGCTCGGAGCGCGTCGCCGAAGTGGCCGCGCGCTTCACCCTGGACGCGATGCCCGGCAAGCAGATGTCCATCGACGCGGACATGCGCGCCGGCTCCATTGATCAGGAGCAGGGCAAGAAGAAGCGCCGCGACCTGGAGCGCGAAAGCCAGCTCTTCGGCGCCATGGACGGCGCCATGAAGTTCGTGAAGGGCGACGCCATCGCGTCCATCATCATCACGGTCATCAACATCGTGGGCGGCCTGATCATCGGCGTGACCCAGAAGGGGATGGCCGCGGCGGACGCGGCGCAGAAGTACACGCTGCTCACCATCGGTGACGGTCTGGTCGGCATGATTCCCGCCATCCTCATCTCCACCTGCGCCGGCATCCTGGTGACGCGCGTGGGCGGCGAGGAGGAGGGCGCGCACCTGGGCAAGGACGTGGGCAGCCAGCTCACCGCCTACCCGAAGGCCATCGCCATCGCGGCGGCCATGCTCGTGGGCCTGGGCCTCATCCCCGGTCTGCCCAAGATTCCGTTCTTCATCCTCGGCGCGGGCGCGGGCTTCGGCGCATACTCCATGATGAAGAAGAAGGACGCGGATCAGGCCGCCGAGGAGGCGGGCCCCGCGCGCCCAAGGAGCAGCTCAACCCGGACTCGGAGCTGTTCATCCCCGTCGTCACCCCCATCGTCCTGGAGGTGTCCGACGCGCTGGTGCCCTTCGTGGACTCGCGGCAGGACGGCGGCAAGTTCCTCTTCGAGCTCATCCCGTTCATGCGCGACGGCCTGTTCGTGGAGCTGGGCGTGCGCTTCCCGGGCGTGCGCGCGCGCGGCAACGGCGGCCTGCCGCCCGGGGCCTACCAGATTCAAATCAACGAAGTCCCCGTCGTCACCGGCCAGGCCACCCTGGGCCACATCCTGGTGAACGACACGGTGGACCGCCTCAAGCTGATGAACATCCCCGGCTTCGAGGCCATCAACCCCGCGACGCGCCAGCCGGCCGCGTGGGTGCCGGAGCAGTTCCGGGAGACGCTGGAGTCCGCGGGCCTCACCACCTGGGACGTGCCCGGCTACATCATCCTGCACACCGCGGCCATCCTGCGGAAGAACGCCCGTGAGTTCATGGGCGTGCAGGAGACGCAGACGATGCTGGAGCAGCTGGAGAAGGCGTTCCCGGCCATCGTGAAGGAGGTCGTCCCGAAGATCGTCAACGTGCTGAAGCTGACGGACATCCTCGGGCGGCTCGTGGAGGAGGAGATCTCCATCCGCGACCTGCGCGGCATCCTCCAGTCCCTGTCGGAGTACGGCCAGGTGGAGGCGGACAACGTCATGCTCACCGAGCATGTGCGCGCCTCCATGCGCCGCTACATCTCCCACAAGTACGCGCGCGGCACCGGCACGCTGGTGGTCTACCTGTTGGATCCCAACATCGAGGAGGCCATCCGCAGCTCCATCAAGCGCACCTCCGCGGGCGCCCACCTGGCGCTGGAGCCGGAGATCGCCCAGGAGATCGTCAGCGCGGTGCGCTCCGAGTGCGGACACCTGCCGCCCAGCGCCCAGCGCCCCGTCATCCTCACGGCGATGGACATCCGCCGGTACGTGCGCAAGCTGCTGGAGTACGAGTTCACGCCCTCGTTCTCCATCCTCAGCTACCAGGAGCTGTCGCCCGAGCTGAACATCCAGCCCGTCGCCCGCATCTCCTCCGGCCGTTAGTTCCAGGTCCGGCCGGTCGTTCCAGGGCCCCCGAGTGGGGGCCCTTCGTTTTTCCGCCGTCGCTCGCGACAGGGACGCCGGGCCGGAAGGCTCAGGCGCCCGCGAGCACGGCGATCATCAGCACCAGGAAGGTCAGTCCCACCACGCCCATGACGATGAGCGGGACGAACTTCTTCTTGTCCGCCATCGCCGCCATCGCCCCGCCGCTGTCCGGCTGGGGCTCGGGGACGTACTCGTTCGAGCCCTCGTCGGACGGCGGCTCCTCGGAGCCACCCGAGTTCGGGTCCTCGGCGGACTGGGAGGCTTCCTCGGGCTGGGGGGCGAGCTCCGGCTCGGGTTCCGGTTC
>SECN01000687.1 GCA_004173515.1 Myxococcaceae bacterium | reverse complement strand
CTGCTGCGCAAGCGCCTTCACGACGAGGCGCAGCTCATGCAGTTGGGCGGTTGCGCCATCTGCTGGGCGAAGCGCTCCTTAGCGCAGGTGTACGCCGAGCGTGCCGACGTCCCCATGGGCACGTGCGGCGCGAAGCGGTGCCGTGACCTCTGGAGCGCCGCGCGGAACAGGGAGGCCTCCTGGCGCCAGCAGCTCCACGCCTCCGCCAATGAGGGGGCAGCCCATGCGTGAGCGCCCCATCCTGTTTAGCGGACCGATGATCCGCGCGCTGCTGGACGGCCGGAAGACGGTCACGCGGCGGGTGCTGGAGGAGCCGCCCGGCATGCTCGTCGACGGTCGTGGCACCCCGTTTACGACCGTCTATGAGCAGAAGGAGGACAGTCTCCAGCGGCGCAACATCCTTTGCCGGTACGGCCAGCCCGGGGACCGGCTCTGGGTGAAGGAGACGTGGCGGCCCGAGGCATCTTCGATAGGGCACCGCATCGGGTGGAAGCTCACCTATGCCGCAGACGACGCAGTGCTCTTCTCCGACCTCGCGCGCGTCGATGGCTCGTGGCGCTGTCCGAAGGCGGCCAAGAACGGGAACGTCACGCCGCTCTTCATGCCGCGCTGGGCCTCGCGCCTGTCGCTGGAGGTGGTGTCCGTCCGCGTCGAGCGGCTGCACGACATCACCGAGGAGGACTCACGCGCCGAGGGAGTGGAGCGGCTCCTGGAGGCGAATGGGTGGCGCAACTACGAGCCCGAGCCGGCATTCGAGAGCGTCTCCTACCACCTGACGGCCCGGGAGTCGTTCGCCTCGCTCTGGCGCTCCATCAACGGCCCCGAGTCCTGGGACGCCAACTCCTGGGTGTGGCGCGTGGAGTTCCGCCGGGTGGAGGCAGTGTCATGAGAAGGAACGCGCGCGGGCTGGTCGTGGACCTCTTCGCCGGGGGCGGCGGTGCATCCACCGGCATCGAGGCCGCGCTCGGGCGCGACGTCGACGTAGCCGTCAATCACAGCGCAACAGCACTCGCGGTCCACGCCATCAACCACCCGAAGACGCAACATTTCACCAGCGACGTCTGGGAGGTGGATCCGCGCACGGTGACGCGCGGACGCCCCGTGGACGTGCTGTGGGCCAGCCCGGACTGCACGCACTTCAGCGTGGCGAAGGGCGGCACGCCGCGCGAAAAGGGCATCCGCTCGCTGGCGTGGGTGGTGGTGGACTGGGCGCGCCTGGTGCGCCCGCGCTGCATCTTCCTGGAGAACGTCTCGGAGTTCCGCACGTGGGGCCCGCTGGGGCCCGACGGGCGCCCAGACAAGGCGCGGATGGGCGAGACGTTCGAGCAGTGGCGAGGCGCGCTGGAGCTGCTCGGCTACGTGGTGGACTTCCGCGTCCTGGACGCCTCGCTCTACGGAGCGCCCACGAAGCGCCGCCGCCTCTTCCTGGTGGCCCGCTGCGACGGCCAGCCCATCCGGTGGCCGGAGCCGACGCACGGACCCGGCAAGCTGCCGCTCCGCACCGCGGCGGAGTGCATCGACTGGACGCTGCCCTGCCCGTCCATCTTCGAGCGCAAGCGCCCCTTGGCGGAGAAGACACTTTGGCGCATCGCGGAGGGCCTGCGCCGCTTCGTTCTGGCGAACCCGGAGCCCTTCATCGTCGGGTGTGGCGGGCGCGCGGGCCAGACACCGCCGACGCTGGTGAGCGCTCCGCTGGGGACCATCACCGCGAAGAATGACCGTTCCCTGGTGGTGCCCTCGCTGGTGAAGGTGAACCACGGTGGGCAGGAAGCACGTGGCGAGGCCATCAACGCGCCGCTTTCCACCGTGACGGCGCAGCGCCGGGGGCACGCCCTGGTGGCGCCTACGCTGGTCACCATCGACCACGGCTCGTCCAGTGCCGGCATGACGCCTGCCGCTGCCTGCCTGCCGACCATCACGACCGAGAACCGCCACGCCCTCGTCAGCGCCTTCATGACGAAGCACTACGGGGGCGTCGTGGGCGTCCCTTTCGACGGACGCCCGCTCGACACCGTCACCGCCCAGGACCACCACGCGCTCGCTGCCGCCACGCTGGTGAAGCTTCGCGGGGACTGCCACGGCGCCGACGTGAGGGAGCCGCTGCCCACCATCACCGGCCAGGGCAACCACGTCGCCGAGGTCCGCGCCTTCCTGACGACCTACTACGGCTCCGGCTCGGTGGGGCAGCGAGCGGACCGCCCCATGCGCACCATCACCGCCAAGGCGCGCCTTGGCCTCGTGACGGTGACTGGCATCGAGTACCAGCTCATCGACATCGGCATGCGGATGCTGGAGCCCGAGGAGTTGCTCCGGGCGCAGTTCGGCCGCTTCGCCAGCACCTACGACTTGAGCGCGGCGAAGTCGAAGGCCGCGAAGGTGCGGCTCATCGGGAACAGCGTCTGCCCCGAGGCCGCCGAGGCAGTCGTGCGCGCGAACATGGGCGGCAACGTCCAAGTCCGGGAGGCGGCATGAGCGCCTGCGACGCGCCCACGCGCGCCCGCCTTCTCGGCGTGACGGTGCCCCAGCCCTGGGCCTGGGCAACGACGGTGCGCAACACGCCCGTCCTCAACCTACCGCAAGCACCACCGGCCGATGTCCTGGGCCAGTACGTCGCGGTGTGCGCCGCTGGGTACGCCGAGGAGTTCGCCGCGTGGATGGCGCTCCACGCGGGCGTGGGCTCGCCGCCCGCAG
>SECN01000686.1 GCA_004173515.1 Myxococcaceae bacterium | reverse complement strand
CGCCGTGCTGCCCGGGCCCAATGACGCCTGCTGGTGCGGCAGCGGTTCCAAGTACAAGAAGTGCCACCGCGGCGCCGACACCATGGAGGCCCGCAAGAAGGGCCCCGACACCGCTCGCAAGGGCGTGCGCCCCGGCATCGTCAGCCCCAAGCGCGTGGTGCCCATCACCATCGGCCGGCCCGAGTACGCGGACTCCGGCCGCCCCTCGCGCTCGCGCAACGAATCCGACGTGAAGTCCCCGGACGTCATCGCCCGCATGCGCCGCGCCTGTCAGGCCGCCGCGCAGGTGCTGGTGGAGACCGCCCAGCACGTGCGCGTGGGCATCACCACGGATGAGCTGGACGCCATCGCCCACGAGGCCTACCTCAAGCGCGGCGGCTACCCCAGCACGCTCAACTACCACCGCTTCCCCAAGTCGCTCTGCACCTCCGTCAACGAGGTCATCTGCCACGGCATCCCCGACAGCCGCGCGCTGGAGGACGGCGACATCGTCAACCTGGACATCACCATCTACCTGGATGGCGTCCACGGCGACTGCTCCGCCACCTACCTCGTGGGCAACGTGGAGCCCCAGCATCAGCGGCTGGTGCAGATCGCGAAGGAGTGCCTGGACATCGGCATCGCCGCGGTGAAGCCCGGCCGGCCCATCAGCGACATCGGCCGCGCGGTGGAGGCCCACGCCGTGAAGAACGGCACCAGCGTCGTGCGCGCCTACTGCGGCCACGGCATCGGTGAGACCTTCCACACCGCGCTCCAGGTGCCCCACTACTACGAGCCGGAGGCCGACACGATCATGCAGCCCGGGATGATCTTCACCGTCGAGCCGATGATCAACCAGGGCCACTGGGACCACCGCACCTGGAACGACGAGTGGACCGTCGTCACCGCGGACGGCCTGCGCAGCGCCCAGTTCGAGCACACCCTGCTCGTCACCGACACGGGCGCGGAGATCCTCACGCTCCCGTAGTGTTACCCCTGGAAACACCACGGGCCCCGGACGCGCACTCGCCTCCGGGGCCCGCTTCATTTCCAGCGACCGACCGCTACGCCCGACGGCGGCGCAGCTTCAGCATCAGGCCCACGGCCAGCAGCAGGCCCGTGGCGCCCAGCGGGCCCGGGACGGTGCTCTGGCAGCCGCAGCCGTCGGAGTCGTCGTCCGGGTCGGTGGGGTCGGTGGGGTCCGTCGGGTCGGTGGGGTCCGTCGCGTCGTCGGTGACGAACACCGCGGTGGTGCGCGCCGGCACCGTGAAGCCGCCCGTGGCCGCGTCGTACGCGGACGTGCGCACCACGGGGTCCGTGGACGCCTGCTGCAGCGGGTGCAGCTTGAGCTTCAGCGTCTTGTACGCGTCCGCCTTGAACGTCTGCGCGTCGTCCGTGCCGTTGAACAGCACGATGGCGCGCTTGCCCTCCGCGTTCGTGCCGTGGTCCTGCATGGCCATCACGATGAGGCCCGCAATCTGGTCCGGGCCGGTGTTCTCGAAGTGGACCAACTGCTTCACTTCGTCCCCCGTGCGCAGGCGGAACAGCCGCGAGCTCTTGCGGATGGCCAGCATCTCCTCGAAGTGGTCGCGCGCGCGCACGATGTCCGCCGACGCCGGCTTGAGCGCCGGGTCCGCGAGCATCGGCCCGAAGAGCGGCCAGTTGGCGGTGTTCTCCGGGGCCGGGGGCAGGCCCACGCCCCAGTTGTTCGACTGGTACGTCCAGTCCAGCTTGTTGAACCAGTCTCCGGAGTTGAAGCTGTTGCGATCCAACGACTTGGAGCGCAGCAGCTCGTCGCCCGCGTGGAAGAACGGGATGCCCTGGCCCAGCGCCACGAGGGACAGACCCAGGTTGTGCATCCGCACGCGCTCGGCCATGGCCAGGTCGCGCGGCGCCTTCAACTGCACGGCGTCGAACAGCGTCTCGTTGTCGTGCGCGGAGACGTAGGTGATGACCTCCTGCGGGTCCAGCGTGTAGCCGGCGGGGGCGCCGTTGTAGACGACCTGCGAGCCCGTCACCTGCGCGCCCGTGCGGTCCTGGAGCACGTAGTCCTTCAGGTTGCCCGTCAGGCCCACGCGGATCCAATCGCCGTAGGTGAGCAGCTTGTTCTTCAGGTCCACCTCCGTGCCCTGGTTCGTGCCGTTGGGCGCCGACAGCAGGCCGCTGATGAAGCCCTGCTCCTGGAGGCCGCTGAAGGGCCCACCGCCGCGGGCCCCGTCGCGCAGGCGGTCGTTGAACGTGCCGATGCCCGTGCCCGCCATGTTCGCCTGCGTGGCGTTGATGCCGCGCGCGTTGGCCGCCACCTCACCGAAGTCCCAGCCCTCGCCGTAGACGTAGATGGCCTTGCCGTCCACGCCGTCCTTCTCCACGGTGAGCGCGTCCAGCGTCGCGCGCAGCTTCACCATGTTGGACTTCAGGTGGTGCCCCATCAGGTCGAAGCGGAAGCCGTCGACCTTGTAGGCCCGGGCCCACGTCACCACGGAGTCGATGAGCAGCTTCTCCATCATCGCGTTCTCGGACGCGGTGTTCTGGCAGCAGGTGCTCGTCTCCACGTTCCCGTCGTCGCTCAGGCGGTGGTAGTAGCCGGGGACGATGCGGTCGAGCACGCTCTGGGCGTTCTGTCCGGAGGAGTTGGTGTGGTTGTAGACCACGTCCATCACCACGCGCAGGCCCTTCTGGTTGAGCGCCTGCACCATCTCCCGGAACTCCACCGTGCG
>SECN01000194.1 GCA_004173515.1 Myxococcaceae bacterium | reverse complement strand
AAGAGGTCCACATGGGGCATCGACTCGCCCCGGTTCTCGAAGGCCCGGAACAGCGCCGCCAGCGCCGCGTCCGCCACCGGCGAGCCACCCACCGGCGTCTCCACGCGCAGCGACACCCGCCGCGACTCGCACGCCGCCGCGAGCCCCAACAACAGCTCCAGCTTCGAGGGCCGCACGTCGTAGACGCCGTGGAGCACCAGCCCCGTCACGCCGTCCCAGCCCACCGGCCACGCGCCCCGGTCCAATGCCTCACGGGCGCCCCGGAGCACATCCTCACGGTCCGCGAGCCCCAGCTCCGCCATCCGCTGCTCGTACAGGTGGTACAGCCGCGCCAGGACGCGCACGCGCGCGCGGCGCTCCGGGGGCAGCACCTCCGCGGCGTCCTGCAACTCGCGCGCGGAGAGCCGGCCCGCCTTCAGGTCCAGCAGCACGTCCGCCGCGGCCCGGGCGAACGCGGGCTCGCGCACGTAGTCACCGAACGACGTGGTGCCCAGCGCGCCGCCCAGCCCGGCCACCACCGCGCGCGCCGCCGTCGCCGGACAGGGACGCCGGTTGAGCTCCCCCGCCCCACCCAGGGCGTTGACGAAGTCGTCCCAGGTGAGCAGGCGCGAGCCCAGGGAGATGCCCCGCACACGCCGCTCCGCCCGCAGGGCCGCCTGACGGCGCGCGGCATCGGGAAAGACGTGGAGTGTGCGGCCAGGACGGGACATGCGGGGCGAGGACTCTAGAACGGCCAGGGGCGCCCTTTTCATGCTCCTTTCGTCGCATTCCCACACCCTGGCCCGTTGTCCGCCCGCCTGCTGCCCTCCGGAACCCGGGAAGTCCGACGTGGCGGGGACGCCACCCAACCCGAGGTCGCGACGGCCTACCGCCCCACCAGCACGCCTCCAGGGCATCGAGGACGGCCCCAACGCCCGCTGAACCGGCCGACATCAGGGATTGCCGGAAAGGGGTGGAGCCCCTCTATGCTCCGCCGCCCCATATGCCCGCTTCCTTCCGGACCCTCACCGCCCTTGGCCTGCTCCTCCTGACGCTGGCGCCGCTGTCCCCCGCCTCCGCCCAGGAAACGGCCTCCGACACGCCCCACGCCCTGCGCTTCAACTGGACCCGGGACGGCATCATCACCGGCGCCGCGGGCGCGCTGTGGATCTCCAGCGAGTCCGTGTTCAAGGACAGCCTGGCCCCGGCCCGGTGCCGCTGGTGCGACCGCGCGCCGGATGGCACCGACACGCTCAACCGCCTGGACCGCTGGGGCCGGGGCATCGCGGGCGAGACGGAGAAGTCCCGCAAGCGCGCGGACACCTGGAGCAACGTCATCGGGTTCGCGGGCCTGCCCCTGGGCCTGCTCGGCGCCCAGTACGCCGCGGGCCGCGCCACCGGAGCGTCCGGCGAGTACTTCGCCCAGGACGCCACCATCATGATTGAAACCGCCGTCATCGCCTCCGTCGTCAACCAGGCGGTGAAGTTCAGCGTGGGCCGCGAGCGCCCCTTCGTCCACGTGCTGTCGGACGCCGACAAGGGCCTCACCGCGCACCCCACCGACAACAACCTGTCCTTCTACAGCGGGCACACCAACCTGGCCTTCTCCATGGCCGTGTCCGCCGGCACCATCGCCTCGCTGCGCGGCTACAAGCACCAAGCCCTCGTGTGGGGCGTGGGCATCCCCCTGGCCGCGTCGGTGGGCCTGCTGCGCATGGGCGCGGACAAGCACTACCTGTCCGACGTGCTCACCGGCGCCGTGGTGGGCTCCGCGTTCGGCGTGGCCGTGCCCCTGCTCCTCCACGGCCGCACGGACGATGCCGCGCCTGCATCCAAACGGGCGTCCTCCCTGTCACTCAACCCCTCGATTGGCCGGCAGATGGTGGGCGTGTCCGGAGCCTTCTAGGACGCCGGGGCGGCGGGCGCGCACAAGCCGACACTTCGCCCCGGACGGTCCCCGGACCCCGCCGTCGCGCGTGGTACGCGATCCGTCCACCTTCGTTCGTCGGACGGGTCCCAATTCCGTGCGCTCCATCCTGATCCTCGTCCTCCCGTGCGCGAAGGGGCGGTGCCCATGAACGCGCCCCCCGTGAAGGATGCCCCGCGCGTCGCGCGCTTCGGCCCAGCGCTGCCCCCCGCCACCTTCGCGGGCTTCGCCGTGGCGGCGGTGGCCATCCTCGTCATCGCGTTCCTGTCCTACCGCACGCTCCAGACGCGCACCGCGGCGGGCGAGCTGGTGACGCACACGCTGGAGGTGGTGGAGAAGCTGGAGGGGCTGCTGTCCACGCTCAAGGACGCGGAGACGGGCCAGCGCGGCTTCCTGCTCACCGGCGCGGAGAGCTACCTGGACCCCTACGTCCGCGCGAAGAAGTCCCTGCCCGGCCAGCTCGCACACCTGAAATCGCTCACCGCCGACAACTCCGCGCAGCAGCAGCGGCTGACGCAGTTGGAGAACGCCGTCACCGACAAGCTGACGGAGCTGCAACAGACCATCGATCTGCAACTGCGTGGCGACAGCCGGGGCGCCATCGCCATCGTGAAGGAGGACCGGGGCATCGCCGTGATGCAGTCCATCCGCGCCACCGTGGAGGAGATGGAGATCGACGAGCGCAAGCTGCTCGCCGACCGCACCGCGGGGTTCCAGGCGTCCGCCAGCCTGTCCCTCCTGGTCACCTGGGCCGGCTCCGCGCTGCTGCTCGTCCTCATCGGCATGGCGGGCTACATCGCCGCGCGCGACTTCCGCGCCCGGAGCATCGAAGCGTGGATCCAGGCCGGGCAGAACGCCCTCTCCCGACGCATGCAGGGTGAACAGCGCCTGGAGCAGTTGGGCGACAACGTGCTGCGCGTCCTCACCGACACGCTGGATGCGCAGGTGGGCGCCCTCTACCTCGCGGACGCGACGAACCGCTTCCGCCGCGTCGCCGGCTACGCGCTGCCCCCCGGCTTCGAGGCGAAGGGGGACGAGCTTCGCCCCGGTGAAGGGCTCGTGGGGCAGGCCCTCAAGGATGGCCGCGCCTTCCACCTGCGCGACGTGCCGGAAGGCTACCTGCCCGTCTCCTCCAGCCTGGGCCAGGGCCTGTCGCGCCACGTGCTCATCGCCCCCGCGCGGGCGGACGGGCAGGTCAACGCGGTGGTGGAGCTGGGCTTCCTGCACCCGGTGCACCCGTCGGACCTGGAGCTGCTCCAGCGCGTGTCCGAATCCATTGGCGTCGCGGTGCGCGCGTCGCACGACCGCACCCGCCTGGAACAGCTCCTGGAAGAGACGCGCCGTCAGGCCGAGGAGCTGCAAGCCCAGCAGGAGGAGCTGCGCGTCTCCAACGAGGAGATCGAAGAGCAGAGCCGCGTCCTCAAGGAATCCCAGACGCGGATGATGACCCAGCAGGCGGAGCTGGAGCAGACCAACTCCCAGTTGGAGGAACAGGCGCGCCTCCTGGAGACGCAGCGCGACGGCCTGACCCAGGCGCAGGCGACGCTCACCGACAAGGCCACGGAGCTGGAGCGCACCAACCGCTACAAGTCCGAGTTCCTGGCCAACATGAGCCACGAGCTGCGCACGCCGCTCAACAGCTCGCTCATCCTCGCGAAGCTCCTGGCGGACAACAAGGAGGGCAACCTCACCGCGGAGCAGGTGAAGTTCGCGCAGACCATCGGCTCGGCGGGCAACGACCTGCTCGCGCTCATCAACGACATCCTGGACCTGTCGCGCATCGAGGCGGGCAAGGTGGAGGTGCAGCCGGAGCCCGTGCCCCTCCAGGGCTTCGTGGAGGGGCTGGGCCTCACCTTCCAGCCCGTCGCGAAGCAGAAGGACCTGCGCTTCTCCGTCACCGTCGCGCCGGACGTGTCCCCCACCCTGGAGACGGATCCGCAGCGGCTGGGGCAGGTGCTCAAGAACCTGCTCTCCAACGCCTTCAAGTTCACCGAACGGGGCGAGGTGTCCCTCACCGTGTCCATGGCGGGCGCGGAGCTCGTGGCCTTCGCCGTGCGCGACTCCGGCATCGGCGTCCCCCTGGAGCTGCAGGGCGTCATCTTCGAGGCGTTCCGTCAGGCCGACGGCAGCACCCACCGCAAGTACGGTGGCACCGGCCTGGGCCTGTCCATCTCCCGCGACCTGGCGCGCCTGCTGGGCGGCGACGTCACCGTGAGCAGCACCCCCGGCGAGGGCAGCACCTTCACCCTCACCCTGCCGGTCCGCGCGGGCAGCACCCCGGTCCCGCGCGAGACGCCCCGAGCGCTCCCCGCCGCCCGGCCGACGCTGGCCTCCCTGCCCCCGCCCGCGGCCGGCCTGGAGGATGACCGGGAGAAGCTCACCCCCGGCTCGCGCACCCTGCTGGTGGTGGAGGACGACGCGCTCTTCGCCGCCGTGCTGCGCGACCAGGCGCGCGAGCTGGGCTTCCTGTGCCTGCTGGCCCACACCGGCGCGGACGGGATGCAGGCGGCCCTGGGCTACCAACCCAGCGCCATCCTCCTGGACATCCAGTTGCCGGATCAGTCCGGCCTCACCGTGTTGGATCAGCTCAAGCGCGACCCGCGCACGCGCCACATCCCGGTGCACATGCTGTCCGCGTTGGACCAGACGCGCGAGGCGCTGGAGCTGGGCGCGGTGGGCTACGCGATCAAACCCGTGCAGCAGGAGCAGCTGCTGGACGTCTTCCGCAAGCTGGAGACGAAGTTCACGCCAGGCGTGCGCCGCGTGCTGGTGCTGGAGGACGACGCCCGCCAGCGCGAGAGCATCCAGAAGCTGCTGGAGAACGAGGAGGTGAAGATTCAAGGCGTGGCCACCGCGCACGAAGCGCTCCAGCAGCTTCGCGAGCACACCTTCGAATGCATGGTGATGGACCTGCACCTGCCGGACTTGAACGGCTTCGAGCTGCTGGAGCAGATGGCCGCCCACGAGGACGTCGCCTTCCCGCCCGTCATCGTCTACACCGGCAAGTCGCTCAGCCGGGACGAGGAGCAGCGCCTGCGCCGCTTCTCGCGCTCCATCATCATCAAGGGCGTGCGCTCTCCGGAGCGGCTGCTGGATGAGGTGACGCTGTTCCTGCATCAAGTGGAGTCGAGCCTGCCGCCGGAGCGCCAGCGCATGCTCCAGTCCGCGCGCGACCGCGAGTCCACGCTGGAGGGCCGCCGCATCCTGGTGGTGGAGGACGACGTGCGGAACATCTTCGCCCTCTCCAGCGTGCTGGAGCCCCGGGGCGCGAAGGTCGAAATCGCGCGCAACGGCAAGGAGGCCCTGGCCCTGCTCACGAAGAGCCTGGCCCAGCCCCGGCTCGCGGTGGACCTGGTGCTGATGGACATCATGATGCCGGAGATGGACGGCCTCACCGCCACGCGGGAGATCCGCAAGCGCGCGGAGTGGCAGAAGCTGCCCATCATCGCCCTCACCGCGAAGGCCATGCGCGACGACCAGGAGAAGTGCCTCCAGGCGGGCGCCAATGACTACATCGCCAAGCCGCTCGACGTGGAAAAGCTGCTGTCGCTCCTGCGGGTCTGGATGCCCAAGGGATGAGGCCGCGCATGCTCGACGTGGCGTCGAAGGACTTCGACATCGAGCTGCGCCTGCTGCTCGACGCGCTCTACCTCAAGTACCACTACGACTTCCGAGGCTACGCCGTGTCGTCGCTCAAGCGCCGGCTGGCCCAGGCCGCGGAGCACTTCGACTGCGCCACCCTGTCCCAGCTCCAGGACCGGGTGCTGCACGAGCCCGCCCTGTTTCCTGGCCTGCTCGACTACCTCACGGTGCAGGTGAGCGAGCTGTTCCGGGACCCGTCCTACTTCCGCTCCCTGCGCGAGCACGTCGTGCCAGTGCTGCGCACGTACCCGTCGCTCAAGATCTGGATCGCCGGGTGCAGCACCGGGGAGGAAGCCTGGTCGCTCGCCATCCTGCTGCGCGAGGAGGGCTTGCTGGAGCGCACGCTCTTGTACGCCACCGACATCAACCCCACCGCGCTCCAGCGCGCGGAGGCAGGCCTGTACGCGGTGGACCGCATCGCGACGTTCACCCAGAACCACCGGCTGTCCGGCGCGCGCACCTCGTTGTCGGACTATTACACGGCCGCGTACGGCAGCGCGGTGTTCGACCGGTCGCTCAAGTCCCACATCGTCTTCTCGGACCACAGCCTGGCCACCGACAGCGTCTTCGCGGAGGTGCAGCTCCTGTCGTGCCGCAATGTGCTCATCTACTTCAACCGCGAGCTGCAGGAGCGCGCGTTTGGATTGTTCCGCGACTCGCTCTGTCACAAGGGGTTCCTGGGCCTGGGCGCCCGTGAAACCCTGCGCTTCTCCGCGCACGAGGCGGACTTCACCCCGGTGGTCCCCGAGGACCGGCTGTACCAGAAGCGATAAAGAGGAGCCGCCGCCCATGACCGCCTCGCGCCACTCCCGAGCGCCGTCCCCTGGCCGGGTCGACGCCGTCGTCATCGGCGCGTCCGCGGGGGGCGTGGATGCCCTGTCCACCCTGCTGCCCACGCTGCCCGCCGACTTCCGGCCCGCGCTGCTCATCGTCGTGCACCTGCCGAAAGAGCGCCCCAGCCTGCTGGTGGAGGTGTTCTCCGCCCGGTGCCACCTGCCGGTGCGCGAGGCCTCCGACAAGGAGCCCATCCAGCCGGGCACCGTCTACTTCGCGCCCCCGGACTACCACCTGCTCGTGGACGCGGGCGTCGGCGCGCACCCCGACCCGACGCTGGCGCTGTCCCTGGACGCGCCGGTGCACTTCTCCCGGCCCTCCATCGACGTGCTCTTCGAATCCGCCGCGGCCGTCTACGGCGAGCGCCTGGGGGGCGTCATCCTGTCGGGCGCGAACGCGGATGGAGCCAGGGGGCTGGCGTCGGTGCGCGCTTCGGGCGGCGTCACGCTGGTGCAGGTGCCATCCACCGCGCTCGTGGCCACCATGCCCGCGGCGGCGCTCGCGCAGGGGCCGGTGGACTTCGTGCTGCCTCTTGAACAGATGCCCGCCGTCCTGAGGGCGTGGGGAGGTGCCGGTGCTATCTGATGAGACCCTCCCCAGAAAGGAGTCCCAGGGCGTGTCCTCCCGGGTGAAGTGCCTGCTCGTCGATGACCTGGAGGAGAACCTCCTGGCGCTGTCCGCCGTGCTCCAGCGCGACGACGTGGAGGTCTACTGCGCCCCGTCCGGCGCGCACGCCCTGGAGCTGCTGCTCCAGCACGAGTTCGCGCTCGCGCTGCTGGACGTGCAGATGCCGGACATGGACGGCTTCGAACTGGCGGAGCTGATGCGCGGCTCGGAGCGCACGCGCGACGTGCCCATCATCTTCGTCACCGCGGGCGCGGGCGACCCCCGCCGCATGTTCAAGGGCTACGACGCGGGCGCGGTGGACTTCCTCTACAAGCCGTTGGATCCGTACGTGCTGCGCAGCAAGGCGGGCGTCTTCTTTCAAATCCACCGGCAGAAGCAGCAGCTGGCGGAGCAGCTGGACACGCTCGCGGAGACCCTGCGCCTGAACGAGATGTTCACCGCCGTGCTGGGCCACGACCTGCGAAATCCCCTCTCCGCCATCCTCACCGCGGCGGACCTGCTCCAGCGCCGCACGGAGGATGAGGCCGTGCGCAAGACGGCGGGCCGCATGCTCACCGCCGGCAAGCGCATGGGCCGCATGATTGAAGACGTGCTGGACCTGGCGCGCGCGCGACTGGCGGGCGGCATCCCGCTGCGCCGGAGCGAGACGGACTTCGGCCAACTGGTGCAGCGCATGGTGCAGGAGGGCGACCTCGTGGGGGACTGGGACGCGGACCGGCTGGCGCAGGTGGCCTCCAACCTGATTGGCAACGCGCTCCAGCACGGCGACACCGCGGAGCCGGTGCGCATCCGCGTGGACGGCACGAAGGACGACGCGCTGCGCTTCACCATCACCAACGTGGGCGTCATCCCGGACCGCCTGCTGCCCTTCCTCTTCGACCCGTTCCGGGGCGGCCAGCAGAACCGGGGCCGGGGAGAAGGCCTGGGCCTGGGCCTCTACATCGTCCAGCAGATCATCCAGGCCCATCAGGGTGGCGTGGAGGTGCTCTCCGGCGCCGGCCCCTACACGGAGTTCCGCGTGGAGCTGCCGCGCCGGGGCGTGGACGTCGTCAAGCTGTAGCGTTGTCGTTCGGGGACGCGCCGGCCGGCCCGTCGCCGTTGCCTGACTCCACCAGCGGCGGCAGCGTGTGCAGCCCCCAGCGCTGGCCCACCTGCCACGCGACGGCGCCGCTGACGCCCCAGCCGGCGCGCCGGGCCTCGCGGCCCTCGAACTCCAGCCAGAAGACGGCGGTGTCCGGCCTGGCCGCCTGATCCAGGCACGCCACGCGCGACTGCGTGCGCCCCTGCGCTTCCAGCGACACGGCGAAGGGCTTGTGCGAGTGGCCACAGAGCACCCAGCGCGGGTGCAGCGCGTCCACCAGCTTGCGCGTCACCGGGTTGCCAATCCACGGCGAGGGCAGGGGCCGCTCAGGCGCCAGCCGCTCCTCGCGGGCCTTCTGCACGATGCCCCGGGGCCACTCGTGCACGAGCAGCAGGTCCACGTCCTGGAGCGCGGCCACCCGCTCCACCTCCGCGGTGCGGAAGTAGCCCGCCTGCTTCGCGGTATCCAGCGACGTGGGCCGCTTCAGCGGCTGGTCGATGAAGCGCGGCGCGTGGATGCCGGACAGGTACGCCACCCGCAGGCCTCCCAGCTCCCGCAGGCCGGCGCGGCCCAGGTAATGGACGTCCGGGGCCAGCTCCCCGCCGTCGGGCAGGTCGTGCAGCGCCTCGAAGTCCTCGTTGTTGCCGCCGATGAAGTACAGCGGCCGCTTCATGCGCTTGAGGCCGTCCGCGTACCCGGCGAACTCCGCGGGCATGGCGCGCTTGGCCGCCTTGCGCTTGTGGTCGTCCGCGTGGCGGAAGGCCTCCACGTCGCCCACCGCCAGCACCAGGTCCACGCGCCGGCCCCGCGCCTCTTCCAGCGCGTCCAGCCACGCCTCCACCCGGTGGAAGCGTCCATGGATGTCACCCAGCGCGGCGACGAGGAGGGAGTCCTGCGGCATGCCCCAACTCAAAGCCTCCCGTCCCGCGCTGTCGAGTCATCCGCCCCCACGTCTGCCCGCTGACGGACGAATGGCCCCCCTCCAGGCCTACGGGCAGCCTAGGGGATAGGTGATCTCCACCAGGGCGCCCGCCGCAGGGGCGCGCTGCCGGTCGAAGACGACGGCGTTGGTGTGCCCCTCGTAGGACCAGCCGCCCACCACCGGGTTGCCCTCCACCCGGACGGTGATGGCCCCGGCGTCCGCGGGCCTCTCCGACAGGGGGAAGTTGCGGTTGGGGCCGAACGCGCTCTCCGACAGCTTCTCCAGCGACGTGGCCCAGTTGGGCGTGCAGATGCTGTCCACCACGCCCCCCAGCTTCCGGGCCAGCGCCATGTAGCGGCTGCCGGAGCTGCTGGAGGTGGGGCAGGTGCTGAGGTCCTCGGGGCCCACCACCGCGTTGAAGGACACCTTCGAGGGGTCGTTGCCCTTGAGGGCCAGGAAGTACGTCTCGTAGAAGGACACCGGCTGCGAGCTGAAGTCCTCCTCGTCCGACAGCACGATGATGGCCAGCTTCGCGTCCTCGCGCAGGAAGCCCCCGTTGCCGTCCGCCGGCTGCGGCGTGCGCGGATCATCCAGGTTGTAGAGCAGCGGCTCCGACAGCGCGCGCCAGGCCGCGTCCAGGCCCTGCTCGTTCCAATGGCACACGCCCACCTGCGTGTTGTTCGCGAAGACGCTGGACGCGTTGGGCGTCTGGGGCGTGATGATGCGAGGGCTGGAGCCGTCCACCGGGAACAGGCGTCCGTTCTCACCGCCGAGCGCGCCGCCGGGGCACTCGGACCAGCCGCCCGGAGAAGGGTCCAGGCCGGTGGTCGTCACGCCGATGCGGTAGTCCACCTGCGCGGCGGTGGCGGCGGAGAGGAAGGCGGAGAAGTTCGCCCCCAGGCTCTGCTGCTCCTCCATCATGGAGCCCGAGTTGTCGACGACGAAGAGCACGTCCACCTTCGCCTCCGCCTCCTGGAAGAAGCGGTCGGTCTGCTCCGTCTTCGACATGGCGTGTCCCAGCAGGCCCGCGTTGTGGACGGAGCCATCCGCCAGCGTGAAGCGCACCGTCGCCGCGTCGTCGCCCTCTTCCGACGGCGTGTACTTCGCGGTGAGCTTCACGCGCGCGCCCGGCTGCAACGTGGCCGGCAGCGGCCCGGACACCGCGAACTCCTGGCCCGGCTGCTCCAGCTTCATCCCGGCCACCTTCACCGCCGCCGGACAGTCGTTGTAGGCCATGAACTCGCGCGTGCGGGCGCCGCACGACAGCCGGCTCACGCCGAAGTCCACCGTGGTGGGCTGCACGGAGAAGCACCCGCGCACGCCCTGCCCGGACAGGGACACCATCGGATGGCCCAGGGTCGGGTGGCTCACCCAGCCTTCCGCGAGCCCGTGGAAGTCGCCTTCCGCGTCCGGCTGGAAGCGCACGACGAGCGTCGCCTTCTTGCCGGGCTGAAGCACGCCGTTGCCCACCGGCTCCGCGGTGAAGACCCCGTCGGAGCCCGACGCGAGCTGCAACGCCGACAGGTAGCAGACCTCCGTGCCGGTGTTGCGCAACGTCACGCCCAGCGCCACGCGCGAGCCCACCGGCACCTGGCCGAAGTCCAGCGTCTGGGGCAGCGCGTACACACAGGGCGGGAACTCCTTGCCCTCACCGGAGAGCGGCACGCCCTCCGTGGCCACGGCGCCGTCGTGCGACGTGGTGACGGTGAGGCTTCCATCGCTCACACCAGCGACACCCGCGCGGGGGCTGAAGGTCAGCCCCACCTTCACGAAGCCCCCGGGCGCCACGGGCAGGCTCGCCGGCGGCTGCGCCAGGGTGAAGTAGCCTCCTGTCTTCGTGGTGAGGGAAAGCCCGGTGACGGCCGCCTCGTCGCGGCAGTGGTTGTGCACGGTGACGTCGCGCGTGGCCGTCATGCCGAAGGCCACCTGCCCGAAGTCCAGCCGCGCGGGCGTCACCTCCACGCACGACGCGCCGCCCTCGCCCGCCAGCGACACCTTGGGCCCCGGCGACGTGGTGTCCGTCTTGCGCACGGCCACCTCCACGCGGCCGTCCTTCACCTTGCCGGAGGCCACGGGCGTGAAGGCCACGCGCACCTCCACCACCGCGCCCGGCGGCAGCAGGTCGTTGGACAGCACCGGCGCGCTCACCACCTTGAACACACCGGAGGGGTCCTCCAGGAGCGCGGCGCCCTTGTAGCTGAGCGCTTCGTTGCCCTGGTTGCGCACGGTGATGCGCGCCTCGGCGGTGGCGCCCACGGCCACCCGGCCGAAGTCCACGCGCAGCGGCGTCACCTCCAGCATGCTCGCGACGCCCGTGCCGGTGAGCGTCACCACCGCGGGCTCGCAGCCTTCGCACACCGTGACGTGCAGCGCGGCCTCCGAGGCGCCCAGCCGCACCGGGCTGAAGGCCACCGGCACCTTGCGCGTCTCATGCGGCGCCAGCACCGACGGCAGCCCCGCCCCCGCGGAGAATTGATCCGCGTCCGTGCCCTGCACCGACAGCACCAGCGGGCTCTCCACGTCGGAGGGGTTGCGCACCGTCACCTCGCGCATCTCCACCAGTCCCAGGTTCACGTTGCCGAAATCCAGCGCCGTCTCCGGCACCTCCACCAGCGCCTTCACGCCGCGCCCGGTGACGGGCACCTGCGCCACCGCCTCCCCCGACGCGTCGGTGAGCACCTCCAGTTGTCCCTGGACGTCGCCCTCCACGTCGGGCGTGAAGCGCACTTCGATCTCCTGCTCCGCGCCGGCCGACAGCGTGAAGGGTTCGAAGGAAGGAACGCTGACGTTGGGCAGCGTGGAGCGGGCCCCCTCCACCCGGTAGGACGCGCGGCCCTGGTTGGCCAACCGCAGCTTCATCGCCTTGGTGCGCCCCAGCGCGGAAGCGCCGAACGCCAACAGCTCCGGTCTGGCCGCGAACCCCGTGCGTGCCTGCTGTGAGGCCGGCCGCTCACAGCCGGTCCACACCGCCATCGCCAAGGCCATCGCCACCGTCGCCCATCGAGAGCCACCCATACAGAGTCCCGTCCTTCCCACACCTGGCACCGGTGTCCCCCCGAACTGACCTGCACGTGGATCCGGTTGGCGTGGAAAGATGCAACGCGGGTGCCTGCCTTCCACCCAAGGCGACGTCGCACCGCCGACAGGGCAAACCAGCGCCATGACAAGGGCAGGCGGCCAGAGCAGCAAAACTTGGAATTCGACGTTTCGTGGAAGCGACTGCAAAAGCTTCTCAAACGGTCGCTGCCTCACCGACCTCTCGTCCCGAGGGGCCGTCCGCCTTTTCGCGGGGGTGGGTGATGGCTGCGAGACGACCGCGCGGCGCCCGGCAGGCCCGGGGGATGCGGGAGGCGGGGCCGGGTGTTTGCGCAGAATCCCTCCGGTAGGGCGGCTTTGCGTTCACCGGAACACCCTTTCAGTGATAAAGCGCGCCCCCATGTCCGAGCCCGACGTCATCTCCATCCGTGGTGCCAGGGAGCACAACCTCAAGACCGTCTCCCTGGACATCCCGAAGAAGAAGCTCGTGGTGTTCACCGGCGTGTCGGGCTCCGGCAAGAGCTCGCTCGCGTTCGACACGCTCTACGCGGAGGGCCAGCGCCGCTACGTGGAGAGCCTGTCCTCCTACGCGCGCCAGTTCCTGGGGCAGATGGAGAAGCCCCGCTACGACACGCTGCGAGGCCTGTCGCCCACCATCTCCATCGAGCAGAAGGCGGCCAGCAACAACCCGCGCTCCACGGTGGGCACCGTCACGGAGGTGCACGACTACCTGCGCGTGCTCTACGCCTCCATCGGCGTGCAGCACTGCCCCAACTGCGGGCGCAAGGTGGGCAAGCAGAGCGCGCAGCAGATCGTCGATGAGATCATGAAGCTGCCCGCGGGCACCAAGCTCCAGGTGCTGGCGCCCATCGTCACCAACCGCAAGGGTGAGCACAAGGACCTGCTCACCGAGGCGCAGAAGCGCGGCTTCTCCCGCGCGCGCGTGGACGGGAAGTTGCGCGAATTGGAGGAGCGCATCGAGCTGGACAAGAAGTCCAAGCACGACATCGCGCTCGTCATCGACCGTCTGGTGTTGAAGCCGGACCTGCGCACGCGCCTCACGGACTCCGTGGAGACGGCGCTGCGCGAGGGCAAGGGCACGCTGATCATCACGGACGAGAAGGGCACGCCCGCTTCCGACCGCGTGATGAGCGAACTGAACGCGTGCCCCGCGTGCGGCCTGTCCTTCGGGGACCTGACGCCCGCGTCGTTCTCCTTCAACAACCCGCTGGGCATGTGCACGGACTGCAATGGCCTGGGCACGCGTCCGGAGATGGACGCGGACCTGCTGGTGCCGGACCAGACGCGCAGCATCCGCGACGGCGCCATCGAGCCGTGGGCCAGCGGGATGAACCGGGGCGAGGGCTGGACGGCGGACTTCGTGGAGAGCCTGGCGGCGGCGTTCAAGATCGACCTGGACGTGCCGTACGCGAAGCTGACGAAGCGGGAGAAGGACGCCCTGATGAACGGCGTCAAGGGCAAGTCCTTCACCGTGGAGTGGGGCGACAACGGCCAGTACCAGATGGAGTGGGAAGGCCTGCTCGCGCGCACGATGCGCAACTTCAAGACCACGACGTCGGAGGCGCGCAAGGCGGAGCTCCAGAAGTACTTCAGCGACAAGCCCTGCCCGTCCTGCAAGGGCGAGCGCCTGCGCCCGGAGAGCCGCGCGGTGAAGGTGCACGAGCGCACGCTGGTGGACCTGAGCCGGCTGACCATCACCGACACGCGCGCGTTCCTGACGAAGATGGACCTGTCCAGCCAGGAGGAGAAGATCGCCCAGGAGCTGCTCAAGGAGATCCGCAGCCGCCTGTCGTTCCTGGTGGACGTGGGCCTGGGCTACCTCACGTTGGACCGCACCGCGTCCACGCTGTCCGGCGGTGAGAGCCAGCGCATCCGGCTGGCGTCGCAGATGGGCAGCGAATTGACGGGCGTCATCTACATCCTGGATGAGCCCTCCATCGGCCTGCACCAGCGCGACAACGGCAAGCTGCTGGCCACGCTCAAGCGGCTGCGCGACCTGGGCAACTCCGTCATCGTGGTGGAGCACGACGAGGAGACGATGGAGGAGTCCGACTACCTGGTGGACTTCGGGCCGGGCGCGGGCGAGCTGGGGGGGCAGGTGGTGTCGCAGGGCACGCCCAAGCAGGTGATGGCGGACGAGAACAGCCTCACCGGCGCGTACCTGTCCGGCCGCAAGGAGATTGAGATTCCGGAGTCGCGCCGGCCGCCCAATCCCAAGCATCAGATCTCCATCGTGGGGGCGACGGAGAACAACCTGAAGAACGTGGACGCGGACATCCCGCTGGGCATCTTCACCGCGGTGACGGGCGTGTCCGGCGCGGGCAAGTCCACGCTGATCAACGAGATCCTCTACCCGGCGCTGGCGCGGGCCCTCTATGAGAGCCGCGAGCGGATGGGCAAGCACAAGTCCATCAAGGGCCTGGAGCACCTGGACAAGGTCATCGACATCGACCAGCGGCCCATCGGCCGCACGCCGCGCAGCAACCCGGCCACGTACACCAAGGTGTTCGACGCCATCCGCGAGGTGTTCGCGATGACGCCGGAGGCGCGCACGTTCGGCTACGGCCCGGGCCGCTTCAGCTTCAACATCAAGGGCGGACGCTGCGAGGCGTGCGAGGGCGACGGCGTGAAGCTGGTGGAGATGCACTTCCTGGCGGACGTGTACGTGCCGTGCGAGGTGTGCGGCGGCAAGCGCTTCAACGAAGCGACGCTGCGCGTGCGCTACAAGGGCAAGAACATCGCGGAGACGCTGGACATGAGCGTGCGCGAGGGCGTGGAGCACTTCGGCGCGCACAAGGACATCCTGCGCGTGCTCCAGACGCTCACCGACGTGGGCCTGGGCTACCTGCGGCTGGGCCAGCCCTCCCCCACCCTGTCCGGCGGCGAGGCGCAGCGCATCAAGCTGGCGCGCGAGCTGGCGCGCGTGGCCACCGGCCGCACGCTCTACATCCTGGACGAGCCCACCACGGGCCTGCACTTCGAGGACATCCGCAAGCTGCTGTCCGTGCTCAACCGGCTGGTGGAGGCGGGCAACTCGGTGCTGGTCATCGAGCACAACCTGGATGTCATCAAGAGCGCGGACTGGCTCATCGACCTGGGGCCGGAGGGCGGCGCGGGCGGCGGGCAGATCCTGGCCGTGGGCACGCCGGAGCAGGTCGCCCGGGTGGAGGCCAGCCACACCGGCCGCTACCTGAAGCACGTGCTGGGCAAGGCGCGCCGGGCCCGCGTGGGCAAGCGCGTGGACGCGGCCTGATGCTGCCCTGGGGCGTCCCCCTCTAGTAGGGTGGCGCCCCATGGCCGAAACCACGACCGCCCCGTCCAACCGCTTCCCGCCGCAGATCCCGTACATCATCGGGAACGAGGCCTGCGAGCGCTTCAGCTTCTACGGGATGCGGAACATCCTGACGGTGTTCTTCATCGACTACCTCTTGCGCACGCACGTGCCGGAGGCGGGGGCGCGCGAGGCCCAGGCGAAGGGCCTGTTCCACCTGTTCATGGCGGGGGTGTATTTCTTCCCGCTCATCGGTGGCTACCTGGCGGATCGCTTCTTCGGGAAGTTCCAGACCATCTTCGTGCTGAGCCTGGTGTACTGCGCGGGGCACGCGTGCCTGGCGCTCTTCGAGGACAACGCCCAGGGCTTCTACACGGGCCTGACGCTCATCGCGGTGGGCAGCGGCGGCATCAAGCCGTGCGTGTCCGCGATGGTGGGCGACCAGTTCACGCAGAGCAACAGCCACCTGGTGAAGAAGGTCTTCGCCATCTTCTACTGGACCATCAACTTCGGTTCGTTCTTCGCGTCACTGTTCGTGCCGCTGTTGATGACGAAGTTCGGGCCGGCGGTGGCCTTCGGCGTGCCGGGCATCCTGATGTTCGTGGCGACGGTCATCTTCTGGGCGGGCCGCAAGCACTACATCCTGGTGCCGCCCACGGGCCCCAACCCGCACTCGTTCCTCAAGGTGGTGTTCAGCGCCTTCAAGGGGGACGCGCCCAGGGGCAAGCACTGGTTGGATCGCGCGAAGGCGGCGCACCCGGCGGAGGCGGTGGAGGGCGTGAAGGCGGTGTTCCGGGTGGCCGGGCTGATGCTGCCCTTCATCCCCTTCTTCTGGATGCTCTTCGACCAGAAGGCGTCCACCTGGGTGGTGCAGGCGCGCGCGATGGATCCGCACGTGGGCAGCGTGGTGTTCCAGCCCAGCCAGATGCAGTTCATCAACCCGCTGCTGGTGATGATGCTGATCCCGTTCCTCACCGCCATCGTCTACCCGGCCTTCCAGCGGCTGGGCTGGGAGCTGACGCCGCTCAGGCGCATGCCCATGGGGCTCGTCTTCGGCGCGGTGTCGTTCGTCATCGCCGGCTTCTTCCAGGTGGTGATGGAGGGCGGGGCGACGCTGAACATCGCGTGGCAGCTCCTGCCGTACATCGTGCTGACGGTGGGAGAGATTCTCGTGTCCACCACGGGCCTGGAGTTCGCGTACACGCAGGCGCCCCGGGAGATGAAGGGCACCGTGCAGAGCGTGTGGCTGGTGACGAACACGCTGGCCAACGTGGCGGTGGCCATCGCCGCGGCGCTCAACGTCTTCACGGGCGCGGGTCAGTTCTTCTTCTACGCGGGCATGGCGCTGGTGGCCGCGGTGGGCATGGCGCTGGTGGCGCGCCGCTTCGTCGTGCACGACTACTTCCAGACGGACGCGAAGGCCCCGCTGGATGGGCGCACGCCCGCGGTGGAGGCGAAGCCGGCGTAGCGGTGACTCAGGGGCGGACGTCCGGGGCCTCCCTCCAAGGCGATGCCCCCTCGCGGGCGCGGAGCGGATGTTTGCGCGGTGCTGCTCCTGCTCCCACTCGCCCTCCAGGCGCTCCTCACGTTCCTGGATGAGTTCGTGCACCACCGGCGCCGGGGGCTGGGCCGGTGGGAGCGGTGGGGCCACCCGCTGGACACGCTCTCGGTGCTCGCGTGCTGGGCGTACGCGGCCCGGACGGAGTTCAGCCTCGCGCGGCTGCCCGTCTTCGTGGGGCTGTGTGTCTTCTCCTGCCTGTTCGTCACCAAGGATGAGTTCGTGCACCAGCGCGAATGCGCCCCGGGCGAGACCTGGCTGCACGCGCTGCTCTTCATCCTGCACCCGGTGAGCCTGGGGACCGCGGGGCTGCTCTGGTACCTGCGCGACACGCCCCAGGTCCCGTGGGCGGTCCTCCTGGCCCCGTGGGATGGCTCGGCATGGACCGTGGTGCTGAATGCGCAGTGCGCCCTGCTCAGCACCTTCTTCGTCTACCAGTTCGCCTTCTGGAGCCTTCCATGGCGCAGTCGACCCCGGTGAACAACCGCCTCTATGACGCGCTCGGAACGCGCTGGTACGAGGCCCAGGATGATCCGGTGGCGCTGCTGCGCGCCGAGTCCCGGCTCAAGACGCCGTGGGTGTTGCAACGCATCGCCAGACACCTGGGCAGGGGTCCGGCCCGGGTGCTGGACGTGGGCTGTGGTGGCGGGTTTGGCAGCAACGCGCTGGCGGAGGCGGGGCACCAGGTGACGGGCATCGACCTGTCGGCGGAGAGCCTGCGCGTCGCGCGCCATCACGACCGGACCGGCAGCGTGGACTACCGCGAGGCGGACGCGTACGCGCTGCCCTTCGAACCCGGGTGCTTCGACGTCGTCACCTGCATGGACTTCCTGGAGCACGTGGAGGCGCCCGCGCTCGTGGTGGCGGAGGCCGCGCGCGTCCTGGCGCCCGGGGGCCTGTTCTTCTTCCACACGTTCAACCGCAACCTGCTCGCCGGGCTCGTCATCATCAAGGGCGTGGAGTGGTTCGTCGCCAACACGCCCGACCACCTGCACGTGCTGCGGCTGTTCATCACGCCGGACGAACTCGGCGGCCACTGCGAGGCGGCCGGCCTCCAGCCCCGCGAGTGGGTGGGGTTGCGGCCCCACTGGCGCTCCCGCGCGTTTCTCCGGACGCTGCTCACGCGAAGGGTGGCCCCGGACTTCCGCTTCGTCTTCACGCCGTCACTGCGCCTGTCCTACCTGGGCTTCGCCGTGAAGCCGCCCACGCTCGAAGGCTGAACCCACCCCCGCGCGATGTCGCGCATTCACCTCCCCTTCCGGCGCGCTGCCGGCAGGGACGCGGAGACCCGCATGTCCAAAGCACCCTGTCCTGACACCTCTCAGCACCAGCCCACCCTCATCGGTCTGGCGAGCGCGGTGCCGAAATCCTGGTCCCAGCAGGACCTGCACGAACAGATCCTCCGGCACTGGTACCGGCGGCTGCCCGCCGCGGAGAGCCTCATTCAGCACTCGGGCGTGGAGCGCCGGCATCTCTATCTGGACCCCTTCGAGGCCATGCGCGCGCCGCGGATGCCCACGGGAGACCGGATGCGGTTGTGGAAGCAGGGCGCCATGGACCTGAGCCGGCGTTCGATGACGGAGGCGCTCGCGGGCTTCGACACCCGCTTGCTGGGAAGCCTGGTGATGGTGAGCTGCACCGGCTACGACACGCCGTCACCGGACCTGCTGCTCGCGGAGGAGCTGGGCCTGTCCCCCCACCTGCGCCGGACCTTCGTCGGACACATGGGGTGCTTCGCGGCGTTCAATGGCCTCAAGGTGGCCCTGGACGCGCTGGCGGCCCGCCCCGACGAGGCCGCGCTCGTCGTGTGCACGGAGCTGAGCTCCGTGCACCTGCGGGACGAGGCCACGGTGGAGCAGGCCGTCTGTCACGCGCTCTTCGCGGATGCCAGCGTGGCCCTGCTCATCGCGAACGCGCCCCCGGGCACGGGGCCCCGATTCCTGCACGGCCACACGCAGACGCTCTACGCGCACACGGACGCCATGGGCTGGAGCATCCTCAACGATGGCTTCCGCATGCACCTCTCGCCGGAAGTCCCCTCCCTCCTGGAAGGCGCCGCCCGGGGCTTCGTGGAGCGGCTGCTGGAGCCGCCAGGACTCCAGCCCCAGGACATCCAGCACTGGATGCTCCACCCGGGGGGCCCCAGCATCGTGAAGGCCGTGGGCCGGGCGTTGGACTTGAGCGAGCAGGACCTGGTGCCCACGCGGGAGGTCCTCCGCACGCACGGCAACTGCTCCTCCGCCACGGTGCTGCTGGTGCTCCAGCACGTGATGAACGAGGTGCGGCCTCGGCCGGGCGAATACGGCGTGATGCTGGGCTTCGGTCCCGGCCTGACGCTGGAGGGCATGGTGCTGCGCTTCTGAAACGAAGAACGCCGGAGCGCGGTGACAGCGCCCCGGCGTCGGTCTTCAAGCACTCCGGGCGACAGGGCCCGGGAAGGCTCAGGTGGCCGCGTGCGCCGCGCCGCCCTGCTCGGTGCTGGCCGGAGCGGGCGTCACTTCGTCCGTGCCGTGCATCATCCGCTTCAGCACCGGGGCGAGGAACAGCAGGATGACACCCGACAGGCCCGCGCCGACGACGATGGTGAGGAACACGCTGAACTCACCCATCTTCTCCGAGTAGCCGCCCAGCACGCCGGACAGCTTGTTCGCCACGGCATTGGCCAGGAACCACACGCCCATCATCGCGGAGACGACGCGCGTGGGCGCCACCTTGCTCACCATGGAGAGGCCCACCGGCGACAGGCACAGCTCGCCCATGGTGTGGAACAGGTACGCCATGATGACCCACCACGCCGCCGCCTTGCCGTCCGCCGCGCTCTCCTTGGAGGCGCCCAGCATGAAGGC
>SECN01000193.1 GCA_004173515.1 Myxococcaceae bacterium | reverse complement strand
GGAAGGGACCGCGAGGAGGGTTCCATGCGCCAGGGGATGGGGAGGCTGCTGTTGCTCGGGGGGCTGGGGCTCATCGCCACCGCGTGTCAGTCCCGGGGAGGGACGACCGAGGAGACATCGACCCACGGCGCCGCGCTCGCTGTCTTCCCGCTGACCCGCATGGAGGGCCTGCCGGAAGGCAGTGGCGGCAGTGGGAGCGCGGGCGAGGAGGTCGCCAACGAGGTCCCCGACTTCTATGGGACGGTGACGGTGGCGGGCAGCCGGGGCTTCACGGTGCGGGATGACGACGGCGTGGAGCGCCCCTTCGAGGTGGCACCGACGACGCGCATCCTCCGGGACGGCCAGCGCGTGCCCCGGGCCCAGCTTCGCGAGGGCGTGATGGTGCACACCACCTACGGCGAGCGGCTGGGGAGCTGGGTGGCCACCGACGTGGAGATCTACTCCGGCACGCCGTCGCGCGACCTGACCGCGACGGCGCCAGCGCCGGCGAAGCGCTAGTAGACGGCGAGCGCCTGCGGCAGGTGGTAGCCCACGATGGTGAGCACCGGGATCTTCGGGCCCTCGTCCTCGTCGTCGTTCGTCATGCCGGACGTGACGCGCAGGCCGTCGAAGCGCGCGAGGATGACGTAGTCGCGGCGCGTCTCCAGGAACGGATCCGCCGCCGCCAGCCGACCCAGGGCCTCGCGGCCCGTCTCGTCGGAGAGGTTGTCGTAGGTCGGCTCCGTCGTGGACTGGTACGTGCGCTCGCGCGTGACGACCGAGCCCCCCAGCCGTCCTTCACCGGTCAGCACCGTGCGCCCGCCCAGGTCGCCGGACGTCTCCGACACGATGTCCGTGCGGTACGTCGGCCCGACCTCGCGGCGGGAGGCCACGGACTGGAGGCCCTGCTCCACCAGCCACAGCGTGGGGCGCTCACCGTCCAGGCGCTGATCCGCCACCTGCGCGCGCAGCATCACGTAGCGGCCCCGGTAGGTGTCCGGCTGCGCGATGGCGGACGCGAGCGAGAAGATGGGCACCTTGCGCGCGTGCAGCAGGCGCAGCTCGCCGTCCACGCTGCCACCCCGGTGGGCCACCACGCGGGCGATGAGGTTGGCGGCGTCCGGACGCACGCGCAGGTCCTCTGCCCACGCACTGCCCAGCACCGCGCCCAGTTGCGTGAAGGCAGGCGAATCCGCGCACACCTTCAGCGCCAGCCACGCTTCGTCGCGCGAGGTCGCCTGGAGCCTGCGGGCCGCGCCTTCGCAGATGGCGGGCGTGGGGTAGCGGGCCGCGAACGCACGGGCATCCTGGGGCGACGGCGGAGGGTCCTCCCCGGGCGGAGGGGCCTTCTCCGGAACCAGGGCCGGCAGGGGCGCCGGAGCGTCCGTGAGGGCGCGATCCTCCAGGGTCACATGCGAGTGCGCGGCACCGCAGCCGGTGACGAGCGCGCCCAGCAAGGTCAGCATCGGAAGACGGGGCATGGCGCGAAGCTCCTTCAAAAGGGGGCTGCCGGAGGACTACAGCGCCGCGGAGCCGGTGTCCGGGTTCGCGCGCGACGGGGGCGGACGAGGCATGGACGCGGACGGGGGCAGCATCATCGAGCAGGCGTCGCGGCAGCGCTCGTCCAGACACGCGAGCGTGTTGGGTCCGGCCTGCTGGCGGGACACGTCCGCGTAGCAGGCCTCACCGTTGCCAGGGCAGTGGCTGCGCGCGGCGCACTCGCAGCAGGACGAGGCCACGGAGGCCATCAACTGCACGTCCTGGAGCACGGAGGACAGCGCGCGGTAGCAGGCGCGGGCCGCGGGCGAGAAGCGCCCCTTCTTGTCCACCACGGACGAATTGCCCTCCAGGCCGCAGCGGCCCACGACGGTGGCGTACTTGCCCTCGCAGACCGAGACGAGCTTGGGGTCCGCCACGCCATCGCGTGCGGTGCTGATGGCCTCCGAGCACAGGGCACGCGACGCGTCCTTGAGCAGTTGGATGTTGGCGTTCTCCACGTTGGCGTCGGGCGCGCCGGGAGGCGGCAGCTCCGCCTCGAAGACGCACTCCTTGCCGGCGCGAAGCGTGTCGATGGTGCAGGCCCACGCCGTGGGAGACGCATCCACGAGCGGGGGCGCGCCCATCGCTTCAGGAGGAAGGGACGACGGCGCGGCACCGGGCGGCGCGGCACCGAGGAGCAGCAGGGACAGGAGCATCGCCTTCATGGCCGCCCAGCGTAGGACTTCGGCCCGCGCCACTCAAACCGGACCGGGCGAAGGGTGTTCTTCGCCCGTCACGGCGACGGGTGCGGACTGACCGGTGCCCGACTTGAGCGGTGGCGCCTCCGAGCGCCCGATGACGATGGGCGGCTCGATGAGCGCGGGGGGCGTGGCCCGGGGGTCACACGGGTCCGGCACCCAGACCGGCTCCTCGGGAGAGTCACCCCGCCGCCACCGGCGCGGCACCCGGCGGAAGCCCACCGGGTACACCGTCAGTCGTCCATCCCTGTCGAAGTGGAGCCGCAGGAAGTTCTTCCAGTCCGGAATGGCCAGTGAGGAGAACGCCTCGTTGGGGTGACAGGAGAACACGTTGAGCGATACGAGCAGGTACACGCCCACCACCAGCGGGCCCACCAACGCGCCTCCGCCAAAGAGCAGCAGTCCGCTCAGGAAGTCGCGCCGCAGGCTCCATTGCAGCTCGCTCGCGAGCGGCGCGGCGAGCGAGGAAACGCCCCAGGTCAGCAGCAGCGCGACCACCAGGTGCACGGCCCCGTGCACGCCTCCGGACACCTGCCGCCAGCGCCGGCCCTTGCGGTTGTCCGCGAACGCGATGGTGCCCAGCAGCGTCCCCGCCGCGAGCAGCAACGAGCCCGTGCTCTGCAGCGCGGCGTTGAGCACTTCGCGCAGGGGCGGCGCGGCCACGGAGCCTTCGTTGAGGTTCGCGGCCACGCCCCACCCCAGCAGCGCGTACACGAAGCCCATGAACGCGGCGAACCAGGGGTTGATGGCGGAGAACATCAGGTTGCGCCAGGTCAGCCACCGGGACGTCTCCTGGGACGGATAGCACTGCTTCAACACGAAGCCATCCGGACGCCTGTCCACCCGGGGCAGGTGCGTGGGGTGCAGGAAGGCCCCTCCCCCACCCGCGACGATCTTCTGCCGTCCCTCCGCGTTCTCGTGCCGACGGTAGTGGTGCAGGTCCCCCGCGAGGAACACGCTCACCCGCTTGCCCAATATCTTCTGCTCCAGGAAGTCGATGTTGTGGTCCAGGAAGCCGCGTCCCGCGCGAGGCTTCACCTGCTGCTGGATCCACGCCGGCTCCGCGTTGCAGAGGATGACGCGGTCCTTGCGGCCCATCTGCGCGGCCACCTTCTGGAAGAACTCCACCTGGGAGGCATCCAGGTCGGACTCCAATTGCATGTCCGTGCCCAGCAGCCACCATTCGTGCGGCAGCTTCAGCGCGAAGTAGCTGCGCTGTTGCCGCGTGCGCCAGCCCTCGGATCGCCGGCCCTGACAGAACAAGCGGGTGAAGGACACCAGCCCGTCGTACCAGTCGTGGTTGCCCGGCACCGCGAACAGGTGCGGCCGGTGGCGGCGGCGGTTCAGCGCGGCCGCGTACGGCACCACCGTGCGCGCCTGGTACTCCTCCACGCTCGCGGTCGGGTACACCTCGTCCCCGCCGAACACGAGCACGTCGCCGCCCTCCGTGTGGTGCACCTGCCCGGTCGCGTCCGGGAGCTCCAGCGTCGGCGCCATCACGGCGGAGGCCACCGCGTAGGTGGAGTCCCAGCCGTCGCCCAGGTCCGCGACGTAGTCCAGCCACAGCTCCTGGCGGGGCCCCCCTTCGCCGTCCACCGAGTAGTCGAACGCCAACGGCTGCGGCCTCGCCACCGCGTCCAGCAACCGTCGGTCCGCCTGCCGTCCAATGGTCCCCGACAGGAGTGACTTCAGGCCCGTCTTCGCGAGCACCTCCGGGTCGTACCAGGACACCATCGGCTTGCCCGGGGGCCGGTCCCCAGGCGAGGCATGCAGCCCCCGTCGTCGCACCCGCGTCCGGGCCGGAGGCGGGCGCGTCAGCAGGCCCGGGCCCCGGCTCACATCGGTGGAGCGGACGGCCATGCCTCCTCCTCGCTCCGGCTCCAACCGTGGACGAACGCCTCGCGGAAGTGGTCGTCGATGAGGTGATCCGCGAAGCGGTCCGCGAGCGCGGCGATGGTGAGGCTCGGGTTGGGCCCGGTGGGGCCGGGCATCATCGCGCCGTCCGCCACGTACAACCCCGGGTGCCCGAAGGCCTCGCCCATCGCATCCACCACGCCCGTCTCCGGTGCGATCCCCATGGGACAGCCGCCCAGCGGGTGCACGGTGATGACCCGGCTCACGTAGCTGAGCGGGTTCTGCACCAGCTTGCCTTCGAGCGCGGTGGCGATGTCCGCCATCGACTGCCGGACCCCATCGAAATACGCCTTCGAGCCGCTCAGCTTCCAGTCGAGGTCCAGCATCCCGTCGTCCGTCAGGCGCATGTGCCCGTTGGGGATGTCGCGCCCCATGCCGAGCAGCGGCAGGGACGTCGCGGAGCCCAGGCAGTCCCCCAGCAACTCGGCGATCTCCTCGCTCACGTCCGTGTCGCGCGTGAGGCCCGTCCAGCCGCGCACGATGCGCCACCCCAGCCGCAGGCCGCGCTTCAGGAGCGGCACCTGGTGCGCGCCCTCGTAGAGCCAGTTGACGAACTCCGGGAAGCCCGCGTCCTCGATGTAGTAGCCCCGGCCGGCGCCCCCCTCCTCCGCGCCCCGGAAATGAAGCGCGCTGGTGATGACGGGCCCATGCCCGCCGTCCAGGATGCGAGGCAGCGCCCGGCCCGTGCTGGTGTCGCGGCACTGCCGCATGAAGCCCAGCAGATCCCCGTTGCCACAGAAGCGCGAGCCCAACTGCTCGCTGAGCGCGGGGAAATGCCGCCGGTTCTTCAGGAGCAGGTACGTGGTGCCGAACGTGCCCGCCGCCATCACCAGTCGGTCCGCCGTCACGGTGGTGCGAGGCAGCATCGACTGGGGCCCTTCGCGCGGCGTCTCCTCCGTCACGTCGCTGTGATCCAGGAACTGCACGACGTAGCCGCCACCGTCCGCGGGCCAGAACTCCGTCACCTCCGCGCGCGTGCGCAGCTCCGCCCCGGCGCGCTTCGCCGCGGACAGGTACGTGTAATCGAGCGTGTTCTTGCTGCCGGTGTTGCATCCGATGTCGCACTCGCCGCAGAGGTGACAGGTGGTGCGCGTGCGGCCGTGCAGGTTGGGATGCTCCTCACGGATGGGCTCGCCCGGCACGGGCACCTCGCCGGAGTTTCCGAACGTCACCGCCAGCGGAGGAAGCTGCCAGTCCGAGGCGCGGCCCATGCGCTGGGCGGCGAGCCGCATGGCCTGCGTCTTCGCGGTGGAGGCATAGGGCGCGTGCTCCAGCGGATAGCGCTGCGCGCCCATCATCCGCTCCACGGCGTCGTAGTGCGCCTCCAGGTCCTCGCGCGTGACGGGCCAGTCCTCATAGCCCCCGTCGCGCGGGTCCTCGTGGATGAAGGTCTTCTCGTCCTTGCGCAGCAGCACGTTGGCGTAGATGAGCGACCCGCCGCCCAACCCCGAGGACACCACCCCGCCCAGGCCCTTGAAGGACCAAAGGTTGAAGAGGCCGTGCAGCCCCTGGCCCGGGTCCCAGAAGTTGCGGCGCATGTCGTGCGGGCTGCGAGGGAACGAACCGGGCGGATATGCCTTGCCCCGCTCCAGCACGCACACGCGCAGCCCTGCGTCCGCCAGGCGCCACGCCATCACCGATCCGCCGAAGCCCGAGCCCACGATGACGACGTCGAAGTGATCAGACCTCGTTTTCATGCAGCTCCTCCCCGTCCCAGCCGCCCCGCGCCCGGAGCGAGTACAGGTCCCAGAGCGCGCCCATGAACAGCTTGCCGAACCGGGAGATGATCTGAAGCCCCTCCACGCCTTCGCGCGAGGAGCGCATGCTGGTGACCAGTTGCAAGAGCTCCCGCAGGCCCAGCACGAGGATGCCCGACCCCACCACGGGGCCTCGTGCGTCGGTGCCTTCGTGCAGGTGGCAATACAGGCGCGTGGTGTCACGCCAGAGGTCGGGCCCCGCGTCGTCGTGCAGGGTCTTCGTCCCCTCCAGGTAGTACTCGCGCCCGTGGGCCCGGAAGTTCAGGCCGTAGCTCATGATCTGCGTCTGGGGATCATCGGTGGGACGGAAGAGGTTGAAGCTCCCCTCGCGCACGGGCAGGTCGTCCCCCAGGGGCGGATACTGGATGTGGGCCACCAGCCGGGCGGCGTGAGACGCGTCGCGGATGAAGGCGTCCATGTCGTCGATGCTGATGGTGCAGTGCATGGTGAAGAGCGTGGAGCGGCCGTCGTGGGCACCGGCCTCCGGGTCGGTGGCGCCCAGCGCCAGGGGACCGGACATGGTCTCGCGGAAGGTCAGTTCAGGAGCGGATTCGGTCATCTGGGTGATCTCCGGGTTGAGGGGAAGCCCCTCGGGTGCCGCCATGCGCAGGTAGCGACAGGCATCCGAGTAGCCCTGGTCGACGAGGGTCGAAGCGGTGACGTGCCCCGCGTAGAAGTCCGGATCCAACGGCAGGGGCCGCTCCGGCTTGATGAGGTGGACCGTGATGGGCCCGGGGTGTCCCGGCACCTGTTCACCCGCGAGGATGCGAGCGTTGAGTTCGCGCACCTGCTCCAACTGGGCGAAGAGCGCGCCGTTCGCGCTGAGTTCAATCATGTGGACGTACTGGCGGAAGAAGCCCGAGCCGTACTCGGGCGTATTGCCGATGCACCAGACGATCCACACCTCGTCCGCCCCCCGGTGCACCGCCTCCATCACGTTGGCGTCCTGGATCCACACCGAGTCCAGGAAGAGCCGCCCGTCCTTCTGCACGGGGGGCATGAAGAGCGGCAGGGAGATGCCGGCCACGAGCAGGTCGCGGTCCACGTCCGTGTGGACGAAGGCCTCGTTCGTCTTGCGGCCGAAGTCACAGACGTTGAAGGTGCCCACGCGCTCGCGGTTCGCGCGCACGGCGTCCAGGTCGATGCCCAGGTGCGGGAAGACGCGCTCGATGATGCCGTCCGCGTCGCCCAGCGCGTCCAGCTTCCAGGGACGCGCGTAGGCGTCCAGCGGCAGGAGGGACACGAAGTCCTTCACGCGCAGGGTCCGCCACCGCTCGCACATCTCGGCGGGGGACTGGCCGGACAACCACATCGCCAGGGTGATGATTCCGCCGGACGTGCCATCCGCATGCGCGAAGCCCAGCCCCGCGTCCATCAACGCACGCAGCACCCCGGCCTGCCACGCGACGCGCATGCCGCCGCCCGCGAGCACGAGGGAGCGTCGGGGTTCGGCCCCCTCCCCTGCCGCCATCGCGGCCGGAGCCTCCGTGGCCGTGGGGGAGTCGTGCGTGAACGAAGACCTGTCCTCCCCATCCGGTGCATCGGGCGAACTCGCGGAGACAGGCTCCGGCCACGCATCTCGCAACTGGGCCCATGAACCCGCGAAGGACTTCGGACCCGCCTCGCGCGGCTCCACCTCCGGATGCGGCTTGAGCACGGAGATGACCTGCTCGCGCTGGCGCAGCGTCACGTAGAACCCGAGGATCAGCGCGGCCGACAGGGCATCGAATCCCGCCACGAGCAGCGACAGCGGCGACAGCAGACCACGCCCCACCGCCACGGCCACCATCAGGCACGCGCCGACCTTCTGGAGCCCCGACCACAGGAAGGCCGCCGGGTTCGCGCGGGGCTCGTGCAGGCCGTGCAGCAGCAGGCCGCCGAACAGCACCATGAACATCCCCACGATGCGGAAGAAGTGCGCGGGGGAAGCGGACGCATCCGCGTGCAACAACCTCAACTCCGTCCCGGGCAGGAACATCTGCACCGCGCCGGACACGACGGTGATCCACCCGATCGCCGCGAGCGCCCAGCGCCACCCACGCCCGTGGGTGCGGGACAGGGCTTCCAGCCGCCGCGCCAGGCCCGAGCTCATGCGTGGACCTCCCGGCGCGGCGGAACGGACAGACCGAAGCGCGGCCACCGCTTGCCCGCCGGATGCTCGGCGCGCAGCAGGCGGTGCACGAAGTAGCCCAGCATGGACACCCACTGCACCGTCCACAGCCCCACGCGGACGCGGTTCATCCGCATCCACGCCCCCAGCACCTCCGTCAGCCGCTCGGGCGACGTGATGCCGGACGCCATCTCGGCGTTGTACGGGAAGATGAAGATGCGCGTGAGCAGCGTGGCCACCACCACGGCCAGCAGCACCATCAGCGGATACCACCGCAGCGACGTGCGCCGCTCCCGCCACGCCAGCACCAGCGACGACAGCAGCATCACCAGCGTCATGCCGGTGAAGAAGCGCGTGGCCGCCTGCACCTGCGGCACGAACTGGAGGAAGTAGTTGTCCACCGTGAGCTGGGACGCGATGGGGAACGAGAACAGGACGAGCGACCACCCCGTGCCCAGGTACATGGACACGCACAGGAACAGCAGGCACGCGTTCCCAAGGTGGAGGAGGTCGCCGCGCTTCATGGCCAGACACCTTGATGGTTTTCCTGGTGGGCTCCGGAGAAGCTCCGGGCGGACACGCCAGCGCCATCCGGAGGCGGCATCGGCGTCTGGTCCTGGCCCAGGTCCACGACGCTCTCCAGCCCTTCCGGATACGTGAGCGAAGGCAGCGTGGGCTGGGTGAGGAACCACGCCTCGAAGTGGTCGTCCAGCACGCCGCTCGAGGAGGGAAAGAACCCGGTGAAGAACGCGCGCGGGGAGATGCTCAGCTCCCTCAGCGCCTGCACGCGCGGGTGGTCCCCCAGTTCCAGCGTGGCCCAGGCGCGGCGTCCGACGCGGAAGCCGAACCGGCCCCGGAAGTAGATGGACGACTTCATCAACATCCCGCGGAACGCGCAGTAGTTCACCGCCGATGCGCGAATGGGCAGCCACGCGCGCCCCGGCCGTTCGATGCGCACGCGCACCGCCTCCTGCCCCCCTTCCGCGTAGCGGCTGCTGACCGACCCGTTCTCCTGCTTGAAGTCCAGCCGGGCCAGGTGCTTGGGCATGCCCCAGATGCCCTTGCCGCCCTTCACGGACACCTCTGTGTTCACCGGCAGGTCCACCACGTACTGCCCCACGCCGAAGCGCTTGGGAAACAGCAGCGGCAACAGCGGCGGCGCGGGCCTGCGCCCATGCGTGCACGCCAGCGCGATGCTGAACTCGATGTACGCGCCGATGTCCGTCTTCTTGTAGTCGATGACGGAGATGAGCAGCACGCCCTTGTCCCGCGTCACGCGCAGCGGGTGCAGTTCGTTGCCGGGCAGGAGGGCCGCCACGCGGCGCGCGTCCACCGTGAAGGCGGCCATCAGCGCCGGGGAGCCCTGCGAATTCACCGGCAGCGCGTACGGGATGTCGTCCACCCGCGAGTAGCGACCCGACTGCCTCTGGATGCGTCTGGGGATGAACATGGCAGGCCTTTCGTCACACCGGGCGGTCCAGCTCGGCGAGGAGGAGGGGGAAGACGTCCCGGGACGCGTGCTTGCCCATGAAGACGTCCAGGTGCCCGTAGCCGGGCAGCACGTGCAGCGCGTGCCGACCCGGGTGGAAGTGCTCCAGGTGTTCGAAGCTGCGGCGCTGGCTCTCCGCGAGGAAGCAGCGGTTCTCCTCCCCCGCCAGGAAGACGAAGCGCGCGTCCGTCTGGGGCTCGCGCACGGCCAGGTCCTCCGGCAGCGCGCGGAAGTGCTCCACCGGCACCAGGTGGCCGGCGCGCACGCACGTCTCCATCTGCCGGAAGAAGCTGAAGGGCACCGGACCGAACTCGTGCTGGAGCCAGTCGTGCGTGCGGCTGTTGAGGTTCTCGTGCCGCCACAGCACCGGGAAGCCCGTGCCGTAGGTGAAGCTCGTCCAGCGGCAGACCAGGTTGTCGCACTCGTGATGCGTCGCCTGCACCACGCGCGTCAGCGCCCGGGCCGTGCGCGTGGGGCCGCCGTAGGCCCACTGCGGATCCAGGTACGGCGTCAGGTGGGAGACCAGCGGGACGGCGTAGCGCAGCTTCAGCTTCGCGGACGCGGGCACCACCGGGTGCAGCGACACCGCATTGCTGACGATGACGTCCACCTCCGGCAGCAACCCCGCCACCGCGGCCATCGCGAAGCTGGTGGAGCCCTGGCAGTGGATGACGGCCTTGACGGTGTCGTGCCCCGTCTTCTCCAGCACGGTGCGGATGGCGGGTGGGTGGTCCAGCACGGCGGCCTGATCCAGGGTCCACTCACCGGGCTCCACGTCCATGCTCGCGCGCCAGTTCTCCAGCCACACGTCGTAGCCGTCGTCGATGAGCGCATCCACCACCGTCCGGCGCACGGGCGCGCGGAAGATGTTCCCGCGCACGCCCGCGCCGTGCACCAGCACCACCGGCCCCTTGTCCGCCTCCTCCGGCCCGCGCAGGTGCACCAGGTGCAGCGCGCGACCGTCGCCCGCGAGGAAGGGGACGATCTCCTCGGAGTAACGCGGTTCATGGAACGGTTCGACGGACATGAAGACGGCCCCCCACTGAAGCCCACCTCAAAGCTGGGGCGGTGCCCGGGGTGCGACAACGGAGCGCAACCCGCGGAGGCGCGACCGCTCGCCCCTGCTGTCCGGAGCCTCGCGGTACGGAGCAGCGCTGCCCTGACACTCCGCCCATGGCCGCGCACGGGGTGCTAAGGGTGGAGGCATGGACCAGGACACGGGCTGGAGCGAATACGCGTCGGGCTCGACGCTCGGGGGCGAAGGCAGCCAGGGCGGCATCGTGGTGCGCGACGAGGGCCTTCGCGACAACCTGCGCCTCACCTACGAAGTGGACGAGGCGCGCTCCTTCTACTCCATCACCTGTGGCATCGCGGGCTGGCTGCGGCACCCGCGCTTCTTCGACAACGCCGACGCCGCGGTCCGCGCCTTCGAGGACATGAAGCCCGCGCTGGAGGAACTGGGCGCGAAGCTCACCGAGGGCGGACCGCGTTCGACGGCGGACGGCCAGGCGGTGGGCCACCTGCTCGCGGCCTTCGTGGTGCGCTTTTCTTGAGGCGCCGTCCCCGCGCGTAAGGGTTGCTTAAGATTCTCCCGCGATAACCCGGCTCGCCGTCCGGTCAGCGCCGGACGGCCCCGTGAACGGCACCCCCGCCGCTCCCGGCTCCCCAGCTCCCGGAGGAACCACCGGATGAAGAGCGAAACCCCTCAGGACCTGCTCCCCAAGGCCCTCACCCGTCGAGGCATGCTGCGCGGTATCGGCCTGACCCTGGCCGCGGTTCCCATCGGCAAGCTGCTCATCGCCTGCGGTGGCAGTGAGACGGACGACCCGACCGGCGGCGGAGACACCGACGCGGGCGTCACCGACCCTGGCGTGTGGGCCACCGGAGGTACCGCCGCGATGACGGCCGCCTCCAGCTACCCGGATCCGTTCGCCGCCGGCATCGGCACCGTGTGCGCGCTCACCTGCGAGTCCACGCTGGGCCCCTGCTACGCGACCACGGTGGACCGCAAGGACATCAGCGAAGGACACGACGGCCTGCCCGTGCGCCTGGCCTTCCTCATCGTCGACGAGACGTGCAAGCCCATCCCCAACGCCACGGTGGACATCTGGCACGCCGCGCCCGAAGGGCTCTACTCTGGCGAGGACGCCAGCGACTTCTGCACCTCCGGTGACGAGGTGGCCCGCGCGGCGCGGTGGTTCCGGGGCGTGCAGACCACGGATGCCAACGGACGCGTGGACTTCGACACGTGCTTCCCCGGTTGGTACAGCAGCCGCACCATCCACATCCACTTCACCGTGCGCGTCGGAGGCCAGGAGTTCGTCACCTCGCAGTTGTTCTTCGACGACGCCCTCAACGACGACATCGTCAACCACCAGCCGCTCTACAACACGCGCGGCGCCCGGGACACGACCAACGCCAATGACAACGTCGTCTCCGCGGAGAGCGTGGGCAACTACCTGTTCGCGACCCAGCGCATGGCGGACGGCGCGATGCTGGCGTCCAAGACGCTGGTCATCCGCTCGTCGCTGAACAACGCATCCTGCGCCATGCCCGGCGGCAGCGGCGGTGGCGGCGGCCCCGGCGGTC
>SECN01000685.1 GCA_004173515.1 Myxococcaceae bacterium | reverse complement strand
CTGCTGCTGGAGGCCGCGGGCCTCTGGGAGAAGGCCGGCGACATGGGCGAGGCGCTGGAGGTCATCGAGCGCATCGCCACCGACGCGCCGGACATGCTGTCCCCGGCGGAGCTGGCCGAGCGCTTCGCCCGCCTGGGCGCCTTCACGCGCGCCCGGGACGTGGGCTTCGAGCCCGCCATGGTCGCGGGCGAATACACCGACGCGCTGGCCATGGCCGCGCAGGCCGGCGATGTGCCCCGCACGCGCGTGGCCCTCTGGGCCCTGGTCGCGATGCCGGACGCGGATCCGTCCCACGCGGCGGCCCTGGCGGACGGGCTGCGCGAGGACTCCGAATGGGAGGGCCTGCTGGAGCTGGCCGCCCTGTCCTTCGACCGCGACGCGGCCTTCGCCGTGGCCCTGCGCGACGAGGTGCTGCGCGCCCGTCCGGCCCCGGTGGTCGCGCGCCTGCGGGCCCTGGAGGAGCTGGGCGCCGATGCGGGCCTCGCCACGCGGCTGATGCTGCTCCTGCCCGAGCTGGGCCTGGAGCCCGAGCCCCTGGCCGAAGCGGTGCTCGCCCGCGTGCGCGCGCTGCCGGAGCCCGCGCGCCTGGAGTCGCTGGCCTTCGCCGCGGACGGCTGGCCCGCGCTCCGGGAGGAGCTGCTGCGCGAGCGGTACGCGCTGGAGCTCAAGCTCGAACACCTGGAGTCCGCGGAGCGCACGCTGGCGCTCATCGCGCAGGGCACCGCCGACGTGAAGGCGCGCGCGCTGCTGCACCTGGAGCGCGGTGAGCTGCTCCAGGGCCCGCTGGCCCAGCCCGCCGAGGCCCGCGAGGCCTTCGAGGAGGCGCTCGCCGACGACGCGGAGAGCCTCGCCGCCGTGCGGTTCCTGCTCGCGCTGGTGGACGAGGCGCGCGAGTCCACGGTGTTCCTGTCCCTGGCGGACACGCTCGCGAAGCTCGCCGGCCCCGACGCGTGGACGCCGTACCGCGAGCGGCTGGCGGACGCCTATGAAGCGCAGCAGCGCTACGCCGAAGCCGCCGCGCAGCTCGAACAGCTCCCGGACACCGACGAACGGCTCGCCCGCCGCGTGCGCTTCGCGGAAGCCCGGGGCCTCGTGGGCGAAGCGCTGCGGCTGCGCGAACGCCTCACGCACGAGCCCGCGGAGCTCGAAGTCATCCTGCGCGGCTACCTGGACGCCCAGCTCGTGGGCCCCGCCGTGCGCCTCACCGAACGGCTCGCGGAAGGCAACCACCTCACCCCTGGCCTCACGCGGTGGGTGACCGAGCGCCTGTCCCCGTCGCCGGACGGCGCCGCGCTCGCGGTGCGCTTCTGGCCGGCGCTGCTGCGCGAGAAGTGGCCGGACGTGGACGGCTGGACGCTGTACGCGGAAGCGCTGCGCGCCCTGGGCCGCGCGGAGGCCGCCGAGCGCACGGATGGCATCGGCGCCGCGCTCGTCTCCAGCGACGCCCCCGCGCCGCGCGTCCCCGTGTCCGTGCTGGCCCGGCCCGCGCAGGACTTCCAGCACCCGGAGCCCGAAGGCCTCGTGCCGGTGACGGGCGAAAGCCTGCCGCGCCTGTCCGTCGCGCTGAAGCCGGTGCTCGCCTCGCTGGGCGCGGAGCACGTGCGCCTGTCCGTGGACCCCAAGGGCGGCGTGGAGGCGTACCTCACGTCGCCGGACGCGCTGGTGCTGGGCGCGGGCGCGCTGGGGTGCTTCGGCGCGGTGGAGCTGGGCTGGCTGTGCGCGCTGTCGCTGGCGCTGGGCGACGCGGGCGTGCAGCTCACCCGTCCCGGCACGGAGCTGGCGTGGGAAGCGGCGGCGGTGGCGGCTTGGCGCGCGATGCCGGCGTCGCTGGCGGCGGGTCGCGTGCTGGCCCAACTGGACGCGGCCTCGCGCGGCGGGGACCCGACGCGGGTCGATGTGGGAGAGGTGCTCGCCCGCAGTGAGGCCTTCCACCAATTGGCCCTGGCCTCGCTGGACGTCTAACCTCGGGGACGACATGCACCTGAAGCGACTCGCGCTGGCGCTCTTCCCCGCGGCGGCCCTGGCCGTCGCGGTGGGCTGTTTCACCGACCCCGTGTACCCGGGCAACCAGGTGCTGGGCTCGTTCCGCTTCCAGGCGAAGCTGGACGCGGCGCGCACCACCTGCGACGCGGGCTCGCGCGAGTACGCGCAACTGGACGACGCGGGCTTTTTCTATTTCGAGGGCACCTTCTCGCGGGACACCGACGCGGGCACGGGCTTTCTCACCGTGCTGGGCTTCACGCGCGACGCCGGCTACTCGGGCCAGAGCGTCAATTCCACCCACCGTGCCACCGCGCCCCGCGCGTCGTGCGGCACCGGCTGCGAGGACTCCGAAATCGAGGAGAACCTCAACGTGATGCTCCTGAGCGACAGCCAGGCGCGCAACGTGGCGCGCGACTGCGCACGCCTGGACGGCGGCGTCCCCGAGGGCACCATCCCCGCGCCCACGGAGAACGGCTACGACGTGTCGCTCGCGTGCGGCACGCTCACGGACATCTTCCTGCCGGGCAAGGGGGCGAGCTGCGATTGCAAGCCGGCCACCTGCACCACCGTGTACACGGTGCGAGGCGACCGGCAGGACTGAAACACCCGGGGCCCGTCCCCGTCGTGTAACGTGCGCCGCCCCGAAGTGGAGGATGGAATGGCGAAGCGTGCGGTGGTGCTCCTGTCCGGCGGACTGGATTCGACGACCTGTCTGGCGATGG
>SECN01000192.1 GCA_004173515.1 Myxococcaceae bacterium | reverse complement strand
CGGGAGATGCGCAACCACGGCGCGGGCATCCTGGTGCTGGACGGGCTGGTGCAGGCGCAGGAGGCCGCGGGCAGCAGCCGCGACTTCAAGAAGTTCATCCACGAGCTCCAGGTGTCCGCGGGCCTCACGCGCTTCACCGCGCTGCTGCTCACCAGCAGCGTGGGCCCCACCGTGCACCCCGAATACACGATGGTGGACGGCATCCTGGAGCTGCGCGAGCGCACGGCGGCGATGCGCTCCTGGCGTGAGCTGCAGGTGCGCAAGTTCCGCGGCAGCGCGAGCCTGAGCGGGTCGCACCACTTCCGCATCTCCGAGGCGGGCGTGGAGGTATTCCCCCGCCTGGAGACGGTGGTCAGCCGCGTGCAGCCGCCGGACTGGGGCACGCAGCGGGTGCGCTTCGGCGTGCCCACGCTGGACGCGATGATTCCAGAGGGCCTGGCCGCCGCGTCCACCACGCTGGTGATGGGGCCTCCGGGCAGCGGCAAGACCATCCTGGGCGCCAGCCACCTGGCCGAAGGGCTGCGCCTGGGTGAGCCCGGCCTGATGGTGAGCTTCTACGAGGGCCCGGACCGGCTGCTGCACAAGACGGCCAACGTGGGCCTGGCGCTGGGCACCGCGGTGAAGGACGGCCGGCTGACGCTCCAGTGGAACATGCCCGCCGAGTGCAACCTGGACATGGTGGCGCACACGCTGCTGGAGGACGTGCGCAAGCGCGGCGTGAAGCGGCTGTTCGTGGACGGGCTGAGCGCCATGGTGGAGACGACGCACGAGCCGGCGCGCATCAGCCCCTTCTTCGCCGCGCTCACGCAGGAGCTGCGCCGGCTGGGGGTCACCACGTTCTTCACGCTGGAGACGCCCCGGCTCTTCGGTCCGGACATGGACGTGCCGCTGGGCACGGGCCTGTCCGGCGTGGCGGAGAACCTCCTGTTCATGCGCCACCTGGAGCTCAACGGCCGGTTGCGGCGGCTGCTCTCCATCTTCAAGATGCGGGACGCGGACTACGACCCGACCTTGCGCGAGTTCCTCATCACGCCCCAGGGCATCGAGGTCCAGCCTCCGTTCCAGCCGTCGCCTGAGTTGCTGCTCACCGGCCTCGCCCGCTTCCCGGGCAACCACTCCTGACCCCCAGAGGATCCGTGGTTCCCGCGACCGAGACCGTGCTGGTGGTGGACGATGAACAGGGCATCCTGGAAGCGCTCGCGGACCTCCTGAGGGAGGAGGGCTACCGCGTGCTGACGGCGTCCCATGGCAAGGAGGCCCTGGAGCGCATGGCGGAGGTGAAGCCGGACCTGGTGCTCACCGACTGGATGATGCCCGTGCTGGATGGGCCCGCGCTCATCGAGCGCATCCAGAAGGACCCGGAGCTGCGCCACATCGCCGTGCTGGGCATGAGCGCCGTGGACACCAACGGCCTGCGGCGTCAGCACCCCGGGATGGAGTTCCTCCAGAAGCCCTTCGACATCCGCGCCCTGATGAAACAGGTGCGCAAGGCCCTGGACGCGCCGCGCGTCGTCCGGGAAGGCTGAGCGTCCAAGCCGCGCGCCCGGGAGCCCCGTCATGTTCCACCTGCTCAAGCTGGGCCCGGTGCCCCTGTCCCTGGGCACCACCGGGGTGTACCTGCGCATCGGCGAGACGGGCGACCCGTCCGCCCCCGTCTTCGAGCAGGACGACGTCGCGGGCGTGAAGGCCCTGCTCGCCGGCCTGGAGGACCTGTCCCAGGTGCGGTGCGAGCCGGGGCTGGCGGACGCCGCGGAGGCGCTGGGCCTGTCCGTGGCGGCGCCCCCGCAGGCGGCGCTCTCGTCGCGGGCGGCCATCGCCACGTTCCTCGCGTGGGGCCAGCGGGGCGTGTCCGGGCTGGGCTCGGACAAGGCGCTGCTCTTCGTCCAGGCCGCCACCGAGTACTGGAACGCGAGGCCGTGGACGCACTGGGATGACGGCCAGCCCTTCGTGGTGGAGGTCTCCGGCGCGCACGAGCACACCTACGAGGGCTGCGTCTTCCACGCGGACGACGGCCTCGCGGGGCTGGCCCTCTATGAGCGGCCCGGCGCGCTCGCGCGGCTGCTGGAGCTCCAGGTCCACGGCCAGGGCGAGGAGGCCAAGGCGCTGCCCGCCATCGCCGTGTCCCTGGAGGCCAGCCCCGCCTACGCGGTGGAGGCCCTGTCCGCCGCCGGCCGCGTGCCCCGGCTGCCCCTGCCCATCAAGTCCGGCCCGCGCGGCGTGGGCGTCCCCTCCAGCCTGGAGTCCCTCATCCTGGTGGCCGCCCTGCGTGCCGTGGCCCGGCTGTCCCCCCACCAGACAGAGGCCCTGAGCAGCATGGTCGCCGGGGAGGCCCGGATGGATGTCCGGGTGCGGGCCCCCGCCCAGCGCGTGCGCAACTAGCCGGAATCAGGGTGGATTTCCGCATGACGCATCCTGTCGGACAGGAGGGCGGCCTCGTGTGGGACTGTGAACAACCGCTGCGACAGAAAAGGTTGATTCACAAAGTATCTCGGTCCATAGGTGGAGGCGTGACTGACGCCGACCTTGCACCCCGGGTCCAGCGCTTCCTCACGGCGCACATCGATTCCATCGAGAAGCTGGAGGTGCTCCTCCTGCTTCGCGCCCGGACGGACCGGGTGTGGACTGCGCCGGCGGTGGCCCTGGAGCTGCGCATCACCGAAGCCTCCGCGGCCCGCCGTCTGGCGGAGCTGAAGACGGGAGGGCTGCTTCTCCAGGATGGCGTCGCGGGCGAAGCCTTCCGCTTCAGCCCCCTCCAGTCGAACGACGCGCAGGCGGCCACGGAGCTGGCCGCCGCGTACGCGGCGCGCCGGGTGAGTGTGATTGCGTTCATCTTCTCCCGCCCGGTGGACCGGGTCCGGGGCTGAAGGGGCGGGCAGGCGGGCGCGCTGCTGCTTTCGCGCGCGAAGCCCCTGTGCCCGGTGCGATGGTGCGCGGGATGGAGGGGTCATCCATGGCCGACGCATCGCTTCCCCGCTTCACGCCGCGCCGCGAACTGGGGCGCACGGGCTTCACCGCGACGGCGGTGGGCATTGGTGACGTGGCGGACCGCACGGTGCCGCGCGAGGACCTGGTCGCCACGCTGCGCCGGGCGCTGGACGCGGGGCTCAACGTCATCGACACGGCGCCCGGCTACGAGGACGGCCTGAGCGAGGAGGTCGTGGGTGAGGCCCTGCGCGGCCGGCGCGAGGGCGTGTTCGTCATCGACAAGGTGGACGTGCTGGAGGCTCCGGTGGCGCCGCAGGTGGAGGAGAGCCTCTCGCGCCTGGGCCTGCCGTCGGTGGACCTGTTCGCGCTGCACGCGGTGAAGTCGCTGGCGCAGTGGGAGGACCTGGCGCGGCCGGGTGGGGCGCTGGAGCAACTGGAGGCGTGCGTGGCGAAGGGCCAGGCGCGCTTCCGGGGCATCTCCTGTCACCACCCGGAGGCGCTGCTGGCGGCGGTGCGTTCAGGGCGGTGTGACGTGGTGATGTTCCCGCTGGGGCCGTTCGTGGACGCGCGCTACGTGGAGCAGGTGCTGCCCCTGGCGCGCGAGCGGGGTGTGGGCGTGGTGTCCTTCAAGACGTTCGGCGCGGGCAAGCTGTTGGGGGACACGGAGGGCTACGGCCGGCCGCTCCAGGCGCGTCCGCGTGGCAAGGTCGGCTCCGGGGGCGAGGCGCGGGACACGCCGGTGCTGCCGCACCTGTCGGTGGCGGAGTGCGTGCACTACACGCTCACGTTGGAGCCGGACGTGATGTTGCTGGGGCTGGGCTTTCCCAACGAACAGGACGCCGCGCTGCAAGCGGCCGCGGCCTTCCGCCCCCTGGATGACGCCGCGCTGCGGACGGTGCGGGCGCGGGCGCACGCGGCCATCGAGGGCAAGGGCGCGGTGTGGTGGAACCCGCCTTCACCCGAAGTGCCCGCGCGCTGAGCCAGCGCGCGCGAGCAGGCGGGCACGGACGGGTTGCCTGTCGGACACTCGCCTTGAATCCAGGTTCCATGGGGGCTTGTTGGGACGGGGAGGCGGTCATTATCGGTTGCCTCCCGTCCGCCTGACTCCATGCCCGAATCAGCCCTCGAGCCCTCTCCCACGCCGCCCGGTGAGCCGCTGCCCCTGAGCGCGGCGAACGCGCCCCGGCTGGCGGACGGTGACGTGGCGTCCGGCTTCGCGGAGGCCCTGGCGTCCCTGCCTCCGGGCGGAGATGCCGCGTCTGGGGAGGTGACGGTCCTGTCCGTGCGTGAAGCGGCGGACACTTCGTCGCCGGCGGGGGCGAATGATTCATCCACGGGCCGTACCCAGGACGTGAAGGCAGCCGCTTCGAACAGCTTGCCGGACCCGAGCCCCGCGACCGCGAGCACCATGGACACGAAGTCTTCCCCCATGGGTGCTCCCGGCGAGCCGCCCGTGTCGTCCTCGAGCACGACGCGCACGGACATCGGAACTCCGGGAGGTGTGGCGGGCGTGAAGGACGCCTCCGAGAGCCGAAGGGCGGACGCGCCGGTGCGGGTCCCCGCCCCTGAGGCGGGTGTGTCGTCGCGCGCGTTCGTGGAGGAGGGACGTTTCGCCTTCCTGGCCCACGCGGGTGAAGTGCTGGCGTCGTCGTTGGATGAGCCCACGGTGTTGCGCCAGCTCATGGAGCTGGTGGTGCCGGGGCTGGCGGACTGGTGCGTGGTGGATCTGCTCACGCCGTCGGGCACGGTGGCGCGCCGGGCCGCGGCGCACCGGGACCCCACGCTGGTGCCCGCCGCGCATGCCATCGCGGAGCGCTGGCCCGAACAGGTGGACGGCCCCACGGGCGTGGCCCGCGTGCTGCGCACCGGCCAGCCCTACCTCGTGTCCGAGGTGCCCGAAGCCCACGTCCAGGCGGCCGTGGCGCAGGGAGACGCGCGGCTGGCGGAGTCCTGGCGCCTGGGGTGCCGCTCCGTGATGCTGGTGCCGCTGGAGGCGCGGGGCCGGGTGCTGGGATGTCTGTCATTGATGTCCGGTGAGACGGAGCGCCGCTACGGCGAGCGGGACCTGGCGCTGGTGCGCGAGCTGGCCCGGCGGGCCGCGCTGTCATTGGACAATGCCCTGCTGTATGGCGAATCCCGTCAGGCCCAGGCGCGCACGGCGCGACTCCAGGCGGTGACGGCGGCGCTGTCCCGCGCGGCCACCGAGGACGCGGTGGCGCAGGTGCTGGCGCGCGAGGTGTGGGAGGCGAGCGGCGCCACGCGCGTCGCGGTGATGGCCCTGGAGGAGAACGGCGGCCTGCGGCCCCTGCGGATGCTGGGGTACTCCGAGGAATCGCTGGCCCGCCTCCTCCGCCCCCCGGACGGGGATGCCTCCCCGTGCGGTCGCCACGACCGCCAGCGCGAGGCGTGGTGGTTCGGCTCGCTGGAGGAGTTCAGCCGCCAGCAGCCCCAGGCCGCGGAGTTCGCGCGCGGGCTGGGGCCTGGGGCCCGCGCGGTGGTGCCGCTGTGGGGCGAGACGCGGATGCAGGGGCTGCTGCTGCTCGGGTGGCCGGAGCCGCGCGTCTTCTCCGCGTCGGAGCGGGCCTTCCTGGAGGCGCTGGCGCACCAGTGCGCGCAGGCGCTGGAGCGAGCCGCGCTCTACGAAGCCCTGCGCGAGCGCACCGAACGCCTGCGACAGGCGCTGGTGACGGGCGACATGGGCACGTGGCGGGTGGACCTGGTGCGCGCGAAGGAGACGCGGGACGCGGCGCTCAACCACATGCTGGGCCTGCCCGCGGTGGATTCGTCCACGGGCGTGGGGGACTTCCTCTCCCGGCTGCACGCGGAGGACCGTCCGCACGTGGAGGCGGAGTTCCAGCGGCACCAGCGTCAGGCGCCCAGCTTCTTCGAGCTGGAGTTCCGGGTGGTGCGCCGCGACGGCGGCGTCCGCTGGCTGCACAGCGTGGGGCAGTCCTTCGCCGGGCTGGACGGGAAGGTCGCCTACCTCACCGGCGCGATGGCGGACGTCACGCGGCGCAAGGAAGCCGAGGAGCGGCTGCAACTGCTGCTGGACGCCAGCCGCGTGCTGGCGCTGCGCCTGGACGACGTGGAGCAGGCGCTGCCGGAGGTGGCGAAGCTGGTCGCGAACCACGTGGCCACCGGCTGCTTGGTGGACCTGGCGGCGCCGGACGGAACGCTGCGCCGGGTGACGGCGGCCCACCGCGCCTCCGAACACGATGCGCGGCTGAAGGCCGCCCTGCCGGACCAGGACCGGGGGCCCGCGCATCCGGCGCTCCAGTGCTTCACGTCCGGGGAGGTCTGCTTCCTGTCGCGCCTGGACTTCAAGCGGTGCGACGCGGTGTCCACCAGTCAGGAGCACCGGGCCCTGGTGGACAGCCTTGCGCCCACGTCGGTGCTGTCGGTGCCGCTGCGCGCCCGGGGCCGCATGCTGGGCGTCATCACGCTGTTCACCGCCGCGCCGCAGCGCACGCTGGTGGCCGCGGACGTGACGATGGCGGAGGAGCTGGCGCTGCGCATCGGCGTCGCGCTGGAGAACGCGCGGCTCTTCCACGACGCCCAGTCCGCGGTGCGCCTGCGCGACGAGTTCCTCTCCGTGGCCAGCCACGAGCTGAAGACGCCTCTCACCAGCCTCATCCTCCAGCACAACCTGATTGGCCGGGCGCTGGAGGTGGCCGGCACGTCGGGGCCGGTGACGGGCCGGCTGAACACCGCGCAGCGGCAGGTGCTGCGGCTGACGGCGCTGGTGGACAACCTGCTGGACGTCAGCCGTCTGTCATTGGGCAAGCTGACGCTGGAGCGCGCGGAGGTGGACCTGGTCCAGATGACGCGCGACGCGGTGGAGCGGCTGGAGGAGGTGTTCGCCCAGGCCCGGTGTCCGCTGCGCGTGGAGCTGCCGCGCACGCTGACGGGCCAGTGGGATTCACTCCGGTTGGATCAGGTGCTGGTGAACCTGCTCACCAACGCGGCCAAGTACGGCGCGGGTCACCCGGTGTCGGTGCGCGCCGGTACGGGGGCGGACGGCGAGGCCTGGTGGGAGGTGCGCGACCAGGGCATCGGCATCGAGGCGGACGCGCTGCCCCGCCTCTTCGGCCGCTTCGAGCGCGCGGTGTCGGACCGGCACTACGGCGGCATGGGCCTGGGGCTCTACATCAGCCGCCAGATTGTCGAAGCGCTGGGCGGCCGCATCGACGTGGACAGCCAGCCGGGGCAGGGCGCCACCTTCACCCTGCGGCTGCCCCGCCAGCCCGCGCCCGACACGCGGCCCCCTCCCTCCCAGGATTCCTGAGCGGGGAAGGGGCGCGCGGGACGTGCTTCAGTGCTGGGGGCCCTTGAGCGGAGGCCCTTCGGTTTCCATCGCCCGGTGCTCGTCGTCGGTGAACAGGCGCGAGCGGATGAGGAAGCGCACGCCTTCGGGGGCTTCGACGGAGAAGCCACTGCCACGACCGGGTACCACGTCCACCGTGAGGTGGGTGTGGCGCCAGTACTCGAACTGCGACCCGGACATGTAGAAGGGCGTGCCGACGATTTCACCCAGGTACACGTCCTCCTGCCCGATGCGGAAGTCGCCGCGTGGGAAGCACATGGGCGCGCTGCCGTCGCAGCAGCCGCCGGACTGGTGGAAGAGCAGCGGACCGTGGAGGCCCTGCATCTTGTGGAGCAGGGCCTCGGCGGCCGGCGTCACTTCGACGCGCGGAACAGGCATCCCTAGAAGAAACCCATGGGCTTGGCGTCGTAGCTGACGAGCATGTTCTTCGTCTGCTGGTAGTGGTTGAGCATCATCTTGTGGTTCTCGCGGCCGATGCCGGACTGCTTGTAGCCGCCGAACGCCGCGTGCGCGGGGTACAGGTGGTAGCAGTTCACCCAGACGCGGCCGGCCTGGATGCCCCGGCCCATGCGGTAGGCGGTGTTGGTGTCGCGCGTCCACACGCCGGCGCCCAGGCCGTAGAGCGTGTCGTTGGCCTGCGCGAGCGCGTCGGCTGCGTCCTTGAACTTCGCCACCGCGACGACGGGGCCGAAGATCTCCTCCTGGAACACGCGCATCTTGTTGTTGCCTTCGAAGATGGTGGGCTCCACGTAGAAGCCCTCCGCCAGCGCGCCCGGCAGCGACTTGCGGCCACCACCGGTGAGCACCTTCGCGCCCTCCTTCTTGCCGATGTCCAGGTAGGAGAGGATCTTCTCCAACTGATCATTGGACGCCTGCGCGCCAATCTGCGTCGCGGTGTCCAGCGGGTTGCCCTGCACGATGCGCTTCGTGCGCTCCACGGCCTTCTGCATGAACTCGTCGTAGAAGCGCTCCGCGACCAGCGAGCGCGACGGGCACGTGCAGACCTCGCCCTGGTTGAGGGCGAACATGGCGAAGCCCTCCAGCGCCTTCTGGGCGAAGTCGTCGTCCTTGGCGAAGACGTCCTCGAAGAAGATGTTGGGGGACTTGCCGCCCAGTTCCAGCGTCACCGGGATGAGGTTCTCGGAGGCGTACTGCATGATGAGGCGGCCCGTGGTCGTCTCACCCGTGAAGGCGATCTTCGCGATGCGCTTGTTGCTCGCGAGCGGCTTGCCGGCCTCGATGCCGAAGCCGTTCACGATGTTGAGGACGCCGGGGGGCAAGAGGTCGCCCACCAGCTCCACGAACTTCAGGATGGTGACGGGCGTCTGCTCCGCGGGCTTGAGGACGATGCAGTTGCCGGCGGCCAGCGCGGGCGCCATCTTCCACGCGGCCATCAGCAGCGGGAAGTTCCACGGGATGATCTGCCCCACGACGCCGAGCGGCTCGTTGAAGTGGTAGGCGACCGTGTTGTCATCCAACTGGCTGAGCGACCCTTCCTGCGCGCGGATACAACCGGCGAAGTAGCGGAAGTGGTCGATGGCGAGCGGCAGGTCGGCGGCCAGACATTCACGGATGGGCTTGCCGTTGTCCCAGGACTCGGAGACGGCCAGCATCTCCAGGTTCTGCTGCATGCGGTCGGCGATCTGATTGAGGATGTTCGCGCGCTCGGCGGCGGGCGTCTTGCCCCATGCGTCCTTGGCGGCGTGCGCGGCGTCCAGCGCCTTCTCGATGTCCTCCGCGGTGGAGCGCGGGATTTCGCAGAAGGGGCGCCCGTTCACGGGGCTGATGTTCTCGAAGTACTGGCCCTTCACGGGGGGCACGAACTTCCCACCAATGTAGTTGCCGTAGCGGCTCAGGAACTGGACCTTGCTGCCCTTCTGACCCGGTGCTTCGTAGACCGTCGACATGCGCGACTCCTGCGGGGGTTTAGAAGACGAACCGACGATAGGCACCCAACGCTCCGCGTCATGCGGAATGGGGTGTCTGTCGTCGTCTGGTATTGAGCAACGTGGATGGAAGGACAGGTGCCGTGAAGGCACACATCCGGCCGCGTCGGGGCGCCCCTACGTGGGACGTGGGTGCGCTGGGGAACTGGCCCCCGTTCGAAATCCCGGAGGCCGGCGCGCGCGCAGGTTCAGCGAAGGCGCGCGCCGGCACGGGGTTCATGTCAGCGCAGCGGCAGGTCCAGCCACGACGGCCCCCGGAGCGACAGCTGCGCACCGGTATTGTTGGCGCCCAGGTAGAGCGGGTCCTGGGTGTCGACGACGAGCGCGAGCTGGTGGAGCGCCGCGACGTCATAGGCCGTGGCGGGGAACTTCAGGTCCAGGTCCACGGGCGTGCCGGGCGTGGCGCCCGTCCACGTGAGCGGCACGTGCGTGATGAGGCCGCCGAAGTCGCCGGTGAGGTCATACAGGTACGCGACCACGGTCCCGGTGGAGGCGGTCGGCGTGACGCGCAGGCGCAGGGTGGCCGAGCCGCGGATGGAGATGGCGCGGGTGGACAGGGCCGACGTCCAGACGCCCGCGTTGAGGCGGTTGACGCCCGGCAGCCAGACGATGGGAGGAATGCCGGTCAGCGCCTGGAGCCCGTTGGTCAAGAGCGCCACGCCCGCGTCGGCGGTGGTGTCGAATGCCCAGACGGTCTTCGCGGCGCTCGTGGACGGCGTGCCGCCCAGCGTGCCCGTGCCGTTGAAGATGCTGACGGCGCCCAGGCCGTAGCGCTGCGTGCTGGTGGCGACGGCGGGCCACGACGCGTAGCCCTCCACCGCGCCGTTGTACGTGCGCAGCACGATGGGCGCCTCTTGGGTGATGCTGGTGTCCACGCCCGCGACGTGCGCGTCCATCCAGCGCGTGACGCTGGTCCAGACATGGTTCGGCAGTCCGAACAGGCCGGTGGCCTCCACGACGGCGTGGTCACCCGGCGCGAGCTCCAGGCGCTTGGGCCCCGTGAGCTGGCCGTAGAACTCCACGAGCTGGTTGGGCGGGAAGAGGCTGTCGCCGTAGGAGTTGGCGATGAGGATAGCGGGCGCGTTGGCGTTGATGCGGGACAGATAGGTGCTCGCGGAGCGCACCCGGCCCCAGGCCTTGATGCCCGCGATGTCGCGGTTGGCGTAGTAGTTGTCGATGGTCGTGCGCAGCTCGGGGCTCGGCCTGCCCAGCAGCCGCGAGGTGAAGTCCAGCAGGCCCACCGCCTGCGGCCGCCGGGTCTCCCCACCGAACAGCGACGCCACCAGGTCCGTCCAACCGGACAGCGCGGCCACGGCCTTCACGCGCGGGTCGAACCCTGACGCGATGAGCGAGATGCCGGCGCCGTAGGACACTCCCGCCAGCCCGATGCGCGAGCGGTCCGCGGACGTATTCGCGAGCAGCCAGTCGATGACGCGCGACGTGTCCGCGATGTCCGCCGGACCGGCCGTGTCGATGCCGCCGCCCGAGGCCCAGAAGCCGCGCGGCGTATACGACAGCGCCACGTAGCCCCGCTGCGCCAGCGCGCTGGCCTGGGCCAGGTACTCCACGTCGTTGAGTCCCCAGCTGGAGATGAAGACGACGGCCGGGTGCGGGCCCGGCGTCGTCGGCGCGATGTAGTTGGCCTTGAGCACGGTGCCGTCGCCCACGGTGATGTCGACGAACTTGAAGCCGGTGGTCGGCACCGCCGCCATGGCGACACGCGCGGCCGTGGCCTGGACGGGAAGGGCGACGCCCGCGAGCGGGGTGAGCAACCCCAACAGCAGGAGCGGCAGCCGGAAGAGCCGCGAGGAGACACGTGGAGACATGGGACACCTCAAGAGGGGGAAGGCTTGAGAAGAGGGGAATGCCTCCAAACCAAGACAGAGGCGTACTCAGGGTATGAGCAGATTGATTCGAGAATCAAGGCCCGGCCAGAGGGCGGTCCCAATCGCAGACGAATGTTTCGCACGGCTTGGGGCAGGCCCCTGCGCTCGCGCCCGGACCATGTCCGCAGCCCCGGAACCCCCGTCATCCGAGCAGAACACTTCAGCCCCGGTGGCTTTGTCGTGCCTCGAACAGGTCGCGGATCCGCACGCCACTCGGTGGTGCCCAGGGGCTTCCAGGTGTCCGCTGCGAGACTCGCAAACGCGGCTTTCTTCGAGAGTGAACGAGATGTTTTCCACTCTTGTTGGCCATGTTGACGAACACTGGAAACCCGCACGACCGCCTGTCATCTTGCTGGGACTGCGCGGCGCGGCAGCGACGTTGAAGGGGCGTGAAGGCGGAAGTCGGCCAAGGATGGGCGGGCTGGACGTATTGGGTAGCAGGGCGGAAAAGAGTTCTGTCCCGGGGCTGTAAAAACTCCCCGAAACCGAAGGGTGTCGCGTGATGCGCTGGAGCACGGGTCGCGACGCAGTGTCGGAAAGGCGAAGCGGATCAACCGTTTGGCGCGACCGTCCGCGCAAGCCCGAAAATCCCGGGTCCTGGCACACCGCTGGCATCCGTTCCTGACGCCGTTTCCCCACCCCGCTTCACCAGGCCCCGGTCCCCCTCCCGTGCTCGCTTCGTCGTCCCTCACCTGTTCCTGCGGTCAGCCCCACTCCGATGCGGAGGCGTGTCCTACGCTGATGCGGGGGCTGGATACCGGCGGCACCCTGCTCTATGCGGGCACGCCGCCTCCGGGACCGGTCGCGGCGATACCGCTGACGCCTTCTCCCATGTCGTCGCCCACGCCCATCGTCCCGTCGCTGGTGGGCCAGGAGTTCGGCCGCTTCCGCGTCGTGCGCGAGCTGGGGCGCGGCGGCATGGGCACCGTGTTCCTCGCGGAGCACACGCTCATCCAGAAGCGCGTGGCCATCAAGGTGCTGCACGCGCACCTGGCGCAGGCGCCGGAGCTGGTCGCGCGCTTCCTGTCCGAAGCGCGCACGCTCAC
>SECN01000191.1 GCA_004173515.1 Myxococcaceae bacterium | reverse complement strand
GCCTGGACGAGCGCCCCTGGCGCGACCCGCCCCCTCCCGTGGCGAAGGCGCTGGAAGGCTGCCTCGCGGCGGTGCAGCGCGACCTCGCCCGGCTGGAGGACGCGGACCTGCTGCACTACGACGCCGGCATCGTCGGCACGGGCCGCTGGTCCGTGCACCCCGTGTACTTCGCGGGCGAGCGCCTGGACCGCCTCCTCTGGCCGAAGCTCGCCATGGAGGAGACCGCCCAGGCCGTGCACTCCCTGGAGGGCGAGTGCACCGCGTTCCCGCTGGCGGACGTGCTCTTCTCCTCGCACACGCCAGGCACCACGCTGACGCCGCATTGCAGTTGGGACGGCTTCCGGATGCGGCTGCACCTGGGCCTCAAGATTCCGGAGGGCTGCGGCATCCGCGTGGGCACCGAATCACGGCACTGGGAACAGGGCCGCGTGCTCGCCTTCCACGACTCGTTCGAACACGAGACGTGGAACCGGGGCCAGGAGCGCCGCGTGGTGCTCATCGTGGACTGCTGGCATCCGGGCCTCACCCTGCCCGAGCGCGAGGCCCTGCTGGCCCTCACGCGCAAGTTCGAGGTCCGCGCGCTGCTCGCACAGCTGCGCGTCCCCGAGGCCATGGCGGAGCCCCTGATGCTCCGCTTCGCGCAGGAAGAGCGGACGGACGCCCAGGTGCGCCGCTACTGGCGCACCTGAAGCGCCGCCCGCCCGGCCGTCACATGTCCTTGACGAGGTCGAACAGGCTGCCGGCCGTGTCGTAGCTGAAGTACGGGCCCTGCCACTTGTAGACGTGGCTGGGGTCCGGGTTCCAGAACTGCCAGCTGTTCACCGAGTACAGGTACGCCCAGAACTGCTGGCCATAGCTCTCCAGCCAGGGGCCGCCGCTGGCACCGCCCGTCATGGAGCAGCTGATGGTGGGGAAGCCGCCCTCGTTCCACGTCGCGCCCGAGCAGTAGTACAGCTGCGACCCGTTGTAGGGCGCGTACGCGGGATAGCCGAACTGGTAGATGGTCTGGCCGTAGCCGATGCCCCACTTGATGCCCTGGCCGCCCACCGCGTCCACGATGCGCACGCCGTTGAGCGGGTTCATCACCGCGGCCGCCACGTCATAGGCGCGGTCCCCGTTGTTGATCCATCCGTTCTTCGTCCACAACTGGTACGCCGTCCACGTGCCGTACGGAGAGCCCGCGTGGTACGCGGGCACGAACACCCAGTTGGTGTGCCAGCCGCGCCCCGCCCCGCCGCCGTGGACGCAGTGGCCCGCGGTGAAGACCAGCCGCTTGCCATTGCTGTTCACCGTGCTGCCCGAACAGGAGAAGTTCCCGCCCTGGTCGCCCGTGTAGAACACCCGGCCGCTCATCGAATGGATGTCGGCCGCCATCATGGGCACGCCCCCACGCGGCTCCGCGCCGTCCACGCGCCCCACCTGCTTGTCCTCCGGCACCTGCCGCAGGCTGATGGGCGCCTTGCCGGACGTCGTCGGCACATCCGCGGGCACCGCCGCCGCCATGCGCTCCGGCGTCCAGTACGCGAGCACCCTCGCGATCTCCGCCTGGGCCGCGAACGTCTGCGACCCGCCGTTGTCCGTGGGATCCGCCGAGGCGCCCGCTCCAGGCGACTCCGCCTGCGCGGCCGCGCCGCCCATCAACACCGCGAACACCGCCGAGGCGAGGAGGCCACGGCACTTCAACAGACGCTGCATCATGGTGTCAGCCTTTCAGATGCGACTCCGGGTGAAGGCACGCACCCTAGAAACACCGTCTGACATCACTCCGCGCTTCCGCCTGGGATTGAATTTTCCGGGCGATACTCCTGAACCCAGACTTTTTCGGGCCCCCAGGTGAAGAGCATCCAGCGCGAAGTGTGATTTATGAAACCCTTTGCTTCGATGGGCCGCGTCACCGTGATGATGCACGTCCCGGGCTGGCACGTGCGCAGGTGCTCCACCAGCCGGGCCTTCGTCTCCGGCGTGAAGGCCACCCAGTTGGTGAAGATGTGGGTCGCGTCCGTCAGCGGCTCGCGGAGCATGTCCCCCACGGTGAGGGTGATGCCCGCGGGTTCGAGCCACGGCGCCACGCGCTTCACGTGGTCCGCGATGAGCTCCACGCCATGCGACCGCGCCTTCAGCCACTTCGCGGCGATGAGCACCCGGCCCCGCCCCGCGCCCAGGTCCACCACGCGGCTGCCCGGACCCACGCCCGCGCGCTTCAGGAAGAGCAGCGCCGTCAGGAGCGGCGTCTCCCCGTAGATGAGCTCGCGGAAGGACTGCCCGGTGGACTGGAGCGCCCGGACCATCTCGAAGGTGCGCCGCGCGCTGTACGGGGTGAGCAGCAGGCGCTGCCACCAGAGCCCCAGGTACGGCTTCAACAAGCTGGGGCGCCACAAGAGGAGCAGCAGGTCGGTGGAGCGCACGAGGATGGCGATGATCAGCCCCTGGAGCTGGATCGCGATCCACTGGAAGAACGGCAGCTCGAAGTCCTCCAGCGAGTCGTCACGTCGCGGGCCGGGAACCGAGGGCGTGGGGTCCGTCATCCTCGCGTCTACTTGTCCAGTCCGCTCACGCGGACATTGAGAGGAAGGACGAAGCGGGCGACCTCGACGTCCTTCTCCTTCGCGAGGGGGATCCCCTCATCCTTGTAGCGCTGGAGGACAACCAGCGCCTGCCCCTTGCGCACCAGCTTCACGTCCGCCCCCCCGCCCCCGTACCAGACACTGAACTGCTGCGGCGCACCCTCGGGCACGTCGCTGTTGGCGAACCGGTCCTTGAGGAGGCGGACCTCCTCGCTGCCGTCCGCGTGCTTCAGCACGGCGGTTGCCTTGAAGGTCGGGGCCGTCCCATCGTCCTCGTGGGGCTCGGCGGTGAAGCGGAAGAAGGCCTGCCAGACCTCCGCGCACTTCTTCTGCCGGACGGCGTCCCCGCTGACATACGCGCCCGACTGCCGCACGGAGAAGCTGACGCCCAGGGCCTGGAGCTTGCGGCCGTACGCCTCCGCCTCCGCCTTCGCCGCGAAGCTGTTGGCGACGAGAATCTGGAGACAGGGATTGAGGCCCGCGAAGTCCGTGGAGGACAGGCGGGCGAAGTCCGTCTCCAGGTCCGCCTGCTTCGTCAGCTTCGCCTGGAGCTCATCCTGGGGGCCCAGCTTCGGCTCCGCCGCGAGGATGACGAGGTAGCGCTTCGCGAAGCGCTTCTCCGACGACGGCGGCGGGTTGGCCCAAGCGGTCGTCGTGAAGACGCTTCCCGCCACCAGCACCGCGGCGCAGGTGCGCCTCCAACCCATGGACGGCCTCGACGACTTCATGGTGACCCCTCTTCGCCCCAGGGGCGATGCGCGTCCTCATCGGTCCCGCGCCACCCGAATTCACCCGAGCCAGCCGGGGCCCGCAAGCCTCCTGTCACAAATGGGCAGGCCGCTTTCCGCGTCGCATGGGGACGCGGCGGCCTTCCACGAGGACGCAGCCAGGAACCGCTCACGGGGAGCCTTCCGCCAATGTCCTGGAATTTCTAGAGAACCGGTGTTGCCCGGGTGTTGGTGCATGACGTGCAGAGGGGTCCGGACACCGTGGAGCGCTCCTACCGTCGGGGGAGGACTGACACCACGGAACGAGGAAAGCCCATGTGCACTGACTTCCTGATCACTGGCACCGACTCCCGCATCTCCACGAGCTACGCGGTCAACGGCCGCAGCATGGAGTTCGGCGTCGACCTCAAATCCCAGCTCATGGCCCACGCGAAGGGCGAGTCCTTTCAATCGATGGGCCCGGGCCTCAAGCCCGGCCTGAAGTGGACATCGACGTATGGGTATGTCGGCCTCACCGCCCTCACCGACAGCATCATCGTGGATGGCATGAACACGGCGGGCCTCTGCGTGGGCGCGCTGTGGCTGCCGGGCTCCACGTACCCGTCCGTCACCCAGCCGGCGCAGGCCCTGGCGCTGGTGGACTTCGTCAACTGGGCGCTCGGCACCTGCGCGACCGTCGCGGACGTGAAGGCGGCCCTGACCCGCGGCAACGTGCAGGTGTGGGAAGGCGACCTGCTCGCGAAGCTGCTGCCCCTGCACTTCCCCATCCACGACGCGGGCGGCAACAGCATCGTCGTGGAGTGCACGAACGGGACGCTCAACGTCTACGACAACCCCGTCGGCGTCTGCACCAACAACCCGCCGTTCCCCCAGCAGTTGGAGAACCTGGGCAACTACGCGAACCTGTCCCCCTGGGACGCGAAGCCCACGGAGCTGGGCCTCCAGTCGTTCTCCCCCTCCGGCCACGGCAGCGGCATGCGCGGCCTGCCGGGTGACTCGACGCCTCCCGCGCGGTTCGTGCGCGCGACCTACCTCAAGCAGTACGCACAGCCCCTGTCGTCCTCCGGGGATGCCACCACGCTGGCCTTCCACATCCTGAACACCGTGGACATCCCGCTGGGCACCAGCCGCTCCGTGGACAAGCTGGGCAAGGACGCCGTCGACTACACGCAGTGGGTCACCGTGAAGGACCTCACGGGCCTGACCTACTCCGTGCGCTTCTACGGCAACCCGTGCGTGTACTCCGTCAACCTCGACACGCTCGACTTCAGCACGTCCGCCGGCAAGCCGTTCCCCGTGCCGACGACGCCCACCAGCATCGACCTCACCGCCAGCATGTCGAGCTGATCCGCGAACGGACAGAAGGCCCCCGAAGGCCCGCCTTCACCCCAGGACCTTCTTCGCCAGCCGGGCCAGGGCCTTGTCCCCGGACACCGCGGGAAGCTCCAACAGACGCGCCGCCACCTGCTTGCCGACCGGCGCGTTCTGCGCCGCCAGCTTCAGGTACACGGTCGCCCGGTCCACGAAGTCCGGGTGTCCGAGCGACGCGTCCACGCGCGCGAGCAGCTCCTTCGCCAACGGCGCCGAGGGGAAGGTCTCGAAGAGGCCGCGCAGGGCCTGCCGCTCCAGCACCTCCGGGCGCGCCTCCGCCAGGTTCAGCGCGGGCTGGAGCAGCGCCAGCCCCAACGTGCGCATGGACTCCGCGACGACGCCGGGCTTCCACCCGTCCGCGAACGCCGCGAGCAGGGCCTCCGCGCCCCGCACGTCCCCCAGCATGCCCAGCGCGTACACGGCGGTCTTGGCATCGTCGTCGGCCGCGCTGCGCGCCTGCACCATGTTGACGAACCGGTCGATGACCTCCGAGTCGCCCATCCGCGCCAGCGCCTGCGCCGCGTCCCGCCGCACCTCGCGCGAAGGGTCCCCATAGAGCACCTGGCGCAGCACGGGCATCGCCACCGCGCCGTGGTCCGCCAGCGTGTTCACCGCCGCCGCGCGGGCCTCCTTCGTCGACTCGGACAGCGCCGCCTGCGCGAACGGCTGCACCTTGTCGCGGCGGACGCGCATCAGCTCCGCCACCGTCTTCTCCCCTGCCTCGCGGGCGCGCACGTCCTCCAGGGTCTCCTTCGCGAAGAGGCGCAGGCCCGCGTCGTGGCCGCTCCGGGTCATCGCGTCCAGTTCGCGCCTCGCCTGGGCCCCGCCCATCGCGCCCAGGGTGCGCAGGGCCGTGCGGCGCACCATGCGGCTGTGGTGTTCGGCCAGCGCCCCCTTCACCGACTCCAGCGCGGCGTCGCCTCGCGTCGCCACCACCTTCGCCACGAAGGCGCTCGCCGCACCGTCGCTCCACGTCGGGTAGTAGTCGCGCAGGAGCGCGTCCACGCCCAGGCTGGCGTAGTAGCGCGCCGCGTGCGCCGCCGCCTCGTAGCGCGTCAGCTCCCCGCGCGCCCGGCGCACCATCGCCTCGCCCGGCGACAGCGCCACCTCCGGCCGCTGCACGTGGATGCTCGGGTGCGTGGGCACGGACTCCAGTCCGGAGACCTCCACCTGCACCGCGCCGGACAGCCGCACCAGCGCGATGCCCAGCACCTGGTAGACCTTGATGAAGTCGTCCAGTCGCTCGCCCGGGTCGGGCCGCTGCGCCAGCGCCTCCAGCAGCGCCCCCGGCTTCTCCAGGCCCAGCTCCCGCAGCCGCGCCACCAGCGGCTCCACGGTCCGCGTCCCCACCGCCGCGAGCCCGCTGGCGAACGCATCCGCCAGTTCGTCCCGCACCTCCGCCAGCGCGATGGCCGCTCGGGATGCCCCCGCCGACCGGGCCGCCTCCGCCCACCCGCTGCGGGGCAACGCGCTCGGCGTCACCGGAGGCCGCACCCGCCCCCGCCGCCGCGACACCACCGGCGCATCCTCCGCCCGGCCCAACGCACGCAAGCCCAGGCCCTCTGGCGTCTCCACCACCAGGGCCAGGGGGAACAACGTGGGCAGCGCCGCCTCCAGGCCCACGTCGCCCAGCACCGCCAGCAGCTTCGAGCCCTCCAGCGCCGCGGACAGCGGCTCCTCCAGCGACGCATCCGCAGGCAGGAAGAGCGCCCGGCCCGCCCCGTCCACGAACTGCGAGCGGGACCCGCTGGCCAGCAGCGTCTCCACCCGCACCGCCACCGGCAACAGGTCCGGCGCGAACACGTCCTTGCGGTGCTCCTGGAAGGCCGCCATCGCCGCGCTCACGTCCGGCAGCGCCACCTCCAGCAACCGCTCCAGGGGCTGACGGTCCACGGGCGCGCCCCCCGTCCATTCCTCCAGGTCCAACCGGTGCGGCGCGAAGCCCGGGTACTGCCCGCCCGTCGCGCCCTGGAGCACGTAGCCCGCGTGGCTCTTCTTGGGTGCCACCGTCTTGAGCATCGCGGGGAGGATCTGCTTCTCGCTGTAGTGCCCGCCCGACACCAGGTCCACGAAGCGGCTCTCGCGGATGAGGAAACGGTCCGGCGTGACGCGCGAGGAGAACGCGTACTCCACCAGCGTCAGCCCCGTCACCGGCGCGCGGTCCTTCTTCGTCCACGTCTTGCCGATCAACTCCTCCACGTGGCGGGACTCCAGCGCGTCGCCGCCCAGGTGCTTCTCCACCTTGCGCGCCGTGAGCAGCATGTCCGCCACCAGGTCCGTGAACGCCGGCGCCTCGAACGTGCCCGTGCGCGCCACGGCCGCGTCCAGCAGGCCCGCCAGCTCCACCGCCCGCGCCGACAGCCGCCGCAGGCCGTTGGCCCGGAGCGCCTCGCCCAGCGCGCGCACCTGCTCGGGCCGCTCCGCCCCCAGCGACGCCACGCCCGACAGGCCCAGCTCGCGCACCAGCGTGGACACCTGCGCCACGCCCGCCTTCATCAATTCGCCGGTCTCCGCCTTGCCCTTCTTCACGCTCTTCTTCGCGCCGGTGCCGGCCGGGGCCACCGGGGCCGACTCCGCCGTCACGAAGGCGTCCGGCGCGCGGGCCCAGGCCACCAGCAGGGCCGCCGCGTGCTTGCAGAACGGACGCGAGCGCGCCGCCATGCACGAGCATCTCCCCTTCACGTCCGAGCGCGCCTCCCCGAACACCAGCGAGACCTTGTAGGGCGTCGCCCCGGAGCCCGCCGCGTCCGCGAACAGCCGGTTCTGATAGCGCGACAGGTTGGCCAGTTGCTTGCCGTCGAACAGGGACGCGCCCTTGGCCAGCTCCGCCTTGTCGCTGATGATCTCCAGCAGCGCTCCCATTCCAATCACGGGCCGTACGTCAGCCATGACGGTCCTCCTTGTTCGTGGACGCGATGAGCGGCGTCAGGTCCTGGTTGCGCATCACCCGCTCCACCACGTCCACCAGCTTGCGGGGCGTGCACCCGAAGCACGGAATCCCCAGCGCGGTGAGCTGCTCCGCCATCGCATGGTCATAGGAAGGCCGGCCGCTGTCCGACAGCGCCAGCAGGCACAGCACCCGGGCGCGCGAGTCCACCAACTGCCGCAGCCGGGCCACCAGCTCCTCGGCGTTGCCGCCCTCGTACAGGTCGGTGATGAGGATGAAGAGCGTCTTCTCCGGCCGGCGCACGTAGTGCTCCTGCGCGTAGGCCACCGCCCGGTTGATGTCCGTGCCTCCGCCCAGCTGCGCGGAGAAGAGCACCTCCACGGGGTCCGCCAGCACCGGCGTCATGTCGGCGATCTCCGTGTCGAACAGGACCAGGCTGGTGCGCAGCACGTCCAGCGACGCGAAGATGGCCGCCATCACGGAGCTGTACACCACGCTCTCCGCCATGGAGCCGGACTGGTCCACCACCAGCGTCACGTCCCACTCGTGGTGCCGGCGCTGGTTGGGCCAGAAGTAGAAGCGCTCCGGGATGAGCCGCTTCTTCTCCGCGTCCCAGCCCTTGAGGTTGGAGCGGATGGTCCGCCGCCAGTCGATGTTGCGCGCGATGGGGATGGGGCTTGTCCGGTCCCTGCGCAGCGCGCCCATGATGGCCGTGCGCAGGGGGGACTCCAGCTTCTTGCGCAGCTCCTCCACCACCTCGCGGATGATGCCGCGCGCCAGGTCCTTGGCCTGGTCCGGGATGAGCCCGCGCGCGCTGACCAGCGTCGTCACCAGCTCCACGTTCTTGTCCAGGAACGGCAGCGTCTCCGGCTCGAAGAGCAGCTGCGTGAGGCCCTTGCGCTCGATCGCGTCCTTCTGCACCAGCGCGATGACGTCGTCCTTGAAGAAGTCGCGCAGCGAGCCCAGCCACTTGGGCAGGTAGGGCTTGGAGCCGCCCCGGCCCGCGGAGCGCTCGCCGTAGACGAAGGAGAGCGTGTCATCCAGCTCCTCCAGGTCCCCACCCTCCAGGCCCAGCGCGGTCGCGCCGCCTCCCAGTCCACCCAGCGACGGACACGATCCCGTCTTCTCCGCCTCCGGGCCCAGCGCCAGCCGCCAGCGCAGGAGCGCGTCGCGGTCCTTCGGTTCCAGGTCCTTGGGGTCCACGCTCATAGCAGGTCGTCCAGGTCGTCGAGCGCCTTGCCCAGCTCGGCGCTCATGTCCTTCAACGTCTCCTTGTCCTTCTGCTCCAGCACGGCCTTCACCGCGCGCCCCTTGTCCTTCAACTGCCGCGCGCCCATCACGTTCTCCATCAGGTAGCGCCGCTCCGTGGCCCCCAGCGTGCCCAGCGCCCGTCGCAGCACCGGCAGCGTCTGCACGAAGCGCTCCGGCTCCACGCCGCAGAGGAAGTCGTCCAGCGCCTTCACCACCTCGCGGCTCTTCACCAGCACCAGCGCGTTCACCTGGAGGAAGCCCTCCAGGTAGGCCGCCGCGTCCGCGGGCTCCACCGCCAGGGACAACCGGCGCCCCACCTCCAGCGCCACGTCGGACTCGGGCAGCTCGCGCGCCAGGTACAAGAGGCCCGTGGCGAGCCCCGACGTCGCCGGGTGCACCGCGTGGCTCTCCATCAACCCGCGCGCCTCCACGTACCAGCCCGCCTTGTCCGCGCGCGGCTGGGACAGCGCCACCTCGTGCAGCGTGCGCAGCGCCTCCAGCACTTTCGGCACCGCCTCCGCTTCACACACGCTGGCCTCGCGCACGCGCAGCAGCGCCCGGCCGAAGGTCTTCTCCCCCAGCGACGCCACCGCCTCGTCGCCCACCTCCGAGTGCGCCCGCGAGGTGCCGTACGCCATCAGCCCCGACAGCGCCCGCGCCGCCGACGCCAGCGAGGGCAGGTCCGCGTCCGTGGCCGCGTGCGCGTCACAGGCCCGGAGCGCGGAGGCCACCGTCTGCGGACAGCCGGTGATGACGGACTCCAGCAGCACGTCCGCCGCCTGGGCCGTGGTCTTCGCCAGGTTCAGCCGCTCCTGGAGGACGCGCGTCGTCACGCCCTCCAGCGAGTCGCCCAGGACGATCTTCTCCACCAGCGCCACGTCCGTGGACGGCGTCCACTGCGCCTGCCAGGACTCGCGCACCCGCGTCAGCGCCGCGTAGCCCCCGGCCTCCGTCGCCGCCTGCGAACGCGAGCCCGTGCCCGACAGCGTCGCGTAGGGGATCCCCGCCACGCGCAGCCGGTGGAGGAACACGGAGGAGCCCACCTCCACCTCGTTGTTGAGCCTGAGCGCGAAGCTCTCCGGGCTGTCCGTGCGCGGCAGCCGGCGCTCGCCCACCTCGCGCCAGAACTCTGCCTGCAACGAGTTCTGCCCGATACGGCTGGCCACCTGCCCCACCTGATGGCCGATGACGCTCTTCCACAGGAAGCCGTCCACGTGCGTCGCGTCGCCCCGGCACAGCGTGGCCACCGTCGCCTCGCGCAGCTCGTCCAGGCCGGGCGCGCTCTTCTCGCGCAGGTCCGACAGCATCACCGCCAGCCGGTACGCCTCCAGCACGTCCGACAGCGACGCGGTGAAGCCGCGCATCCGCAGGTGGCTGGCGAAGTCCAGCAGCACCTCCAGCGTGGCCCGCCGGAAGTCGCAGTGGGCGTCGTGGGCCTTCTGGTAGAAGTGCGGCGCCCGGTTGCCCGCCCCGTAGCCCATCTGCTCCGCGAGCCGGGGGAAGCTGAACGGAATCACCGTCACCGCGCAGGGCACGCCCGCCGGCAGTTTCGCCTCCAGCGCGGGCTCCACGTCGTTGGCCACGAAGGCCGCGATGTGCGCCGCGCCCGCCACCACCGCCACCTTCTCCGGGGCCACGCCGCCCGCCACCACCTCCAGCACCTTGCGCGCCATGAAGGCATCGCGCTGGCGGTGGTAGTCCTGCCGGGGCCCCGCGTTGATGACGTCCGCCCAGGCCAGCAGCACCGGCCGGAACTGCTCCGGGCTCCAGTCCGGTGCCTCGAAGGCCGCCTCCCAGAACTCCTCGAACGAGCGGTAGCCCTGGGAGCGCGCGAAGGCGTCCGTCAGCGGCACCGTGTCATCGGGGGCGGACGTGCCGTCCTCCGTCGCATCGGCCTCCAGCCCCAGCCCAGGCGCGTCGCGGTCCACCGCGAGGCTGACGCCCACCGGGATGTCGATGAACTCCACGCGCGCGCCGTTCGCCCGGGCCCACTTGAGCGCCTGGTACTCCGGCGAATAGGCGGCGAAGGGCCACAGCGAGGACGCGGGCGTGCCATCCGTGCGGTAGCCCAGGATGGCCACGGGCGGCCGGGTCTGCGCGTCGCACAGCACGTCCACCATGCCCGTGGCGTCGCAGGGCCCTTCCACGAGGACGACCTCGGGCTTCACCCGTTCCAGCCAACGCTGGAGCACGGCGGTGGTGCGCGGCGAGTGGTGACGCACCGGGAAGTGTTGCACCCGGGAGAGCAGGGCGAAGTCCATCAGCCCCTCAAGAGCTTCTTGCTCGCGGTGTACAGGTCCTTCCAGGGACCCGGCCGGCCCTTGGCCACCGTCTCCATGTACTCACGCAGCGCCTTCACGTCGTCTTCCTGCTCCTTCACCACCGCGCCCACCAGCGAGGCCGCCAGCTCCTGGGACGTCACCGTGCCGGAGCCGAACTGCTGCGCGAGGATGGCGCTGTTGAACAGCACGCTGATGGCCTCCGCCGTGGACAGCACCGCCCCCGGGGTGCGCACCTTCGTCTTGCCGTCCTTCGTCACGCCCTTGCGCAGCTCCTGGAAGAGCGTCAGCAGCACCCGCGACAGCTCCTCCGGCGGGGGCACGCCCACCTGGTAGTCCGTGCGCAGCTCCGCCTCGCGCTTGGTGACGATTTGGATCTCCTGCTCCAGGTCCTCCACCACCGGCACGGTGACGAAGTTGAAGCGGCGCTTGAGCGCGGCGCTCATCTCGTTGACGCCCCGGTCGCGCGTGTTCGCCGTGGCGATGAGGTTGAAGCCCCGCTGCGCGCTGGTGATCTCCCCCAGCTCCGGCACCGACACCTGCTTCTCCGACAGGATGGAGATGAGCGAGTCCTGAATCTCCGGCGACGTGCGTGTCACCTCCTCGAAGCGGGCGAACTTGCCCATGCGCATCGCCCGCAGGATGGGCGACGGCACCAGCGCCTCCGGTGAAGGCCCCTGCGCGAGCAGCAGCGCGTAGTTCCACGAGTACTTGATGTGGTCCTCGCTGGTGCCCGCCGTGCCCTGCACGACGAGTCCGGACGTGCCGCTGACGGCCGCGGAGAGGTGCTCCGACAGCCAGTCTCCACCGCGCGGGGTGACAGCGCCCAACCCGGTGGGCGGGGCTTGTCGTCATGCGCCGCGAGGGCGTCCAGCTCGTTCTTGTACTTCGCTTCGGCAGGCAGGCGGATGTCCGGCATGGGCTGCACGCTATCCACTCGGTCTGACATCCGGCAAACGTCCTGGCTGCCTTCGTGCGTCGTTCCATGACCGGTGGATTTCCTACCGGGCGACTCGCGCCCTGGACGTGACAGGCCCCTCAGGTTTCTGTGCATCCCTCGGGTTTCCGAGCACGCGGCGTCGCACTCCCGTGCAGCCCTGCCCTGTGACGGAATGCTGGCATCCCTGTTGCTGTAGCGCCGGGCACCTTTCTTCCAGGACGGCTGCCCATGAACGCCCTTCGACTGCGCCACCTCTTCTCACGCGCCCTGCGAACCTCGCTCGCCACGCCACTGGTGCTGGCGGGCTGCGGATCCGCGGCGAACCTGACGGGCTATGCGCCGGTGGTCTGTGACAACAATGCGCCCGCCATCAGCGGCCTGTCGCCGTCCTCCGCGCCGGACTCCGTCCAGCTCCGCTCCGTCCACCGGTATTCGCCCTCGCGCGAATCCCAATCCGTCTCCTCTTCCGGTCAGGTCTGCGCGACCGCCACGGATCCCTCCGCCTGCCAGACCACCATCGAGCAGCTCCAGGTCCTCGAGGGCCTCCGCCCCTACTGCGTGGACGTCTGCGAGGATTACTTCCTGGTCACGACGCTCGGTGACGAGGTGAAGGTGTATCCGACGCTGGAGGCCCTCAAGGGGCTGCTGGGGCCCATCGACACCGAACAGGAGGCCGCGCTCCTGGCCTTCGCCTCCGGTTACGCGCTGAGCTGCTCCAACATGGAGCAGGGCGCGGTGAAGTCGAACGCGGATGGGACGTTCAACGTCATCGGCACCCAGGGCTACGCCTGCGGGGAAGGCTCGTCGCTGAAGCAGTTCGTGCTGAAGGTGTCCGCCTCCGGGGAGGTGTCCCAGGTGGATCAGAACGTCCTGGAGAAGGGCAGCGGCAACTGCTCCATCGGCCGGCGTCCCGCGGGCCTCCAGGTCGCGGACGCCTGTGAGAACACGGATGCGCTGGGGCACTACTTCGCGGAGGCCGCGCACCTGGAGGCCGCCTCCGTCCACGCCTTCCTGCGCCTGCGCGAGGAGCTGGCCCTGCACGGCGCCGACGCGGGCCTCCAGGACGCGGCCCGCCGCAGCGCCGTGGACGAAGTGATGCACACCGACGTGACGGGCCGCATCGCCCGCCGCTTCGGCGCCACGCCCCAGCGCCCCGTCGTCGCCGCCCTGCCCCTGCGCCCGCTCCTCGACGTGGCCCTGGACAATGCCGTGGAGGGTTGCGTGCGTGAGACCTACGGCGCGCTCGTGGCCCACCACCAGGCCCTGCACGCCCAGGACTCCGAAGTGCGCGAGGCCATGGTCCGCATCGCCGAGGACGAGACACGGCACGCGGGCCTGTCCTGGGACATCGACCAGTGGGCCCGGCCCCGACTCTCCTCCCAGGAGCGGGACGCGCTGCGCGAGGCCCAACGGCAGGCGGTGGCCGTGCTGCGCGCGGAGGTCGCCGTGCCGCTCGACGCGGGGCTCGTCACCGCCGCGGGCCTTCCCACGCCCGAGGTCGCCCTCTGCCTGCTCGACACGCTGGAGCAGGAACTCTGGGCCTGAGCCAAGGAAGCGCGGCCCCTCGGAGGCTCCCACCACCTCCGCGCCCCCAAGCGCCTTGAACCCTTCGCGCGCGGGGACGAGGTGAAGACAGACACGGCGAGGAGCACCCTCCTGGACCGTAGGGCTCGCGACTTGCTTCCGGGAAGGGAAGCCCGGAAGCATGTGCCGCGCACCCAGGACCCTCCAGGCCCCATGACCGCGAAGCCCCAGAAGCCCTTGAAGCCTCCGACGTCACGCAAGGCCGCCCCGCGAAAGAAGCCTCCGGCGAAATCCCTCTCGGCGCTCGGTGACGAGCAACGCCTGATGGCGGCGGCGTGCGACGGCGACTGCGTGACGCTGCGAGCCCTGCTGGCACGCGGCGTGGACGCGGACGCGAGGGAGCCCTCCACCGGGTACTCGGCCCTGCACCACGCCGCGCTGCACGGTCGGCATGAAGCCGCGAAGCTGCTCATCGCCTCGGGCGCCGACGTGGGCGCGCGGATCCGCAACGCGAAATCGACCCCGCTCGACATGGCTGCGGCGGAGGGCCGCGTCGCGGTGGTCAAGGTGCTCCTGGCCGCGGGCGCTCCCCTGGGCCAGCCCCACGGTCGGTTCGGGTGGACCGCGCTCCACGCCGCCGCGGCCCATGGACACACGAAGGTCGTCGCGCTGCTGCTCGGCGCGGGCATGGACGTGGAGACGCCTGGCAAGCATGGCGCCCTCCCGCTCGGCACCGCCCTCCTGCATGAGGAGGCGTGGGAGGAAGTCGTCCCGCTGCTCCTGGAGGCGGGCGCCCGCCTCAAGCGCCTCTCCCGGACGTGGCTCCGCGAACTCGCCAACGATGCGAAGTACGCCCCGCTGCGGCCCATCCTCCAGCCCTACGGACTGCCCGCCCCGAGGAAGCCAAGGCCTCCCCCCACCCTTCCCCCGCTGCACGAAGCCGCCGCGACCGGGAACGTCGCGCGCGTGAAGCGATTGCTCAAGGACGGAGCCAGGGTGAAGACGAAGCTCCGCCGCTCCGGAACGACCGCGCTCCACCTGGCCGCCCGGAACAACCACGTGGAGGTGATGGATGTGCTCATCCTCGCGGGCGCTCCCCTGGACGGGCTCCACGAACCCAACGAATGGGCGCCCCTGCACGAAGCGGTGTTCCACGGCCACCGCGAGGCGACGGAGCGACTGCTGCGCACCGGGATGGACGTGAACCTCCAGCCCCCCCAAAGCGTCATGCCGCTCTTGCTCGCCCTCGACGAACCCGGCGTGCGCGTGCTGCCGCTCCTGCTCGCGGCTGGCGCCCACGCGGAGCGCGTCTTCCCCGCCGTCCAGTACGACCCCAGATACGCGAAGCTGCGCCCCCTCTTCCGCAAGTACCTGGAACCCGCGCGCAAGCGATGACGCAAGCCGACGCCGCACGTCGGACGCTCGCGCGTACGCCACCGGACTTTCCTGGTTTCCACCTTGTGAGCCCACACGCGCGTTTGAGAGAATCGCGGGGGTGAACGTCCGCGCTCGCGTCTTCTCCGCCGTCCTGTTGGCCTCATGCATCTGGGCCTGCGCCTCCTCGCCCTCATCCCCGCCCCCGGATGCCCCTCCGACGAGC
>SECN01000684.1 GCA_004173515.1 Myxococcaceae bacterium | reverse complement strand
GGTGGGCGCTTCTTCCGCTCTCCTGGAGACGCGGGAGGGCGCCTACGGGGGTGGGCGCTTCTCCCGCTCTTTTTTTGTCCGGAGCCTAGTGCGCGTCCGCCCAGCTCCGGCCCGCGCCCACGTCCACCTTGAGCGGCACCTTCAGCGTGGCGACGGCGGACATGCACCGCACGGCCAGCGCCTTCACCGCCTCCACTTCCGCGTCGGGCGCTTCGATGAGCAGTTCGTCGTGCACCTGGAGCAGCACGCGCGCCTTCAGCTTCTCCTGCCGCAGCGCCGCGTCCACCGCCAGCATCGCCTTCTTCATCAGGTCCGCGGCGGTGCCTTGAATCGGCATGTTGATGGCGGCGCGCTCGGCGGCCTGGGCCACGCCCCGGTTCTTGGAGAGCAGGTCGCCCATCAACCGGCGGCGTCCGTAGAGCGTCTCCACGTAGCCCACCTTGCGCGCCTTCTCCACGGTGTCCTCCAGGTACTGGCGGATGCCCGCGTACCGGGTGAAGTACCGCTCGATGACGTCGCGGGCGCGCTCCTGGGAGATGCCCAGGCGCGTGGACAGGCCGTGCGCGGACAGGCCGTATGCGATGCCGAAGTTCACCGTCTTCGCCACGCGGCGCTGCTCGCGGTCCACGTCCTTGGACTCCACGCCGAAGATCTCCGCCGCCGTGCGGCTGTGGACGTCCTCGTCGTCGAGGAAGGCCTGGATGAGCACCGGATCCTCCGCGATGTGCGCCAAGAGGCGCAGCTCCACCTGCGAGTAGTCCGCGCTGACCAGTTGGTGGCCCGGCTCCGCCACGAAGGCGCGGCGGATCTCCCGGCCCACCTCGGTGCGGATGGGGATGTTCTGGAGGTTGGGGTCGGACGACGACAGCCGGCCCGTGGCGGTGGCGGCCTGGTGGTACGTCGTGTGGATGCGCCCGTCCTTGGCGACCAGTGACGGCAGCGTGTCCAGGTACGTGCTCTTGAGCTTGGACAGGCCCCGGTACTCGATGAGCGCCCGGGCGAGCACGCTGCCGTGCTCCTCCGCCAGCTTCTCCAGCACCTCCTGATCCGTGGACGGCCCCGTCTTGCCGCGCTTCAGGATGGGCAGCTTCTGCTCTTCGTAGAGCACCTGCGCCAGCTGCGGGTTGGAGCCCAGGTTGAAGACGTGGCCCGCGGCCGTGTGGCACTCGGCCTCCTTCGTCTTCACCTCCACGTCCACGCGCTCGGAGATGCGCCCCAGCTCCTTCACGTCCAGCTTGACGCCCTCGCGCTCCATGCGCGCCAGGATGGGCAACAGCGGCAGCTCCAGCGTGCGCGCCAGCTCCGCGAGTCCGCCCAGCTCCAGCTCCTTCCACAGCTCCGGCGCCAGCCTTCGCGCCGCGTCCGCGCGCACCGCGTACGCCGCGGCCACCTCCTCCGGCCCGTGGTCCGACAGCGCCCGGCCCTTCTTGCCCTCCACCGACGCGGGCAGCGCGGGCAATTCCGAGCGCAGCCGCTCCCGAGCCAGGTCCGCCAGCGCATGCTCGCGGCGCGACGGGTTGAGCAGGTAGCTCAACAGCTCCACGTCGTCGTGCGCGCCCTCCAGCGTCAGGCCTTCGTTGGCCAGCACCAGGGTGAGCGCCTTGAGATCATGCCCGCCCTTCTTCACGCCCGCGTCCGCGAACAGGGTCTTCACCCCCGCCACGAACGCGGGCACCGGCACCTGGGAGGCGCCCAACTGCTGGTGCCGCAGGGGCACGTAGCGCGTGGTGCCGTCCGGCAGCGCCACGCCCAGGCCCACCAGGGACGCCGCGAAGGGCATGCCCTCATAGGCGGGCACCAGCGTGACGGCCCCGGCCGCGCGCGCCGCGTCCACCAGCGTCTGGAGCTCCGCCTCGGTGGTGACCAGCGAGGTGGTGACGACCAGCGGCGCCACGTCCGGGCGCGGCGTCTCCTCCGCCGGCAGGTCGCGCAGCAGCGCGAAGAACTCCAGTTCGGTGAACAGGTCGCGCGCGCGCGTGCCGTCCGGGGCCTTGCGCACCAGGTCGTCCAGCTTCACGCCCAGGGGCAGCGTGGTGTTGAACGTCACCAGTTGCTTGGCGCGCGTGAGGCTCTCCTGGTGGGACTCCAGCGCGGCGCGGATCTTCGGCTTCTTCACCTCGTCCAGCCGCGACAGGAGCGTCTCCACGTCGCCGAACTGGTGCAGCAATTCCACCGCCGTCTTGTCGCCCACGCCGGGCACCTTGGCGACGTTGTCCACCGCGTCGCCCACCAGGGCCAGGAAGTCGCGCACCTGCCGGGGCAGGATGCCCATCTTCTCCTGCACGTCCGCGACGCCCATGCGCTTGTTCTTCTGGGGGTCGAAGAGGGTGATGTCCTCGTCGACGACCTGCATGAAGTCCTTGTCGCTGGTGACGATGAGGACCTGGAAGCCCTCGGCCTTGGCCTGCATCGCCAGCGTGCCGATGACGTCGTCCGCCTCCCAGCCCTCCGCGTCCAGCGAGGCCAGGTTGAGCACCTCGCCCACCTTGCGGATGAGCGGGAACTGCGGGACCAGGTCCTCCGGCGGCGCCTTGCGGTTCGCCTTGTACTGAGGATCGATCTTCTGGCGCTCCACGCGGCCCGACTTGTCGAACGCCAGCGCCACGTGCGTGGGCTTCAGCTCCTGCAGGGCCTTGAGCACCATGCGGGTGAAGCCCAGCACCGCGTTGGTGGGCACCCCCTTGCTCGTCGTGAGCGGGGGGATGGCGTGGTAGGCGCG
>SECN01000190.1 GCA_004173515.1 Myxococcaceae bacterium | reverse complement strand
GCGGGGGCGGGACGGGCTTTGGCGGCATCCTCACGCGCGACATGTTCAACGCCATGTTCCCCAGCCGCAATGGCTTCTACACCTACGACGCGTTGATCGCCGCCGCGTCGGGCTTCCCGGGGCTCGCGACCACGGGCGACACCGACACCCGCAAGCGCGAGGTCGCCGCCTTCCTGGCCAACGTCAATCATGAGACGGGCGGGCTCGTGTACATCGAGGAGATCAACAAGGGCGACTACTGCGACCCGTCGTGGGGCCCGCCGGGCTGCTCCTGCGCGCCGAACAAGCGCTACTACGGGCGTGGCCCCATGCAGCTGTCGTGGAACGGCAACTACTGCGCGGCGGGCAACGCGCTGGGCCTGCCGCTCCAGGCGAACCCGGACCTGCTAGCGCAGGACGCGAACGCGGCGTGGCGCACGGGCTTCTGGTTCTGGACCACGCAGAACGGGGCGGGGTCCATGACGGCCCACAACGCCATCGTGAACGGCGCGGGCTTCGGGCAGACCATCCGCACCATCAACGGGTCGGTGGAGTGCGACGGCCGCAACCCCGGCCAGGTGCAGAGCCGCATCGACGCCTTCGTGCGCTTCTGCGGCATGCTCGGCGTGAGCCCCGGCAACAACCTGGGCTGCTAGCTGCGTCCCACAGGGGCGGAAGGTGGGGCCTCCCCCTTCCGCTCCGGGGTCCGGCCGGAACGCTCAGCCCAGCTCCGACAGCAGGTCGCCCAGGGCTTCCTTCACCGGCCCCTTCACGGAGCGGACGACCTTCTTCAGCATGTCCTTCGCCTTCACGATGAGGGCGGGCTCCACCGCCTCCAGCGCGGCCAGCGCGGCGCCCTGTCCTTCGGGTGCGTCCTCCGCGCGCAGCAGCCGCTCCAGCAGGGCGAGCGCGTCGTCGGGAGGGGCGCCCAGGCGCAGCAGGGCCACCGCCGCGCTGGCGGCCGGGGCGGGATTCGCGTCCTTGAGCAGGCCTCCCAACGCGGTGAGCGCGGCCGGGGACACGGGCCCCGTCAGCCCCAGCAGGGACACCGTCTCCACCCGGACCGCGGGGTTCGCATCCCCCAGCGCGCCGAGCAGCGCGGGCTCCAGGCCCCCCAGCGCGGGCAGGGGCAGCTCCTTCAGGCGACAGTGCTCCAGCAGGGCGCGCAGCGAGGACAGGACCAGATAGCGGCGCATCCCTTCCGTCTTGCGCACCTGGGCCAGCAGCGCGGCGCCCGCGAGCTCCGGGGCCGCGGGCGCGAGCGCCCCCACCGACTCCAGCGCCGCGAACGACACGCGCTCCTCCGGGTCGTCCAGGTGCGCGATGAGCTTCGGCAGCAGCACGCCCTTCTGGTCGAAGGCCCGGCTCGCCGCGCGGGCCATGGCGTGCCGGACCGCGGGACGTGCGTGGTCCAACGCCGCGGCCAGGGCCGGGAGCTGGGACGGGTCCACCCGGCACACGTTGCCCAGCACCAGCGCGGCATCCCCCACGGCGGGGGCGGCCACCTCCATGCGCGACAGGGCCTCCGTGATGGCCTGGACGGCGCTGGCCGCGAGCCGCGCGGGGGGCGGCCACCAGTCCGCCTGCAACAGGGACAGGATGAGGCCGTGCGCGGTGGAGGCCGGCCGGGCCAGGTCCTTCAGCAGGAACTGGGCGGTCCGCTCCCGCACCCCCACGTCCTCGGATCCAAGGGCTTCCCCGACAGCCTCCAGCGCCTCCGCCCGGGCTTCCGCGTCGGGGAGGGAGAGTCGGGCTACCCATTCATCGACGGGCCGGCTGCTGTTCACGCGGTGCTCCTGGGGCGGGCTTTTTGGGAAGGACGCAACCCAGGACCCCTTCGGGCGATAATCCCGCCGCGACTCCCGATTTCCAAGAACGAGAACCACCATCATGAGCTACCGCATCCAGAGGGGAGACACGCTGTCCGCGCTGGCGGGTCGGTTCGGCACCACGGTGTCGGCGCTGGCCAAGGCCAACGGCATCTCGAACCCGGACCTGATCATCACCGGCAATTCGCTGAGCATCCCGGGCCGGGGTGACAGCTTCCAGTCCGGTGGCGCGAACGGCGGCGGTCGTGCCGGCTCCGCGGGCGGCTCCTTCGGCGCCTCGGGCGCCGCGCCGATGGGCGACATCCCCAGCTCGTTCGGCGCGAACGCCAGCCGGCTGGCCTCCTCCGCCCGGTCCATGGCGTCGTCCATGGACACGCGCGGCTGGTGCGCCAAGGGCGTCAACCGCGCCCTCGCGGCGGCGGGCCTGAACGTCAACCCGCTGCCGTCCGCGTACATGTACGGGAACGTCCTGGCCCAGGACTCGCGCTTCCGCGAGGTGCGCCTCACCGACGAGCAGATCAAGCAGCTGCCCCCCGGCGCCATCATCGTGAGCGACGCCTACAACAGCCCGGGCAACCCCCACGGCCACATCGCCGTCACGCTGGGCAACGGCATGGAGGCCAGCGACCACATCGCGGGCGTCCGCACGCACGGCACCCAGCGGGTGTTCATCCCCGTCTGAGTTCCTGAAAGCCTCAAGCGGTTCCCGGCCGGCCCTGGAGAGTCCTCTCCGGGGCCGTTGCCTTTGGTGCGAGCCCTCACGTGAAGCCTTCCGCTCACGCCCCCGAGGGACCCACACGCCATGCACTCCCCCCTTCCGGAGCGGTCCTCCCGCTCCTCCTTCGCGGTCCGCGCGGGCCTCCTCGGCGCGCTCACCTGCGCCCTCCTCGCCGGCTGCGTCGCCCCGTCCGGCGCTCCCGAGCCCACCGAGGCGCCCCAGGCCACCGCCGTGCGTCAGGCCCTGGCGTGTGGTGGCGGGGGCAGCATCGACCAGCATGCCGCGCAGTGCGACGGCACGGGGAAGCTCCTGTCGTGGGCGCCCCCCGCGAACCCGGGCTCCTCCGCCGCGTATGACCACGTGCTGGACCTGAACCAGAACCACCTGCTCGCGATGCCCGACGTGAGCGGCCTTGCGAACCCGTCGGTGGCGAAGCCCGCGTACTACGCGTTCTCCTACGTGTGCAGCGGCACGTCCCCCGGGTGCTCTCCCGCGGGCTCACCGGTGGGCTGGCCGCACAACCCCGCGGGCCTGTACGCGATGCTCGTGGAGTCCGGCCTCACGTATTCGCCCTACAAGAATGATCCGCGCCTGAGGACCACCGCGCTGGCGCTGCTGGACTGGCACCTGGCGCACGGCATGACGGCGGTGGGTGACCACTGGTCGAAGGTGCCCTATGCGAGCGGCGCCAGCGGCTCGCTGACGTACGCCGGCGCGGCGGCGGGAGGCTCGGTGGGGGTGGGTGACGGCGTGGGCTACCTCCAGCCGGAGAAGGTGGGCGCGCTCGCCTGGGCGGCGGTGCAGGCCTTCAAGTTCAATGGCGACACGGCCTACCGGGACATGGCCATCCAGGCGGCCAACCAGCTCACCAGCCACCTGCGCACCCCGAGCGCCACCGTGTCGCCCTGGCCCTACCGCGTGCGGGCCTCCGACAACGCCGTGCGCACCGGTGCGAACATCGTCGACAACTTCGCCTCCAACGTGGTGGAGCCGCTCAAGCTCTACCAGGAGCTCATCCGGCTGGGGCAGGCGGGCACGCTCAACGGCGCGCCCGGCTACAGCGCGAGCCAGCTGTCTCAATGGCAGTCCACGCAGGCCACCGTGCTCGCGTGGCTGCTGGGGTCCAACGGCCCCATCGCGACGCAGAACTGGACCCAATACTTCGAGGACGTGGGTTCGGACGCGACGAACAACCTGAACCAGCTCGTCCCGGGGGAGACGGCCAAGTTCCTGATGGACCACCCGGAGCTGGACCCCAGCTGGCAGGCCCACGTGCAGAACATCATCGCCTTCATCGAGACGAACTTCGGGGACACGCTCGAGTTCGGCGCGCGGCCCATCAAGGAGCAGTACGCGTTCCACTACAAGATGGGCAGCCACACCTCGCGCTACGCCGCCGTGAACGCCCGCTACGCGGAGCTCACGGGGGACGCGACGGCGAAGGACAAGGCCTTCCGCGCGTTCAACTGGGCCACGTACATGGTGCGCGACAGCGGGCTGACCATCGACGGGCCCTACCCCAACAACGTCTGGTTCACGGATGGCTGGGGCGACTTCATCCGGCACTTCGTCATCGGCATGGGCGCGCAGCCGGACTGGGCGCCCGCCGGACAGAACCACCTGCTGCGCACCACCTCCGTGGTGAAGAGCGTCACCTACGGCCCCGGCAACGAGGTCCGCTACACCACCTACGACGCCAGCGCGACGGAGGTGCTGCGCCTTGCCTTCGTGCCCTCGTCCGTGACGGCGGGCGGCACCGCGCTGTCGCAGCGCACGGACCTGGCCGCGGACGGGTGGACCTTCGACACCGGCAACAACGCGCTGCGCATCCGCCATTCGAACAGCGGGGTCATCGTCATCTCCGGGGCGCCTCCCACGGCCCCCAGCGTCGCCATCACCGCGCCCACCGCCGGACAGAACTTCACCGCGCCCGCCACGCTCAGCCTGGGCGCCACCACCACGGCCACCTCGGGACGCAGCATCGCCAGCGTGACGTTCCGCGCGGGGAGTACCGTGCTGTGCACCGTGAGCGCTCCGGTCTCCAACCCCGTCACGTGCACGGCCACGAGCAGCCTGGGCAACGGCGGTCACACCGTGACCGCGGAGGCAGTGGACACCCTGGGTGAGAGTGGCTCCGCGTCGGTGGCCCTCACGGTCGCGGGCCCGCCGACGGTCGGCATCACCAGCCCGGTTGCCGGCGCGACGTTGCCGACGGGGAGCACGACCCTGGGCACGAATGCCAGCGCGGGCGCGGGGCGGACCCTCACGCGCGTGGAGTTCTTCCAGGGCACCACGTCGCTCTGCTTCACGACCACCGGCACGGCCTGCACGTGGAACGCCACGGCCGGCACGTATGCGAACGTCTTCGCCCGCGCCACCGACAGCGGCAGCCCGGCGCTCGTCACGAACTCCGCGCCCATCAGCTTCACGGTGAGCGCCTCCGCGGGCGGCGTGCGCCTGGTGGGCGTCGACACGGTGGGGACGCAGAACGACTACGACAATGGCGGCTCGGTGAACGCGTTCCAGTACACCGCCGTCGCGACGGGGACGTTGGGGACGCTCAAGGTCTTCGCGGCGCCGGGCAATGCCAATGCCTCGCTGTCCATCGGCGTCTACAGCGACACGTCCGGCGCGCCGGGCACCCTGCTCTCCTCCTGCACCGCGGCGGTGGTGGATCCGCTGCCACTGACGACCGGCCAGTGGTACGGCTGCGCCGCGTCCCCGCAGGTGACGCTCACGTCGGGCACCGTCTACTGGCTGGCCCTGCTGGGCGCGAACGGCGGCGGCGTGTTCCGCTACATGGACCTGCCCTCCGGCTCCATGCGCTTCTCCCCGACGGGCCTCTCCGCGCTGCCGGGCCCCACCTTCGGAAGCTCCACCGTCTACGCGGGCGCGTCCAATGCGTCCCTGTATGGCCTTTCCGCGGGCAGCTCCTCCGCACCGACGGTGTCCATCACTTCACCTGGGGCCAACGCGAACTTCACCGCGCCCGCCAACCTGAACCTCCAGGCCACCGCGACGGCGGGGCCGGGCCGGACGCTCACGAAGGTGGAGTTCTTCGACAACGGCACCACGCTGCTGTGCACCGTGACGGCGCCGGCCTCCGCGTCCGTGAGCTGCGGGATCAGCTCGCTGCTGGACGGCGCGCACAGCGTGACCGCGAAGGCCACCGACGACCTGCTCCAGACCACCACGTCCGCCGCGGTGGTCCTGTCCCTGTCCAACCCGCCCACGGTGGCCCTCACCTCCCCCGTGGCCAATGCCACGTACACGGCGCCGGCCTCCGTGCCGCTGGCCGCGTCCGCCACCGCCGGCTTCGGCCGGAGCATCGCGCGGGTGGACTTCTACGCGGACGGCACGACCCTGGTCTGCTCCAGCACCACCCCCCCGTACGGCTGCACCTGGAGCGGTGTCGCGCAGGGAAGCCACACGGTGCGGGCCGTGGCCGTGGACAGCGCGAGCCCCTCCGCGAGCACCCAGACCAGCGCCGTCTCTATCACCGTGAGCAGCGCTGTCACCGTGCCCTCGGCCCCCACCGGGCTGACGGCCACGGCGGCGTCGTCCGCGCAGGTGGACCTGACGTGGACCGATGCGTCGAACAACGAGAGCGGCTTCCAGGTGGAGCGGGCGCCGGACGTCTCCGGTGCGCCGGGCACCTTCGCCCAGGTGGCGACGCCGGGCGCCAACGTGACGGCCTTCAGTGACACGGGCCGCGCCGCGAGCACCCGCTACTGGTATCGGGTCCGGGCGACCAACGGCGCGGGCGCCTCGGCCTTCACCGCCAACGCCAGCGCGACGACCCCCGCGGCGCCCACCGCCCTGGTCGGCAACAGCACCGTGCTGACCACCTCCGACTTCGAGAACGCGGGCGTCGCGGCGGCGTTCAACTACGTGGCGAGCGCCACCGGCAACGTCACGCGCCTGCGCATCTACGTGGACGGACAGACCACGGCCACCACGCTCCAGTTGGGCCTGTATGCGAATGGGAGCGGGACACCCGGCGCGCTGCTGCGAAGCTGCACCGTGGCGACGGTGACGGCCAATGCGTGGAACGTCTGCACCCTCACGTCGCAGGCGGTGACGTCGGGCACGACGTACTGGCTGGCCGTCCTGGGCCCGTCTGGCGGAGGCAACGTCCACTGGCGACACACGGGCGGCACCGGGACCTATAAGGTGCAGCCGGGCCTGACGACGACCCTGCCCTCCACGTGGAGCGGGACCGGGGGCTACCCGGGCAGCAACATGTCCGCCTACGCCGGCAACTGAAGCTCAGTCCAGCGAGGCCAGCAGTTCGTCCAGGGTGACACGGGTCGCTCCGCTCGTGTCACCGACCACCGACTCCAGCATCCCCTTCGCCCTGCGGAGCCGGGCGGGCTCCACCGACATCAGCGCGGACAGCGCGGCCTCCTGGACCTCGGGCGCCGCATGTCCCAGCTGTCCCTTCAACAGGAAGAGGGGCTCCGCCGGTGGCGCGCCCCACCCGAGCAGCGCCACGGCGGCCCCCGCCGCCACGGAGGGACTCTCATCCCGGAGCCGGTCGCGCAGGGCCGCCAGCGCGGCCGGCGAACCGGGCCCCATCAAGCCCAGCAGGGACACCGCTTCCTGGCGGATGGGCGGCTCCGGCTCCTCCAGCGCGCGAAGCAGCGCGGGCTCCAGGTCCACCAGCGCGGGCACGGCCCGTTCGTCCCGCAGCAGCTCCTCCAGCAGGCTCCGCAGCGACACGACGGCCAGATAGAGGCGCACGCCCTCCGTCCACCGCACCTGCTCCAGCAGCCGGGGCGCGGCGACGTCCGGCGCCAGCACGGCGAGCGACCCCAGCGACTCCAGGGCGGAGATGGCCACCGACTCCTCGTCGTCCAGCAGGGCGAGCACCCGGGGCAGCGCCGGCAGCGCGTCCTTCCCCAGCCGCCCCACCACGCGCGCCATCGCGCTCCGGACGGACGGGTGGGGATGCTCGAACGCCCCTTCCAACGCGGTGAGCTGGGAAGCATCCACCCGGCACACCAGCGTCAGCACCAGCGCCGCGTGCTCCAGGTCCGCGGAGCCAGCCTCCAGTCGAGGCAGCGTCGACAGGACGGCCTGGACGGCGCTTTCGGTGAGGCTCGCTTGAGGAGGCCACCAGCCGCGCTGCAACAGGAACAGGATGAGACCGACGGCCGCCGTCCCGGGGCGCCCCAGCTCCTGGAGCAACGCCCGGGCGGTCCGCTCCCGGGACTCCGCATCCCCGGTTCCCAGCGCTTCTTCCAGGGCCTCCAGCGCCTCCTCGCGAGCCCCCGCATCCCGCGAGCCAAGCCGGGCCACCCACTCATCCACGGTCGGGACGCGACCCACGCGGCACTCCTCCACGAAAGCGCGCCGGTCGGAAGGCCTCCGACCGGCGCGGTTTCAGCTCAGCATCCCGCGACGGGCCCGGGCCGTCACGGAGGAACGGCGGTGACGCGGCCCTCCGCATCCACGTCGAAGTGGACGGAGCCCCGGTTCCTGCCCACCACGAAGAGCGCATAGCGCCCCCCGGGCTCCAGCGCGCGGGGCGGCTCCACGACGTTGAAGCCCGGAGGGACCTCCCCGTAGGTGAGCGCCCCCACGCTGGAGCTGTCTCCGAACGGCATGGCGCGCAGCTGCCAGAACAGCACCCCCTCCCGGTTCATCACCTGGACGGTGTCGTAGCGGGGGCGGTCCGCGTGCTCTGGATCCACCACCTCGAAACGGGGCGCGGGAAGCTGCTGCGCGCCGGACGCCAGCGTCACCTGGAGGACCGGGCGGCAGGCGGTCAGCAGCATCAGCAGCAGACCCGCGCACAACAGGGGAGCGGACAGGCGCGTCGACTTCATGGCCTAGGGTGCCCCCTCGCCGGCGCGCACCTGCGCGAGCGCGGCCTCCAGTTGGGCCGTGTAGTCCTTGCCGTTCACGTGGTAGCCGGCGCCGGGGTTCGCGAAGTAGCCCGCGCGCTGGGCCTCCGACAGGAACTGTCCCTGCTGCTCCGGATCCAACTGGCTCCAGGTCTTGCCCTCATCCAGGGCCTTCTCGAAGTCGTACGCGTCCCCGAAGTTCTGGGCGTACAGCGCTTCGCTCATGTAGTCCGTGCCGCCGTTCTGGTGCTGCCAGACGTGCGCCGACTCGTGGATGAGGAGGTCCGCGGACATCGGCAGGTCGCCGGGCGGGATGTAGATGGTGTCGCCGTGCGTGAAGGCGCGGCCGGAGAGGCTGAACAACCCCGCGTTGCCCTCCTTGATGCGCATGGCCGAGTAGTCGATGGAGTCGCCGTACACCTGCCGCAGGGTGTTGATCTCATCCGCGCTGAGCTTGCGCGCCGGAGGCTCCACGCCAATCAGCGTCTGGATGGCGCTGAGCGCCCGCCCGCCGCCCATCAACAGCGCGTCGATGGGCGTCTGCACGAACGTCTTCACCAGCCCCAGCCCCATCTGTTTGAAGCCTTCGCCGAACTTGCCCTGGAACAGCTTTCCGATGCCGCCAAAGAAGGTCCCAACCCCCTCGCCGACGTTGCGCACCGCGCCCTTCACGGTGCTGACGAGGCCCGTGGCGAGGCTGCGAACACCGTCGAACACGCGCGTCGCGACCGTCTTCAGCGCGCCGCCCACGGCCACCGCCGCGTTGCCCACGGCCTTCACCGCCGTGCCCACCGCGTTGCCCACGGCCTTCACGGCGCCGGTGACCGCGTTGCCCACGGCCTGCACCGCGCCGGAGACCGCGTTGCCCACGGCCTTGATGCCGTCGCCAATGGCCTTGAACGGGTTCCAGAACTCGACCGCGACGTCCTTGCCGTCCACGCGGATGATGCCCTTGTCGTTCTCCGCGCGGATATCCGACACCTGCTGGGTGGACAGCTTCTCGCCGGACAGCACGCGGCGGAACAGCTCGCCCTCGTCGCCCACCGTGTCCTCGGTGTTGAGCTTCGTGTCCAGGTGGTGGCCCGCCTCCTCCACGAAGGTGGAGGCCGCCAGGGACGGATCCAACGACTCGTTGAGGAGCACCGTCCCGGACGCGGCGTCATAGGCGCCGTTGGCGCCCTGGAGCGTCTCCGCGGACACCGTCTTCACCTTGGGCAGCCAGCCGAAGTCGCCCTGCTGGGCCTGCTGGCGGAACTGCTCGGCCTGGGCCGCGTTGTAGCCCTCGCCGTACACGGTGCGCATCGTGTCGTGGAACTTCTGCTTGTCCGACGCCAGCGCCCCGAACTGGCGCTGGAACGTGGACGTGACGTCCGGTCCCTTGCCGACGAACGCGCTCTGTTCGGAGAAGCCCGCCCGGCGCGTGGTGGCGCCGGAAGTCGTCGTCGTGGTGGCGGCATTGGCCGCCGGGCGTCCTGGAGCATTCCCCGCCGGCGCGAGCGCCTTGCGAGGCTCCGGCGACGGAAGCTTCGGTTGAATCCGCATCGTGTGTCCCCCTCTGTTCAAGCTGGAAATCTGAGTATTAGACGCAAACCCAGGGCCAGCTCAAGCCAGGAGGCCACCTGACCGATGGTCCCCGTGCCCTACCGCTCAGGCCTGAACCAACTGAACCATCTGGATGAGGTTGCCGCAGGTGTCCTCGAACCTGACGATGACGACCGGGCCCATGGGCGTGGGCTTGCCCCGGAACACCACGCCCAATTTCAGCATCCGCTCATATTCGGCCTGACAGTCGTCCACGCCGAACGACGTCAGGGGGATGCCCGCGTCGAACAGCGCCTTCTGGTAGACGCGCGAGGGAGCGAAGCCCATGGGCTCCAGCAGCAGTTCGGTCCCCGCCTGGGCTTCAGGGGAGACGACGGTCAGCCACCGGTGCTCCCCCCCCAGGGGGACATCCACCTTCAGCACGAAGCCCAGGATCTCCGTGTAGAACTTCAGGGCCTTGGTCTGGTCGTCCACCAGGACGCTGGTCACATTGATGCGCATCGCGTGTCCCTCCCAATCGTTGTGGAGGGGGTTCTAGTTCAGGGCCGGGGTCCACGTCAGCGGTGCCGCACACCATGGCGAAAGCAGCCCACCACGTGGTCGTCCACGATGCCCGTCGCCTGCATCCAGGCGTAGACGATGACCGGCCCCACGAACTTGAAGCCGCGCTTCTTGAACGCCTTGGAGTATTCCTCCGACAGCGCCGTCTTCGCCGGCACGTCACCCTTGCCCGTCCAGGTGTTGCGCAGGGGCTTTCCGCCCGCCAGGCCCCAGACGAACGCGGAGAAGTCCTCGCCCGCCTCCGCCATCTCCAGGTACGCGCGCGCATTGCCGATGGTGGCTTCAATCTTCGCGCGAGCCCGGACGATGCCCGCATCGCCCATCATCCGCTCGACGTCCTTCTCACCGAATCGCGCCACCACCTTCGGGTCGAAGCCCTTGAACGCCTTCCGGAAGGCCTCGCGCTTGCGCAGGATGATGATCCACGCGAGCCCCGCCTGGAACCCCTCCAGCATGAGCAGTTCCCAGAGCGCGCGGCTGTCGCGCACCGGCACGCCCCATTCCTCGTCATGGTAGGCCTGATACAGCGGGTCGCCCTCGGACCAGGCGCAACGGTGTGGCATCCGCACTCCTCAAGGTCGCGCGCCCGCGTGACGGCGGGCGCACGATAGGGCTACCACGAGGGCTGAACGGGCGACCAGTCCTGTTCCTGCATTCCTCCAGGTTCCACCCACGGCCCGGCGGACGCCTCAGTGCAGCCCTGGCGGCTGCTGCATGCCGCCGGGAATCCGCACGGATTCGCCGTCCAGATACCCCGGCTCATCCTTGAGCGAGACGCGGATCATCTCGCGCAGCTCCGGGGTGTCCTGGTGCTGGTGGACGGACACGGCGTGGTCGACGGCGGCCCGGACCACCTCGTCCTCCTCACCGGCGAGGGTGAGCGAGCAGTTGGATTCGCTGGGGGTCTCCCGGCAGTCCATCATCTTGCGTGACATGGCCAATTCACCTCCACCCCTGAGGTGCGCATGTGAAAAGGGCAATGCAATCCACCGGAGCGGAAGCTTCGCCTATCATCCGCGCGCGCAACGTCACCAGGAGGCAACCGCATGGGACAGGAAGTGGATGTCATCGTCGTGGGCGGAGGGCTTGCGGGCCTGGTCGCCGCGACCGAGCTGGCGGATGCCGGCAAGCGCGTCGCCGTCGTGGACCAGGAGGGTGAGCAGAACCTGGGCGGGCAGGCGTTCTGGTCGTTCGGCGGCCTGTTCCTGGTGGACTCGCCCGAGCAGCGGCGCATGGGCATCAAGGACTCGCACACGCTCGCGCTGGAGGACTGGATGGGCACCGCGGGCTTCGACCGCGAGGAGGACCACTGGCCCCGCAGGTGGGCGGAGGCCTTCGTCGGCTTCGCCGCGGGCGAGATGCGCTCCTGGCTGCACCAGCAGGGCATGACCTGGTTCCCCGTCGTGGGCTGGGCCGAGCGCGGCGGCTACGGCGGCGTGGGCCACGGCAACTCCGTGCCCCGCTTCCACGTCACCTGGGGCACGGGCCCGCCGTCGTCGGTGTTCGCGGCATGAAGCTGGAGGCCACGGACGTCCCGCGCGGCGTCACCAGCTCCCGCAAGACGGAAGGCGACTTCGAGCTGCGCGCGCAGGCGGTCATCGTCACGTCGGGCGGCATCGGCGGCAACCACGAGCTGGTGCGCAAGAGCTGGCCCAAGCACATGGGGCCCGCGCCGAAGTTCATGATTCAAGGCGTCCCCGACCACGTGGACGGGCGGATGATCGCCATCACCGAGGCCGCGGGTGGGCGCGTCATCAACCGCGACCGCATGTGGCACTACACCGAGGGCCTGCGGAACTGGAACCCCATCTGGCCGCGCCACGGCATCCGCATCCTGCCGGGCCCCAGCTCCCTGTGGCTGGACGCCACCGGCAAGCGCCTGCCCCCGCCGCTGTTCCCCGGCTTCGACACGCTGGGCACGCTGGAACACATCATGAAGACGGGCCATGAGCACACCTGGTTCCTGCTGAATCAGCAGATCATCAAGAAGGAGTTCGCGCTGTCCGGGTCGGAGCAGAACCCGGACCTCACGGGCAAGGACTGGTTCGGTGTCCTCAACCGCGCCGTGGGCAAGAAGGCCATGGGCCCGGTGGAGGCCTTCAAGGAGAAGGGCGAGGACTTCGTGGTGGCCACCAACCTGCGCGAGCTGGTCGCCGGCATGAACGCGAAGACGGAGAAGCCGCTGTTGGACTTCGCCACCGTGGAGCGCGAGGTGCTGGCCCGCGACGGACAGTTGGACAACCCCTTCGGCAAGGACCTTCAGATCGCCGCCATCCGCCAGGCGCGCGGCTACCGGGGCGACAAGCTGGTGCGCACCGCGAAGCTGCACCGCATCCTGGACCCCAAGGCGGGACCGCTCATCGGCGTGAAGCTGAACATCCTCACGCGCAAGACGCTGGGCGGCTTCGAGACCGACCTTTCCGGCCGCGTCTTCAACGCCCAGGGAGAGACGATTCCCGGGCTCTACGCGGCGGGCGAGGTGGCGGGCTTCGGAGGCGGCGGCGTCCACGGCTACCGCGCGCTGGAAGGGACGTTCCTCGGAGGCTGCATCTTCTCCGGCCGCGCCGCCGGTCGCGACGCCGCGGGCCGCGTGTAGTCCCCCCCCGCGCGAGCGGGCGGGGGCCTCCAGACGCCCCTGCCCTTCGCGAGGTCCGCTCAGGACACCGTGGCCTGGAAGGGCCACGGGCTGGAGCGCTTCCCGGCCATCCAGTTGTCGTGACGGCCGTCCCAGTACTGGTACGTGAGCAGCGAGGGATCCACGTCATCCAGCGTGTTGATGCCGACGGAGCGGAACAGGCCGCCCATCTCGGGCACGTCCCCGGCGCCGAAGCACTGGACGCCGCAGAGCTTGCAGAAGCTGCGGGAGTTCGGGCTCCCCTCGCGCCGGTACTCGCTCAGGTGCTCCTGGCCCTTGAGCAGCCGGAAGGCGCTCGGCTTCATGGTCACGTTGCCGGCGCTGCCGAACTTCGTGCAGAACGTGCAGTTGCAGCGGCTCACGTCCGCCAGGTCCACGGTGGCCTCGTAACGCACGGCGCCACAGTGGCAGCCACCCGCGTAGGTCCGCACGCCGGCCTTGGCGGGGTTCTTCTGCTGGGAGTCGTTCTGGGTCTGGGTCATGGCGAGATCTCCGGTGCCGCGTTGAAGGAACCCGACCCTTATCCCCCCGGTCCGTGACAGCCTTATGTCAGGTTTGTCCGCCCCGTCCGAGGGGTCCTGGAGGAACCGCCTGACCCGGCCTGGGAGGTTGGGGCAGATTGCGTCCGTCCGACTCGACCCTGGAGGCCACTTGAACGCCTGGAAGCCCCTGCGCCACATCCTCGCCGCGACGCTGTTTCTTCCCCTGCTGGCGGTGGCCGCGGCGCCGAAGCCGGACCCGGCCGCCGCGCGCAAGCCGGTGCAGCGCCCGTCGCGCCAGTACACGATGGAGCAGTTCATGGGGACGACGGAGGTGTCGGGCCCTGCGTTCGCCTCGGATGAGAAGCGGATCCTCTTCTCGTCGAACGCCACGGGCATCTACAACGTCGCCAGCGTGCCGGTGGCGGGTGGGAAGACCGCCGCGCTGACGAACTCCAAGACGGACAGCGTCCGGCTGGTGGGCACCTTCCCGCGCGACAACCGCTTCCTCTTCGAGCGCGACCAGGGCGGCAACGAGCAGACGCACGTGTTCGTGCGCACGCCGGACGGCAAGGAGCGCGACCTCACGCCCCTGAAGAAGGGGGTCGCGCACTTCTTCGGGTTCAGCCACGACGAGTCCGCCTTCTACGTCGTCACCAACGAGCGCGACGAGGGCGCCATGGACCTGTACCGCCATGACGCGAAGACCTATGCGCGCACGCTGCTGTTCCAGAACGACAAGGGCCTCGCCCTCTCCGCCATCGCCCCCGACGAGTCTTTCGTGGTGATGGAAGAGCCCCTCACCACCTCCGACGGAAACGTGTGGCGCTACGACGTCGCGACGAAGACGTTGAAGAACCTCACGCCCCACCAGGGGACCGCCAGCTGGTCGGTGGCGGACATCGACCCGGTGTCCGGGGAGCTGTACCTGCTCACGGACGACGGTTCGGAGTTCAAGCGCGTGGTGCGCGCGGCGAAGGAGGCCGGGAAGTGGGAGGACGTGGAGAAGGCGGACTGGGACATCGTCGCGTCCACCTTCTCGCGCACGGGCGCGTGGCGCGTCACCACCCTCAACGTGGACGCGGGCACCGAGGTGCGGCTGCACGACGTGAAGGCGGGCACGCAGCTGTCCTTGCCCCAGCTCCCCGAAGGCGCCGTGTCCGAGGTCGTCTTCTCCCGCGGCGAGAAGCGGCTGGCCTTCCTGCACGAGGGCGACCGCGCCTCCCCCAACCTGTACGTCTACGACCTGGCCACGAAGAAGGCCACGCGCCTGACGGACACGATGGGCAAGGCGCTGGATCCGGAGGACCTGGTGGAGTCGCAGGTGGTGCGCTTCAAGTCCTTCGACGGGATGTCCATTCCCAACCTGCTCTTCAAGCCGCACCAGGCCACGCCCGAACAGAAGGCCCCCGCGCTCGTCTGGGTGCACGGCGGCCCGGGCGCCCAGACGCGCAAGGGCTACGTCAACTTCATCCAGTACCTGGTGAACCGGGGCTACGTGGTGCTGGGCATCAACAACCGGGGCAGCACCGGCTACGGCAAGGCGTTCCTCAAGGCGGATGATCAGAAGCACGGCAAGGAGCCGCTGCTCGACGTCGTGGAGGCCCGGAAGTACCTGGCGAGCCTGCCGTACGTGGATGGCTCGCACGTGGGCGTCATCGGCGGCAGCTACGGGGGCTACATGGTGCTGGGGGCGCTCACCTTCCACCCGGACTCCTTCGACGCGGGCGTGGACGCCTTCGGCATCTCCAACTGGCTGCGCACCCTGAAGGGCATGCCGCCCGAGTGGGGCGCCTTCCGTCAGGCCATGTTCCAGGAGGTGGGCAACCCGGAGACGCAGGAGGCGATGCTCAAGGAGATCTCCCCCCTCTTCCACGCGGAGCGCATCAAGAAGCCGCTGCTCGTCATCCAGGGCGCCAATGATCCGCGCGTCCCCCAGGCGGAGTCGGATGAGATCGTCGCCGCCGTGAAGAAGAACGGCGTCCCCGTCGAGTACGTCCTCCTCCCGGACGAGGGCCACGGCTTCAAGAAGAAGAAGAACGAGGTGCTCGTGAACGAGCGCACCCTCCAGTTCTTCGACCGCTACCTCAAGCCCGCGCCGACGGCGTCCCCCACGCCCTGATGGACGCGGCTTTACAATAGCTGCATATGCAGGCAATCCTACCGGTGTGATGCGACCCGCACGCCGGACCTCCGCCTCGTTGTCCCTTCGCGCCCTCCTGCTGGGAATGGGCGTGCTGACCTTGGGGTGCGCCAGCGCGCCCCCGCGTGAGCAGGCCGTGTCGGCTCCGGCGGCGGCTCCGGAGGCTCCAGCGCCAGGAGCCCTGGAGGCGCGCGAAGCGGATGCGTTCTTCCAGGACCACCGCTTCCGGGACGGTACGGTGCTGCCGGAGGTGCGCATCCACTACGCGACGCTGGGCACGCCGCGACGGGATGCGTCCGGCGCGGTGACGAACGCGGTGCTCCTGCTGCACTGGACCAGCGCCAGCGGCGAGGTGCTGCGGGGCAGGTCCTTCATGGACTCGCTGTTCGCGCCGGGCCGGCCCCTGGACGCGACGAAGTACTTCCTCATCTTCCCGGACAGCGTGGGCCACGGCCGCTCCAGCAAGCCGAGCGACGGCGCGCGCACGAAGTTCCCGGCCTACGGCTACCGGGACATGGTGGAGCTCCAGCACCGGCTGGTGACCCAGACGCTGGGCATCGCGCGGCTGCACGCCATCGTGGGCCTGTCCATGGGCGGCATGAACGCGTGGCAGTGGAGCGAGCTGTACCCGGACGCAGTGGAGGGCGTGATGCCCATCGTGTCGCTGCCCACGCGCATCGCCGGGCGCAACCTGCTGTGGCGCCGGTTCGTCTCCCGGCAGATCCGCACCGACCCGGAATGGAAGGACGGCCTCTACACCACCCCGCCCCGGGGCTGGCGCGAGGCGTTCCCGGTCTTCCGCATGATGCTCGACGGGGTGCCCCACCTGCAGGCCACGCTCCCGGATGCGGCGGCGGCGGATGCGTTCATCGCGGCGGCGATGACGCAGGCACAGGGCATGGACGCCAATGACCTCCTGTACTCGCTGGAGTCCTCCTCCGACTACGACCCGGAACCCGCGCTCGGCGCCATCCAGGCCCGGGTGTTCGCGCTCAACTTCTCCGACGACGAGTTCAACCCCGTCTCCCTGCGCACGCTGGAGACGCTGATGCCGCGCGTGAAGCGCGGGCGCTTCGTGGTGCAGCCAGGCGACGCGCGCTCCTTCGGGCACCTCACCCAGGCGCACCCGGAGCTGTGGGCGGATCAGGTCGCCGCGTTCCTCGCGTTCCTCGAAGGGACGTGAGCCGTGCGCCAGGGCTCAGCGACGACGGCGGGACGCGGGCTTGGGGGCCGGAGCCTCTTCCTCCTGGCCCAGGCCCGTCCGGGCGACGGAGGCCAGCAGGTCGCGCAGCGCGGAGGCCTGGGAGTCGCCCACGGCGCGCTCGAAGTCCGCCTGGGCGCGCAGCCAGAGGGGCCGGGCCTCGCGGTAGACGTCCTTGCCTTCGGCGGTGATGTCCACGGCGCGCTGGCGGCGGTCGGTGCGGCCCACCTGGAGGGCGACGAGGCCGTCCTTCAACAGGGGCTTGAGGTTGTGGGTGAGCGTGGAGGGGTCCATGACCAGTTGATGGGCCAGCTCGTTCACGGTGAGCGGGCCCTGGGTCTGGACGCGGTGGAGGATGGAGTACTGCGTCGTGCGCACGCCGCTGGGGGCGAGCACCTGATCATAGAACTGCGTGACATGGCGGCTGGCCTGCCGCAGCGCCAGACAGTTGCAGAGGGTGCGCAGGGAGTCGTCTTGGGACATCGCCATTCCGTGAAGCCGGGAGGACACGCCCGCGCTCCGGTGGGAAGTATACGCCGGCCCGGCCGAGCCCGCCGCAAGGAGACACCGTCATGAAGGCTGGAAGGCTCCATTACGCCTGGGTGGTCGCCGCGACGATCTTCGTGGTGCTCCTGTGCGCGGCCGGCGTGCGCGCGACGCCGAGTGTGTTCATCGTGCCGTTGGAGCGGGAGTTCGGCTGGAGCCGGGCCCTCGTCTCCTCGGCCGTGTCCGTGAACCTGGTGCTCTACGGGCTGGTGGGGCCGTTCGCCGCCGCGCTGATGCAGAAGTTCGGCATCCAGCGCACGACGCTCGTCTCGCTCTGCATCATCGCGGTGGGCGTGGCGCTGACGAACTTCATCCACGCCCCCTGGCAACTGGTCCTCTTCTGGGGCGTGCTGGTGGGGCTGGGCACCGGGACGACGGCGATGGTGCTGGGCGCCACGGTCGTGCAGCGCTGGTTCGTCACGCGCAAAGGGCTGGTCATGGGCCTGCTCACCGCGAGCACGGCGACGGGGCAGCTCGTCTTCCTGCCGTTGCTGGCGATGCTGGTGGAGCACCACGGCTGGCGCGCCGTGTCCTTCACGGTCGCGGGTGTCGTCGCGGTGATCATCCCGCTGGTCGCGCTGTTCGTGCGGGACCGGCCGGAGGACCTGGGGCTGAAGCCCTTCGGGGCCGCGCCGGACGCGGAGCCGGTGAAGCTCTCCACCGTCAATCCGCTGGCGAACGCGCTGGGGGCGCTGGGCCGGGCGTCGAAGCACCGCGACTTCTGGCTGCTCGCGGGCAGCTTCTTCATCTGCGGCGCGACGACGAACGGACTGGTGGGCACGCACCTGATTCCGGCGTGCATGGACCACGGCATCCCGGAGGTCCGCGCCGCGGGGCTGCTCGCGCTGATGGGCATCTTCGACCTGGTGGGCACCACGGCGAGCGGGTGGATGTCGGACCGCTTCGACAACCGCTGGCTGCTCTTCTGGTACTACGGCCTCAGGGGTATCGCGCTGTTGTACCTGCCGAGCGCCTTCGAGATGTCCTTCTTCGGCCTGCCGCTGTTCGCGGTGTTCTACGGCCTGGATTGGATCGCCACCGTGCCCCCGACGGTGCGGCTGACGACGCAGACGGTGGGCGCGGAGGACGGCCCCATCGCCTTCGGCTGGGTGGTGGCCGCGCACCAGATTGGCGCGGGCCTGGGAGCGCTGGGCGCGGGCGTCATCCGCACGTCGCTGGAGACGTACACGCCCGCGTGGGTCGTCGCGGGCGTCATCTGCCTGGGCGCGGCGCTGGTGGTGCTGCGCATCGGACGCGGGCCCGCGAGGACGGAGCCGGTGGTGAGCGCGGCATCGTCGCACTGAGCGTCCGCGCGGACGCTTGTCAGGAAGGGATTTCCGCCGCCGTCCTTCGGAAACGAAAGGAGCGGTCCCCCATGCGCACGGCGACGAAGCAGGCCCCGATGAACCCCCAGCACCTGAATCCTTCCGGTCACGGCATCGAAGCGTCCTCGCGTCCCGGCCGGAGTTCCGCTCCCTTCGCGTGCCGCTGGCGCGACTTCGCGTCCTATCGCCTCGCCTCGCCCGGCACCTGAAGGTTTCCACGCCCCGTCCCTGACGCGGTCTGGAAGCCTCCTGGAGGCCGGGCTCCCCTCACGGGAACCCGGCCTCTTCTTGCGTCCGGGCGCCCCGCCTCACCTTCCGGGGACGTAGAGCGTTACGGAGACGCGCTGGCCTGTAGAGCCGGAGCCCTTGAAAGCCCGCTGGGTTCGACTCCCAGCGTCCCCACTTCACCCATAGGTCGCGCACGGGGTGCAGCCTGGATTCCAAATCCGGGCGAGCAGGGTTCGACTCCCTGGCGGCCTGTCTGCCCGAAAGGCCCCGTGTCATGGAAACGCTGGTGTTGAGCCAGTCCTATGAGCCCGTCGCACGCATCCCCTGGCAACGCGCCATCCACCTGCTCTTCCAGGGCAAGGTGGAAGTGGTCGAGGAGTACGAGGACCGCGTCGTGCGCTCCGTGACGGTGGAGCTGCGCATGCCGTCCGTCATCCGCTTCGTGCGCGCACTGTGGAAGGGCCCGCGCGGTATCCGCTTCAGCCGGGAGAACGTCTACCAGCGCGACCACTGCCGCTGCCAGTACTGCGGCCGCAAGGTGACGCGGCCGGAGGCCACGTATGATCACGTCGTCCCCCGCGCGCAGGGCGGCCGCACGAGCTGGGAGAACATCGTCATCGCGTGCGTGCCCTGCAACCAGCGCAAGGGCAACCGGACTCCCGCCCAGGCCCGCCTGACGCTGCTCGCCGTGCCCGCGAAGCCGAAGAAGATGCCCAACGCCGTGCACCTGTCGTTCCTCGTCGAACAGGGCGTGCCGCTGTCCTGGCGCAAGTTCCTGAGGGACGTCGCCTACTGGCACACGGAGCTGGAAACCTGAGTCCTGGGGGTGCCAGGACTTCGCTTCCGTGCGGCAACGGTTAGAGTGCCGCACGTCGAGGGGGCGTCCGGACCACCATGGCGACGAGGAAGAGCGAAGACCAGGAGCGGCTCATCGACCGCGACCTCACCGCGCTGGCGCGCGAGGGCAAGCTGCCCGCCGCGTACGGCGTGGACGTCGCCGTGACGGAGGTGCTGGGTCTGCTGACGCGTGGCGGCAAGCACCCGCTGCTGGCGGGCGAGCCCGGCGTGGGCAAGAGCGCGCTCGTGCAGGAGGTGGCCCGCCGCATCGCGGAGGGCCGCGTGGACGGGGACCTGGCGCAGGCGCGGCTCGTGGAGGTGTCCGTCGCCACCCCTGGCCCCGGTGGCCGTGCGCGCGCTGCGCACCGGCGGCCTGCGCTTCATCTTCGAGACCGAACCCAAGCGCGTGCAGGAGCTGCTGCGCGCGGACGAGGCCCTGGCCGAGCGGCTCCACCTGCTGCCGCTGCATGAGCCGCCGCTGGAGAAGGCCCGCTGGATCGTCGGCCGCGTGGCGGAGGAGCTGGAGCGCGAACTGCGGCTGCCCATCGACCCGGCCGCGTGCGATCTGGCGCTGCGCCTGTCCGCGAAGTTCCTGCTCGCGCAGCAGATGCCGCGCAAGGCCATCGAGCTGCTCAAGGAGACGGCGGCGGAGGCCGCGGGCGTGGCGCGCGACCACGTGGGGCCGGAGGACGTGCTCACCCGCTTCTGCGCCGCCACGCGCCTGCCCCGCTTCGTGGTGGACGACGCGATGCCGCTGGACCTGGAGGAGACGGAGCGCTTCTTCGGGGAGCGGCTGCTCGGGCAGACGGACGCGGTGGGCGCGGTGCTGCGGTCGGTGGCGCTGCTCAAGGCGGGCCTCAACGACCCGCGCCGCCCGCTGGGCGTGTTCCTCTTCGCCGGGCCCACGGGCGTGGGCAAGACGCAGTTGGCGAAGCTGCTGGCCGAGTACCTCTTCGGCTCCGCCGACAGGCTGGTGCGCCTGAACATGGCGGACTACCCCAACGACGGCGATGAGAGCGTGCCCTTCGGCGCGTCGTGGGCGCCCGCGCTGGAGACGCGGCGCGGAGAGCTGTCCGCGCTGCTCGACGGCAAGGTGTTCACCGTGCTGCTGCTGGACGAGTTCGAGAAGGCCGCGCGCAGCGTGCACGACCGCTTCCTCCAGCTCTTCGACGAGGGCACCTTCGTCAACGGCGCGGGCGAAGCGGTGTCGTGCAACAACACGCTCATCGTGGCCACGTCCAACGTGGGCTCGGAGGTGTACCGCGAGGCGGGCCTGGGCTTCGCCGCGCACAAGCGCGCCGACGAGCAGGTGTCGGAGGTGGACCGCCGCATCGCGGAGGCCTTCCGTCCGGAGTTCCTCAACCGCTTCGACGCCATCTGCCACTTCCGTCCGCTGTCCCGCGTGGACATCCGGAAGATCGCCCAGCGCGAGGTGGGCCGCGTGCTGGAGCGCGAGGGCATCCGCGCCCGCGCGCTGGACGTGGAGGTGACACCGGAGGTCGTGGACCGGCTGGTGGAGCGCGGCTACTCGCCGCAGTTCGGCGCGCGCTACCTCCAGCGCGAAATCGAGAAGACGCTCACCGCGGCGCTGGCGGTGGAGATCGCCCGCAGGCCCCTGCCGCCCGGCACGCCCGTGCGCGTGGAGGCCCGTCCTGGAGGCCGCGTGGTGGCGGTGGCCGAGCCCGTCCCGCCGCCAAGGGAGGTGACGGCGCAGTTGCTGCTGCCGACCGCGAAGGCGGCGGCGGTGAAGCGCCGGTTGGACCGCAAGTCGCTGCTCGTGGAGATGGACCGACTGGTGGGCCGTGCCCGCGCGCTGGCCACGTCCGCCGGGCGGCCGGAGCTGGAGGAGCGCCGCGCCGCGCTGCTGGCGGAGACGCAGGCGCCCAACCTCTGGGACGACCCGCTGCACGCGGCGGATGTCATCCGCGCCTTCCGCACGGTGGAAGCGCAGATTGGCGAACTGGAGCGCCTGGAGGCCGCGTGCCTCTTCGGGCGCAGGCTGGTGCGCGAGGCGAAGAACGAGGTGCAGTTGGCATCCGCCGCCCGGCAGGTGGAGGACGTGGCGCGCGAGGTCCAGATGGCGGAGGCGCTGCGGGCCGCGGGGGCCACGCCGCTGGACAACGAGGCGCTCGTGGACATCTGCGCCAGCGACGCGTCGGAGCAGCAGGACGCGTGGGTGCAGGAGCTGGCCACCATGTACCTGGGCTGGGCGCAGCGGCGCGGCTACGAGGCCACGGCCGTGGCGGAGGCGGAGACGCCCTCGCGCGTGGTGGTGCGCATCGCCGGACCGGGCGCGTACGGGTTCCTCGCGGGCGAGACGGGACTGCACCGCCGCCTGGAGGAGGAGAAGCGTCAGCGCGCGTACGTGCGCGTGCACCGGGGCGGGCCGCTGGAGGAGGTGGAGCGGGCGCTGCTGGTGCTGGAGGGCCGTCCGGTGAAGAGCCGCGAGGGCGAATACCTCCAGCGCGTGCGCAACGAGGTCACCGCGAAGGACGAGGCGACGGGGCGCATGCTGACGCTCACCGGGGCCGGGGAGATGGACGAGCTCAAGGGCATCGCGGCGCGCGTCGTCGCCGGCCAGGGCGCCAGCACCGACGAGGCCCGGCGCTACTTCCTGGGCCGGGGCGCCCGCGTGGAGGATCCGCGCACCGGCGCCGGCACCCCGCGCGTGAAGGACGTGATGCGCGGCGAGCTGGACGTCTTCATCGCCGCGTGGATCTCCCGGCCGCCGCCGGAGTCGACGCCACCGCTCGCGTGAAGCGTCAGGGCAGGTAGCCCCGAGCCACACCCTGCCGCATCGCTTCCGCGAGCACGTCCAAGCCCTGCGCGGTGTTGATGCGCGAGTGGGACGTGGTGCCACTGACGATCTGCACCGCGCCGCCCAGGACGAACGGCACGGGCCGCCGTCCCAGCCGCAACAGCCGCTCGTCGTAGAAGGCGTTGGGCGCGCGCTCGCGCAACAGGCGCGACAGGGCGACCATGTTCGCCGTGCGCGACGGCTGCATCGCCGGCCCCAGGCAGGAGAAGTCCAGCCCGAGCTCCGGCAGCACCGCGCCGCGCCCTTCGCGGTCGAAGACGAAGACCACCTGCGACGTCTCCTCCGCCGAGCCGCGCACGCTCGTCTCCGTCGTCTTCGTCATCTTCAGGCCGCCGGTGATGAGGGCCGCGCCCAGCGCCACCTGCGTCTTCTTCTCGGTGTGCTCGCTCTGCGTGCGCATGGAGCTGGCGCCCCGGAGGATGACCGTCACGTCCTCCCAGGCCAACGTGAGCGCGGCACCGGAGCGGGGCGTGAACGTCCCCTGCGTGGCGCCGAACGTCACGGTCCGCGCCGTCACCCGCTCCGCCGTTTCCGACTCATCGATGGCGAGCGCCGCGAGCCCCGCGTCCTGGAGCGTCTTCACCAGCGCATCCGCCGCGTCGGGCGCGAGCCGGGCGATCAACGCCGGGGGCTCCGGGGCCAGCCGCATGCGGGCCTCCGCAGGCGCCATGCCCGCCGCCGCCGCGAGCACCTGGGCTGCTTCGGGGACTTCTCCCGCCGGACGAACGAGCGCGACGATCTTCATGGCGTTTCCCCACCCCTGCGTTGGCTAACTGGCAGTGGGCGCATCCTCGCGCGAAAGCCAGCCGCACGCATCCGAACGCGGGCGCGCGGGTCGCATTCCCCGGTGCGCCCGCGAATGGATGTCAGTCGAGCAGGTGGGGATTGCGCAGCAGCAACACCGCCGCCTGCACGGTGCTGGTGTACCCGTTGAGCTTGCCCGTGCGCGTCAGCTCGCTCGCGTCGCGCACCCCGGTCTCCGCGAGCGCTCGGTCCACCACGCCCTCGCCCTGGTTGTAGGCCGCGAGCGCCAGCCGCCAGTCACCATAGCGGGCATGCAGCGCCTGGAAGAGCGACGCGGCGGCCTGCGTCTCGCGGGCGACGTCCAGCCGCTCGTCACGCCCGGCCTCCACCTTGAGCCCATGGCGGCGCGCCGTCTCCGGAATGAACATCCACACGCCCGCGCCCCTGGGCCCCGGCGCCAGCGAAGGTTCGCGCGACGTCTCCGGCAGGTTGCTCACCGCCGACTCCACCATCGCCACCGCGAGCAGTCCCTCCGGAAGCGACCGCGAGCGCAGCGTGCCCGACAGCGCTTCGCGATGCACCGCGAGGTTCGCCAGGGCCTTGCGCATGAAGTCGCGCCCCTTGGACGTGGTGACGAACCGGTTGAGCTGCTCCACGACCGCCGCGTCCACCACCACCGGCAGATCGCCCTCCGGCTGCGCCGCCGCGAGCGCCTGGGCCTCCGCGAGCGACACCGCGCGGCCACGCGCCGCGCCCTGCGCCCACAACGCCAGGGGCGCCATCACCACCGCGAGGGACAGCACCAGGCCCAGGGCACGACCAGAACTGCAGGGACGGGGTTCGAACAACATGCGGATCCTCCTGACGGTGGGGTGGGACATGCCGGTGACTCCGGCGGGAAGGGGACTCGAACCCGGGACGCGCGATGACGCCTGGAGCAGGCACCGCGCATACGCCTCCGCGGGCACCCGGGGCCCGGTGACGAGCGCTTCGTCGCAGGCGAACTCCTGACAGTCCGCCAGCCAGCGGCTGAACGCCCGCGCGAAGGGATTCCAGAAGAAGGCACTGTCGAAACAAAGCCGCGCGTACGCGAACACCGTGTCGCGCTGCCGGTGGTGTTGCAGCTCATGGCGCACCGTGAGCCGGAACGCCTCCGCGTCCTCCAGCAGCACGCAAGGCACCACCACCCACGCGCCCCGGCCCGGGAACCACACCGAGAACGCGCCCCCCTCCCCCACCACCACGCGCACCCGGCCCACGCGGCGAAGCAACGGCAGCGCTTCGAGTCCCCGCCGCAGGCGAGCGTACCGCCGCAGCTCCCACGCCAGGACCGCGGACATCCCCAAGCCCAGCAGGCCCAGGGGCGCGGCGACAGGAACTCCGCGTCCCGGAGCAGGCGACTCCGACGCGGCGCCCCGCGAGGCCCGCGACGTCGGCGGCTCCGAAGGCGCGGTGTAGCGCACCAACGAGCGCTCGAACGTGAAGAGCGGCGCTACCGGCAACAGCTCGCGCACCCCGAGCGCCCCGAAGGGCAACAGCACCGCCAGCCCCACGGTCATCCGCCCCACGCGCAGCGTCTGTCGCGCGCTCAGCCTGCGCGCCATCCCCAGCCACAGCGCGGCCCGCAACAATCCGAAGCCCACCGCCACCAAGGCCGCCGCCGTGAGGTACGCGGCCAGCACCTCCCGAGCGAAGGGCCCCATCACCGGCCCCCCTTGCGGCCCAGCAGCTTGCGGATCTGCTCCACCTCCTCCGCCGACAGCGGCACCGCCTCCACCAGCCGCGCCACCAGCGACGACGGGGTGCCGTCGAACACCGTCGCCACCAGGTGCCGCACGCTCTGGGCCTCGTACGCCTCGCGCGACAGCCGCGCCGAATACAGGTGCCCGCGCCCTTCCTTGCGGCTGTGCACCACGCCCTTCTGCTCCAGGATGCGCAGCACCGTGGACACCGACGTGTAGGCCAGCTTGCGCTCCGGCGGCAGCGCCGCGAGCACGTCCGCCACGCTCACCTCGCCCTGCTTCCACACGAGCTGCATCAACTCCAGCTCCACCGGCGTCAGCGGCCGGGGCTCCTCCACGGATGGCGACCTGGACACGGCGGCGACCTTTCCCCGGCGACGAACTAAGGACTTAGTTCCAATACAACTAAGCCTTTAGTTGGACGCCGTCAAGCAGGCGGCCGGTGGAGGGAAACGGGAGGGGGGTGCGGATTCCCACGCGCCAGGGGGTGCAAGTCCTTAGACTGCCGGCACATGCTCCACGTCATACCTCTGGGCGGCCTCGGCGAAATCGGCCTCAACGCCATGGTGCTCGCCTGCCGTGGGGAGCTGCTGCTCATCGATGCCGGACTGATGTTCCCCTCGGCGGGAATGCCCGGCGTGGACATCATCGTCCCGGACTTCACCCACCTGAAGCGCAACGCCGCGCAGTTCAAGGGCGTGGTGCTGACGCACGGGCACGAAGACCACATCGGCGCGCTTCCCTACCTGCTCGACGAGCTGCCCGTGCCCGTCTACGGCACGCGCTTCACGCTGGCGCTCGCGCGCAACCGGCTGGAGGAGCTGGGCGTGGAGGCGGACCTGCGCGAAATCGAACCGCGCTCGCCCTTCAAGGTCGGCACCGCCTT
>SECN01000683.1 GCA_004173515.1 Myxococcaceae bacterium | reverse complement strand
AGCGTGCCCAAGCTGGTGGCCACGGTGGGCTTCCTCTACCTGCCGCTCATCCCCATGCGCTGGCGCGACGAGGACTACCGCGACTACGGCCTCAGCCTGCGCGCGTGGAAGCAGGACGTGCGGCTGTTCGTCCTCCTGTCGCTCATCGTGGGGCCGCTGTTCTTCGCGGGCTTCGCCGGCTTCGTGCAGGTGGTGCCGCACCTGCCGCCGGAGCTGGCCCGGCACCTGACGCCCATCATCGGTGAGGGCCACTTCCAGCCGCGCCTGCCCCCGCGCTTCGGCGAGTGGATCATCGATCAGCTCTTCGTCGTGGCCCTGCCGGAGGAGTTCTTCTACCGGGGCTACGTGCAGGCCCGCCTGCGCGACGCCTGGCCCCAGGGCCGCGTGGTGCTGGGCGGCCGGCTGGGCAAGGCCTTCTGGGTGACGGCGCTGCTCTTCGCGCTGGGCCACCTGGCCATCTTCCAGACGTGGCGGCTGGCGGTGTTCTTCCCCGCCCTGCTCTTCGGCTGGATGCGCGAGCGCACCGGCACCATCGTCGGCTGCGCCCTCTTCCACGCCGCATGCAACCTCTACGTGCGCTTCCTGGAGGTCTCCTTCTTCGGAGCGCCTTGAACCACAACCACTTGATTCGAGAACTCGACTCAAGTCTTTTTCTAGACCTATCCGACAAGCAATAGTCGCCGGCCGAGAGTTGCTCGTCCCGACAACCGAGACTCCCGCCCAAAGTAACCCAGCACACACTTCATGCAGCCCCATAAAACGAAAGATGGCTCGATGAAGTACTTAATCAACGAAGAAACACAGCGCACAATAGCAAACAGCATAGACAGAGCAGTCAAAGCGGTCCTAGCAGAACTTCCCAACCACGGAACTGAAGAAGGACTAACCCCTGTCCTTGGGCACGCATTGATGCAGCAGTCGTTCAAATCCCCTGGACTCAGTGTTGCCTTCAACTACCGCCAACTGAACAAGCACTCGGAAGAACCCCATGCAGGAGCCGATGGGGGTTTCCTTGTCAGGGTCCGGAACAAGGATGGCCTACACCAGAAAGCCGCCTTGTTCCAAGCAAAGCTACTTAAAGATAACCGCCCAACTCGAGACCACTCAATGCGTTTCGAAGAGGCTAGGCGTCTTCAAGAGCAATCCAGCAGCATGCTTGCGCAAACAAACGAAGCAGTCGCCATATTCTATACGCACGAGAACATCTACGTGGTTGATGCAGAACACTATCGCACAGGCCCAATCAGCACCATCCAACGACCGCTTGCGCAACGTCGTCGCCTGATCACGCTGGGGACCTACCTTGGCCGATGGTTACCTCGCTGCACCCGGGGCGACCAAGACCAGAGAGTAATCTCTTGCGTTGAGCACATGGATGGATTCAAAAAGAACCTAACAATGGACATCATTACCAACAAACCCTCAATACAGTGGAAGAACGACACAACAGAGAGACATTGGCAGAAACCCAGGCACCGAATTCCGCTCTAGCCTAAATATTTACAGCGGCGGCAGGTGCTGGACCTGGAGGTCCGTCCCCACCACCAGCGTCGTCCCGGGCAACAGCTCCACCCAGCCCTGCGTGCGGGTGACGTGGCTGGCCACCACCACCGTGCGTCGGCGGCGGTGCGCGCCCACCGCGGGCTGCGTCTCCGGGGTGTCAGCATCCACGCCGCAGCGTTCGCACTCCGCGCTGCCTTCCAGGCGCGTGTAGTACAGCGGGGATTCGCCACAGCGCGTGGCCAGCAGCACCGTGCCATTGGTGGCCACGAGGTTCAGCGGGGGCGTGCGCACCTGCCCCGCCTCCACGAGCGCGGCCTCCACCTCGCGCACCGTGTCGCGCAACAGGCGGCCCGCGACGAGCGGATCCAGGCGCGGATCATCCGTGCGGCCCACGTCGCGCAGGCGCGTGAGGAACAGGGCGAAGAGCACCTCACTGTCGGTGGCGCCCTTCACCTGCCGCTGGAGGTGCTCCGGCACGCGCGCGAGCAACGGAGCGCGCAGGGGCTTGAAGCCCGGCAATGGCTCCTGGTGGGCGAACAGCCAGTGGCGGGCCCGGAAGGGCTGGGTGTTCTCCTCGGGCGACAGGCCCGGCGGCAGGCGGCCCGCGTGGAAGAGCACCGCCTCCGATTCATGTGGAGGCCCCAGGTCGTCCAGGGTGACGTCCGTGCCCGGGGCCAGCCGGCGCAGCAGCACTTCGTCCTGGGCATAGGAGCCCACGCCCAGGGCATTGGCCAGGGCGTCCGGACGCAGGACCACCTGGTGGGTGAGGCGGTGCAGCTCGCACCGCAGGAGATTGGGATCCGACGACAACGCGGCGAGAATCGCGGACATGCGCGCTACCCCCCTTGTTCCCAAGGGATAAGGCCGTGGCGTGTGCGATTCAGCGACGCCCCCCTGCTCCCCTGCTCTGGCGCTAAGCCCTTGAAATGGCTGGCGTTTGGCCTTCCACTGAATTGACACGTCACACCGTGGGGCCTAACCTCGGGCCGCTTCTCGGCAGCTCCCCCCCAGAGGGACCGGGGTGCAGGTCTTCACCGGAGACGGAATGGCGGACGACATCGCAATCGGCATCGACCTGGGCACGTCGTATTCGTGCGTGTCCGTCGTCCACGAAGGCCAGCCCACGGTCATCCCCAACGAGTGGGGCGAGACGACGCATGCCTCGTGCGTGTCCTTCCTGGAGGAAGGGTCCGTGCTGGTGGGCAACGCGGCGAAGAAGAACATCATCACCAG
>SECN01000189.1 GCA_004173515.1 Myxococcaceae bacterium | reverse complement strand
ATGCTTCCGCGACGCGCGCCCACTCCGGCTTCTCCACCTGCTTCGACATACGCAGAAGCGTCCGCCGCGCCCTGCTGTCCCGGCAATGGCCCGCAGCACGTCATTGGCCGGACGGTTACGGCTCTCAGCCCACCCACTGGCCACGTTTCTTCTGACGGCCTCCACCCTGAGCCGACCACCGCACCCACTTCTCCGGCGCGCGATCCGCTTGGCCGACCCGGGGGCGATCCGCTTGGCCGACCCGACTACGAACAGCTTGGCCGAACCGGCTGCGATCCATTACCCCGGCCCGTTACAGCCATGAACCCGTCCATGGATTGCGCATGTCCATCGGATCCGTGGCAAGCGCCACGCGCACCGACGCAGAAAGCGTGAACGCTGTATTACTTCCCCGGCGCCGCGCTGTGCCGCCGGCTTCTCCATCTGCTTCGACATTCCCAGATGCGTTTGCTGCGCCCCGCTACGTCAGCAATCCCTCATGGCACGTCGTTGGTCGGACGGTTTACCTGAGACGAGCCAGCCGCGCCGACGCTGGGTCCTTAATTAGCGTGGGGGTGACGTCCACATCGGATTCCTCGTCCTCTGCAGACGTGTGATGATTCTGCGTCGCCTCTGTTGGGACATTTCTAAGAGGTTGCCAACCTGTGACGGAGTCGTACGTGCTGGGAGTCGGTAAATGTATTGATGCCAACTGAATTCTGTTTCGAAGAGTAGTCTCTCGAACTGGTCTGTCGCGATCTTGATGATGATTATCTGGGACCGAGTCCTGGTGAGGAGTTTTTTGGTTTAGCTATGAGTGATTGACTGTTTTTAGAAATGGATCGATGTGGACGACGGGGCGACCGATTTGGTGAGCGTAATTCACGACGTCTGCCGTGCCGCCAAGTCCTTCGGCAGGCTTTCCATCCCAAACGGCAATAAGGAGGTCGCAGCTATCAACAATCTTGCGACCGGCCTTGAAAAAGGCATCTTCGTCTGATGCTGAACGAGCAAGTCTGATGACTTCGCTGTTGGTGAGCAATTCATGGAAAACTGCAAGGTCTGCCGCTGTGCTGAAATAGCGGTCGTAATTGTCTAGCGGTATAATTGAAATGAGTTTTGCGCCTTGAGAGAGCAGTAGACGTGCGAAAAGTTGATCTGTGCCAATGGCGAGTGAGCTAAGTCCCACGAGCGGTGCTGGCTCTTGCACTAGTATGTTATTAATTTCGGCTGTAATCCATGGCCAGTCGATGCCTGGTCGGTACTGATGACCGGTAACGCCAATCCTCATAGCTTTCCTGTCTTCATTGTGCGCCAACGAGTTGGGGGTTTGATTTGGCTGAGGTTGATTTATGTGCGGGTTCGGATTTTCATCGCGGCCTGGATTTCTCGGTGTATCAAGGAGTGCTCCCATCGAAGCGCTTTTATTTTGTTTTCTCTCATGATTTGAGGGACTCGACTGGGTGGGCTTTTGTTGATGTGTATTCCGAAGATGGGAATGTCTTCTTCTAGTCCTGCTTTTATTTCCCAGAGAACGCCGTCGGCCTTGTATGTGGACTTGCCGATCATGACAATCATCAGATCGCAATTCTTGATGATCTCTCGAGCTTGGGTTTTCCATCGTTCGTCAAAAGGTTCGTGGAGCGACTTGTCGTTGATTTTAAAGCGTACCTTCTCGTTCTTGGCTTGTCCGACGAGGCAGGTTCGGTACCAGTCGTCCTCGACTGCGAAACTAATAAATGCTTTGGGATGCTCATTGCGGAGGAGGAGATAAAGCCCTCCGGCTGCTGCAGCGCCGATAATGAAGGGGAGCATTGGGTTCTCGGCTATCGCGTCAAGTGTGGTCTTGGGGGTTGGCTTTTGGGTGTCGTGTGGGGGCTGTATTGATGGGAACTTTGTCGTGTTGAGATGTGACCTCCCCTGATTGGCAGGGGAGGGGTGCGAGGCGTATAGCTGTTCTCCAAGAACGGCTTTGGTTCGCTTGGGGAGGCGCCACTATAGAGGGATTGGCTGGTTGCAGCGCTATTCAGTGGCGGACCGCGCAGCTTCGCGCAGTGCCCCGGACTCCACCAGCGCCGTGACCGTCGTGATGTCGTGATGCAGCTCACGGTCCCGGTCCATGTGCGGAACCTTGCTGCGCACCAGCTCATACGCTGCCAGCACGCCCTTGCCGGGCTTCACAGGCTGACGGAAGTCCAGCGCCTGCGCCGCGACCAGCACCTCGATCGCCAGACACGAGCGCGTGAACTCCGACACCTGGCGCCCCTTGAGCGCGGCCGTCATGCCCATGGACACATGGTCCTCACGGCCCGCGGAGGACGGAATCGAATCCACGGACGCGGGGTGGCTCAGGATTCTCGACTCGGCCACCAGTGCCGCCGCTGTCACCTGGGCGATCATGAACCCTGAATTGAGCCCACTGTTCTTCGCCAGGAACGCGGGCAGGCCCGACAGGGAAGGGTTCACCATCTGCTCCACGCGCCGCTCGCTGATGCTGGAGAGCTGCGTGAGCGCCATGGCCACCACGTCCATCGCCAGGGAGATGGGCTGCCCGTGGAAGTTGCCTCCGGAGATGATGTTCTCCGTGTCCGCGAACACCAGCGGGTTGTCCGTCCCGCTATTCACCTCCACCTCCAAAATGCGACGTGCGAAGGCGATGCCCTCGCGCGCCGAGCCGTGCACCTGCGGGATGCACCGGAGGCTGTAGGGGTCCTGCACCTTGCTGCAGTTGACGTGCGTCTCCACCAGCTCGCTGCCCTTGAGGATCCGGCGCAGGTGGTCCGCCACCGCCTTCTGGCCCGCGTGCGGACGCACCGCGTGGATCTCCGGCAGGAACGGCTTGTGGCTTCCCAGCAGGCCCTCCACCGTCATCGCTCCCGCGATGTCCGCCACGTCCGCGAGCATCTCGGCTCGCAACTGCAAGAGCGTGCCGACCGCGCACATCGCCTGCGTGCCATTGATCAGCGTCAGGCCTTCCTTCGCCTCCAACACCACCGGCTTCAGGCCCGCCTTCTCCAACGCCTGCTTCGACGGCATCCGCACGCCCTCGAAGAACGCCTCACCCTCGCCAATCAACACCAACGCCAGATGCGCCAGCGGGGCCAGGTCTCCGGACGCGCCCACGCTGCCGCGCTCGGGGACCACCGGCACCACGTCCCGGTTCAACATGTCGATGGCCAGACCCAGCGTCTCCATCCGGATGCCGGAGAAGCCCTTCGCCAGCACGTTGCACCGGAGCAGCAGCAGCACCCGGGCCTCCGGCAGCGGCAGCGGATGACCCACGCCGCACGCGTGCGACAGGATGAGGTTTCGCTGCAGGTCGCGCAGGTCCTTCCGGTCAATGCGCACCTCCGCCAGCGTGCCGAACCCCGTGTTGATGCCGTAGGACGGCGTGTCGCCGGCGGCCACCCGGTCCACCAGGGTTCGCGAGGCCTGCACCCGCTTCGCGGCTTCGGGCGACAGCTCGACGGTGACTTCGTGGCGGGAGACCTGGAGGATCTCCTCCAGCTTCAGGGTGTCACCATCGATGAGGAGGCGGGGGCGGGACATGTCAGGGTGCTCCGGAGTGGCGGCTTGAAGTCGGTTTCGCCAGGAACGCTAGCGGAAACGCGGCAAGGTGGCAGAGGCCCTTTACACCCAGGGCCCGAGGCCCATATAGCCTGCGCCCGTCCGTGCAGGGAGGTCGTGAGCCCCTTGGCCCTTATCGTCCAGAAGTACGGCGGCACCTCGGTGGGTGACACCGAGCGCATGAAGAACGTGGCCCGACGCTGCCTCGCCGCCCAGAAGGCAGGCCATGACGTCGTCGTCGTCGTCTCCGCCATGTCCGGCGAGACGAACCGCCTGCTCAAACTCGTCGCTCAAATCACCGACCGGCCGAACGAGCGCGAACAGGACGTCGTCGTCGCCACCGGCGAACAGGTCTCCATCGGCCTCGTGGCGCTCGCCATCCAGGCGCAGGGCGGGGAGGCCGTGAGCTTCCTCGGCCACCAGGTGCGCATCGTCACCGACAGCACCTTCTCCAAGGCCCGCATCAAGAGCATCGATGCTCAGCCCATTCGCGCCGCGCTCGCGAAGAAACAGATTGTCGTCGTCGCCGGCTTCCAGGGCGTGGACGAGACGGGCAGCGTCACCACGCTGGGGCGCGGCGGCTCCGACACCACGGGCGTCGCGCTGGCCGCGGCGCTCAACGCGGATGCGTGTGAGATCTACACGGACGTCGACGGGGTCTACACCACCGACCCCAATGTCTGCCCGGCGGCTCGCAAGCTGGACCGCATCACGTACGAAGAGATGCTGGAGCTGGCGAGCCTGGGCGCCAAGGTGTTGCAGATCCGCTCGGTCGAATTCGCCATGAAGTACAAGGTGCCCCTCTGGGTGAAGTCTTCCTTCACCGAGGATCCCGGCACGCTCGTCTGCGAGGAGGACGCATCCATGGAGGACGTGCTGGTTCGAGGTGTCGCCTACGACAGGAACGAGGCGAAGATCACCGTGGTGGGCGTGCCGGATCAGCCGGGCGCCGCGGCGAAGCTCTTCGGGGCGCTCGACGCGAAGCACATCGTGGTGGACCTCATCGTGCAGAACCTGTCGCGCGACGGCCGCACCGACGTCACCTTCACCGTGGCCAAGTCCGACTTCGCCAAGGCCCATGAGGTCGTGAAGCTCGCGGCCCAGGAAGTGGGCGCCACCGGCGTCGAGGTGGACGACACCATCGCCAAGGTGTCCATCGTTGGCGTGGGCATGCGCAACCACTCGGGCGTCGCGGCCCGGATGTTCCAGACGCTCTCCCAGGAGGGCATCAACATCCAGCTCATCTCCACCTCCGAGATCAAGACCTCGTGTGTCATCCACACGAAGTACACGGAACTCGCCGTGCGCGCGCTGCACACCGCCTTCGGGCTGGATGCGCCGCCCGCCGTGAAGGACCACCCCACCGTGTCCGAAGGCGACGCCCTCCAGGGGCAGAAGGCCTGAGGCGGTTCGGGCGGACGTCCGCGCTCGCGGCGGTGTCGCTGGGCCTGCTCGCCCTGGGCTTCGTCGCCCGGGCGCGCTGGCCGGATGCGAAGCCCTCGCTCGACTGCCCTCCGGAGGCCGTGCGGTTGGATGCGGCCGGCCTCGCCACCTGCGGGCCGGGGACCGTGCCCACGGGGGCCCGGGCGCTCGCGCTGGGGCTCAAGCTGGACCTGAACTCCGCGTCCGAAGCGGAGCTGGCCCTGCTGCCCGGGGTGGGGCGTGACCTCGCCCGGCGGCTGGTGACGGCTCGCGAGGAACAGGGGCGGTTCACGAGCTGGGACGACGTGGATGCGGTGCCGGGCGTGGGCGCCGCCAAGTTGGAGACCCTCCGGGCAGCCGCGGTGCTGGAGTCGGCGGCGGCCACTGGGAGCGTGTGGTAAGCACAGCCGGTGCAGATCTCCTGCCCGCAATGCTCGATGCAGTACGTGCTGGATGCCCGACTCCTGCCGCCCGGCGGCGCTTCGGTGCAGTGCACGCGATGTGGTCACGTCTTCATGGCTTCGCCCCAGGGGGCCGCTCCGCCCGCGCCGAAGCCTCCGCCCGCCGGCGGCGTGGACCGCACGGGTGCTCAGTCCTCCACCCAGATTTTTGGCGGTGACTCGGCCGGCCTGAAGTCCACGCAGTTGTTCGCGGGACAGACGACCTCCACCGGCTCGTTCGTCCCTCAGCCGACGCCGACTTCCGGACCGCTGACCTCGTCCGGTGTGATTCCGCCTCCGCCTTCCATCGCGCCGGTCGCGGGCGCGGCCCGGCCTCCGGTGAGCACCACGACGTCCGGGGTGCATCCTCCCCAGGCGATGGGCCACACGCGGGCCTTCGGGGCCGTGGGTCCGGCGTCCGGTGGGGCAGGGGGGCCAGGGCCTTCCGGTGGCGTGCCTCCGGGTCCTGCGGGGATGGGTTCGCAGCCTCAGGGCGCGGTGGGTGCGACGCGGGCGTTCGGTGCCGTCCCCGCTTCTCCGTCCGGGACGTTCAGTCTTTCGGAGCCGGGAGGAGCATCGACGCGGGCCTCTGGCGCGCTTTCGGGCCCCGCCGCTTCGCCTTCGACCGAGCCGATGGGCGCCACCCGTGCGTTCGGCGCGGTGTCGGGTCCTTCGGGCGCGGGCGAATCCGCCAGCGGAGCCACGCGAGCCTTCGGCGCGGTGCCGAGCCCTTCAGCTTCGGGTTCGTTCGAAGCGGCCAGTGGATCCACCCGTGCGTTCGGCGCGGTGCCGAGCCCGTCGTCTTCCGGCGCGTTTGATGCCGCCTCGGGTGCGACGCGGGCGTTCGGCGCGGTGCCGGGCCTCGCGACTTCACCGTCGGCCGAGCCAGGCGGATCCACCCGTGCGTTCGGCGCGGTGCCGGGTCCTCCGGGTTCATCCTCGGGGACGTACGAAGTCAGCGGATCCACCCGGGCCTTCGGTGCGGTCCCGGATTCCTCGGGCCCGCCTCCAGGTTCCGAAACAGGCGGAGCCACGCGGGCGTTCGGCGCGGTGTCCGGCACGCAGGCGCCGGCTTCTGCCCGCGCCGCGCCCCGGCCGTTTGGTGACATCTCGCCCTCGGGGGAATCACAGGAGCAGCCCTGGTCGGGAGGCAGCTCGGGTTCCCGGCCCAAGCTCGTTCCGGAGGGCCATGACAACGTGCCGTGGGCGACCTCCGCTCCGACAGCGAGCGTCACGTTGCCCGACGATGAGTCGCCGTTCGCTCGCACCGTGCCGTCGCGTCCCGCCGCGTCGGGTGAGTCGTTGCTGGGCGGCGGACTGGAGCGGCCCCTTCCGGCGCGCAAGACCGGGTCGACCCTGCCTCCGGAGCTGCTCGGGGCTTCCCAGTCCGAACCGGTGGTGATCGAGTACGGGCCCGGAGAGGGCTCCTCCTCCACGCTGATCCGCGCGCTCCTGGTGCTCGCGGTGCTCGCGGGCATCGGGCTCGCCGGGTATCTGGCGTATCCCGCCTTCCGCGACCGCAACACCGCCATGCCCGCGGCGGCGGTGGAAGAGAAGGACGGCGCGGTGGCGCTCCTGCGCCGCGACGATGGGGCCTCCCGCGAGGAAGCCCTCCAGCGCCTCCAGGCCCTGGCCACGACCCACCCGAAGTACGCCGAGGTCCAGGCCGAGCTGGCCGTGGCCCTCACCCTCCAACTGGCCGACCTGAACGCGGACTTCGACCGTTTGCAGCGCCAGTCCGAGCAGCTCCAGAGGCAGCTCGACGAGGTCAACGCCGCCAAGACGCCAGCGGACTGGGAGAACCGCGCGAATGCGCTGCGTGCCCAGATGCAGGAGCTCGGGCGCGAACAGGCGCCGCTGAGCGAGGCCATCGCCGCGCGCCGCACGAAGCTCGACGCCCAGATGGTCCCCGTGCGCGCCGCCCCCGAAGTGGAGCCCGCCGCGACGGTGGCCGCGCGCCTGAAGGCCCAGGCCCTCTATGCCGCGGTGACGAATGCTCCCGATGCGCTGGCGCTCGCGCAACGGCTGCGCCAGGCGGAGAGCACCGCCGTCTGGAGCCTGCTCGCCCATGCCGAGTACGCCCTCAGCTCGGGCTCTCCCGCGGTCACCCTCCAGACGGTCTCGAAGGAGTTGGAGGGGCTGCGCTCGCAGGACCGCACCCTCATGCGCGCCTACGTCCTGGGCGCGCGCCTGGCCCTCCGCCAGGGTGACCCCGCGACCGCCCGGACGCTGCTGGATGAGACCGTGGCCCTCAACGGCAAGCACGAGCTGGCCCGGCGCATGCTCGCGCAGCTTCCCGCCTCGGAGCCGGACTCGGAGCCCACCTCCGCGCCGACTTCGGAGCCGCCGCCGGAGCCCACGTCGGACTCCGACACGGAGCCCGAGCCCTGAAGCGTTGACCGGATCACCTCCCCGGCGACCCTGGAGAAACTCCAGTCCTACCTCGGGGAGGGCAGGCCCTTCCGCTCCGGATGCCCGTTGAGCGGCAGGGCACGGGCCTTGCTTAGTCCACGCTCGTCGAGGACTCGGGTTCGGAGGGTAGGTCGATGGCGGAGGTCTTCTTCTGGTGCGCGGCGCTTGCACTCGTGCACACGTATTTTCTCTATCCCCTGAGCCTGTTCGCCCTGGAGGGCATGGCGCAGGTGTTCCAGAACGCGCGGCGGATGCGTTCCGGAGACGGCGCCCGGGCGAGCGTTCCCGCCGGGCCCCTGCCGTCGGTGAGCCTGGTGGTGGCCGCCTACAACGAGGCGGGCTGCATCGAGCAGAAGCTCCAGAACAGTCTGGCCCTGGACTACCCGGCCGACCGCTTCGAGGTGCTCATCGGTTCGGATGGTTCGTCGGACGGTACGGACGGGCTCGTGCAGCGGTGCACGGATCCGCGCGTGCGGCTGTCGCCCGCGGCCCGCGCCGGCAAGACGACGGTGCTCAACCGCTGCATCCCCGCGGCCCATGGCGACATCGTGCTCCTGTCGGATGCGAACACGATGATCGACGCGGACGCGGTGCGGAAGCTGGTGCGCCACTTCGAGGATCCGGAGGTCGGCGCCGTCTGCGGCAAGCTGCGCCTCTACAACCCCACGAAGCAGGACTACGAGGAGAGCGCCTACTGGAGCTACGAGTCCCTCATCAAGATGTACGAGGGCAAGCGGGGCGCGGTGGTGGGGGCCAACGGCGGCCTGTACGCCATCCGCCGCTCGCTCTACACCCAGCTGCCCGCGTCCACCATCGTGGATGACTTCGTGATCCCGCTGCGCATCATGGAGGCCGGCTACAAGGTCAACTACGAGGAGAACGCCGTCGCCCACGAGGAGACGACGGAGGACTACGGCAAGGAGTTCGGCCGGCGCGCTCGCATCGCGGCGGGCAACTTCCAGAGCCTGAAGCTGGTGCCCGGCCTGCTGCTGCCCACCGCGGGCTTCCCCGCGTTCGCGTTCTGGTCGCACAAGCTCTTGCGCTGGTGCGCTCCGGCGCTGATGGTCGCCGCGCTGCTGGCGAACCTGTTCCTGCTCGACAGCACGTTCTACCAGGTGACGCTGCTGGGCCAGACGCTGTTCTACGCGCTGGCGTTCCTGGGGAAGTCGGCGGTGTTCAAGAGTGGCATCGCGAAGCGCGTGTCGTCCGTGGCCTACTACTTCGTCACCATGAACATGGCGATCGCCGTGGGCTTCTGGCGCTTCCTGCGCAACTCGCAGCGCGCCGCGTGGGACCGCACCGCCCGGGTGCCGACCTCCACGTAGTCATCGGATTTCTTGAAGAAGGCAGTGCAGGCCCGTCGGTCCCTTTCGCTGTGCTCCGGCTGGTTCCGGAAGTGCGCGGGACGCGACCGACAGGCCGTCGGATTCATCGAGAAACGCAGTGCAGGCCCGTCGGTCTCCCTGGCGGCGCTCCGGCTGGTTCCGGAAGCGCCCCGGTCGTGACCGACGGGCTTTCTTCGTGAGAAGGGGCAGGCGGCCTACCGGGCCGCCACCGCCACGGGCTTCGCGGAGCCGGCGGGCAGCACGCTGCCGAACGCGGCGAAGAGCTGGCCGGTGAGGACGTGCGTCTGTCCGGGGCCGGGGTTTCGCAGCATGTCGTTGAGCACCTCGCCCGTCTTCGGGTCGCGGGGCAGGTGGGGGCGCGCCAGGTTCATCCGGTAGCGCACGACGCCGCGCCGCACGCGGTGGATGACGGTGACAGTGCCATCCGAGTCCACCCCGTCCACGAGGCCCACGTGCGTGAGCCCGTCGTTGCGGCGCCCGTCGCGGTTCTGATCATACGTCTCGCGGAAGAACACCAGGTCCCCCGGCACGGGGCGGCCTTCCGTGTACACGCGGCCGTTCGCGCGGGCATAGCGGTAGAGCGCGGTGACGCCGTTGTCCCCGGGCTTGATCGTTCCCCGGAACGTCAGCCCCGCCTGCGCATACGTCGCCTCGATGAGCGCCGTGCAGTCCGCCGGGTAGCGCCGGCCATTCACCTGGACCGACGACTCGCCCACCAGCGCGCGCGCCGTGGCGAGCACGCGCTCGCGGGGATTGGCACCCGGCGCCGGGCTCGTGGCGGTCTTCTTCGCGGGCGTGGCGGCGGGGCGCGCCCTGGCCTTGGGAGCCTTCGCCACCGCGCCGCCCTTCGTCCCGGTGCCCGCACGGGCCTTCGCGGAGCGCTCGGTGGACGCGTCACGCGGCGTCACCGACGCGGACAGCGAGGCACGGGGGAAGGCCGGCGGCGAGGCGGAGTGGTAGCGCACCGACTCGGAGGCCACCCAGCCGCCCGTGGGGGAGCCGGTCGCGCAGCCCGTCGTCATCGCCAGCATCGCCATCCATGTGCCCAGCTTCATGGCCACCTCTCCCTGTAGCGTCCTGGGGCACAGGCTCCCCCTGGAGACCCGTGTGGTCAAAAAAACCACCCAGGCAACCGGGCGGGACGGCTCGGGTTTTCGCCGGGGGGCGGGTGGGGTATTGCTGGAGGAGCATGCCCACCTTCCGCCGCGCCCTCGCCCTGCTGCTGCTGGCCACCGGTTGCTCGCACACGTCCTTCGAGCGCGCCAGCGAACAGGACACCGTCCAGGCCTACCGCGACTTCCTGCGCGAGTACCCGGAGGATCCGGAGGCGACGACGGCCCAGGGCCGCATCGAGGGGCTGGAGTTCGACGAGGCGAAGCGCCTGCACTCGGTCATCGCCTACAAGCGCTTCCTGGAGACATACCCGGGCGCGCCGCAGACGCGGGTGGTGAAGTCCCTGCTGGAGGGCCTGCGCTACAACGCGGCGAAGCAGGCGGACACCGAGGCCGGGTGGCGGCAGTTCCTCGCGGAGCACCCCGACGGCACCCACAAGGACGAGGCCAAGGCGATGTTGCAGGCGGCCGAGTCGCGCGAGGTGCGCACCACGACCGACCTGGCGCGCATGGTGACCCTCCTGAAGGGGGAGTCGGAGGGCCTGCGACGCGACGAGCTGGAGCGGAAGCTGGACGACGAGAGCTACCTCCAGGCCACCGACGCCGGGAAGCTCTTCGCCTACCTGCGCGACTTCACCTCGGGCGTGCACCGCGAGGAGGCCCGCGTCCGGCTGCTGGAGCTGGAAGTGGAGGGCCTGCTCGTCTCCGGGCTCGTGGACGAGGCCGAGGCCAAGGTGAAGGTCCACCCGCTGGGCCCGAAGCTGAAGGCCTTCCCGGAGCGCCTCGCCCGCGCCCGCGCCGAACAGGGGGCCCTGGCCCGCACGGAGCCCGCCGCCCGCGCGATGCAGGCCGGCCACTACCTGCGCGACCTGGAGGACCTGAAGCGCGCCCTGGTCGCTCCGGATCCGTTGGATCGCTGGCAGGCGGCCGAGGAATTGGGGCAGCACGTGTCGGTGCGCGTGGTGGATCCGCTCCTGGAGGCGCTGCGCACGGCGCGCAACCCGCTGATCCGCCAGAACGCCATGGAGTCGCTGCGCACGGTGCTCGCCGCGCTGCCCGCCCCCGTGGCCGGCTACGAGGTCGCCGTCCGGCTGGAGTCCCTGCGCGAGCGCGCCAGCAGCCCGGAGCTGTACCTCACCGTCGCGGTGCTCCTGGACCTGAGCGGCCAACTGGAGCAGGCCGCCAGCCAGTACCAGCGCGTCCATGAGACGGGCGGCACGGATCCGGTGGTGCTCTGGCGCTGGGTGCACCTGCGCGAGCAGCGCCATCAGGCCTTCTCCGCGGCGGTGGCGGCCCGGCAGCTCTCGGTGTGGGCCCAGACGACCGCACGGGACGAGGCGGTGTCGGGGGAGGGTGGGGTGCCGCTCGCCGCCGCCCGCCAGTTGTGCGCCGCGGTGGTGGATGCCCGGTTCGCGGCCCAGGCCATCACCCGCGCCCGCTCGGTGAAGACGGAGTTCCCGGAGGACCTGGCCACCTTCGAGCGCGCCGCCCAGGACGCGGTGCGCCTGTCCGAGGCGAAGCTCGCGGACGCGGAGCTGATCCTGCGCCAGCAGCACCCGGGTGTGCGCACCTGCGCGGATCAGCAGGTGGCGGAGCGCCTGTCCCAGGGCGTGAAGGAGCGCACCCAGGCCCTCCAGGCGACGAACGCGAAGCTGCCGAAGCCCGTGGGCGTGCTGCTGCTGGAGCTGGCCCGCGAGAGAGACCCCTCCCCGGAGGTCCGGGCCGTTGCGGCCTCCCGGTTGGCCGGCGTCAGACGCGGCACATCGGCGAGGAAGACCGTGTGAAAGCGCTCGGCCAGCGCGACGTAGTCGTTCGGCCCCAGCGCCACCTCGCAGAGGCTGGCGAAGCTCGCCCGCAGCAAGCCGCCGGCCGCGTGAGGGAAGGCGATCTTGCGGCCGAGCACCTCCAGAACCGCGCCGGTCTCCTCCTCCTTGCCCAGCATGTCGCGCCAG
>SECN01000682.1 GCA_004173515.1 Myxococcaceae bacterium | reverse complement strand
CGCTCCTGCCCGGTGGCCACGTCGCGACGGACGCCCACGTCCTCCACCCGGAAGGCCGGGCCGCGCGCGTCCTCCACCCACCGGGGCATGAAGCCATCGCGCGGCACGAAGATGGCGCCGCCGCACGACTCACACAGCGCGCCGAAGCCCCACAGCGTGAGGCGCCCCCCGTCCAAGAGCCGCCCCTGGTACGCGCTCTGTCCCTCCACGCCCGGCGGACGCGCTTCACGCACCAGCCCGTGCCGCAGCAGCACGTTGCCGTCCGGGCAACGCACGTCCTGGCCCAGGCACCACATGGCCACGTCGAACAGACGGTCGCCGTCACGGCGGACGTCACAGGGAAGCAGAGCGACAGCAGGGACGGCATGCGGCTGGGACATGGGGCGCCTCGGGATGGAAACGGCGGTTACTCGTGGTCGTGGTCGTGCTCGCCCGACTCCTCGATGACGAGCGACACCGAGGACAGCGTCGAGGGCCCGAAGGTGAGCGTGTGCGTGCCCACCGTGAGGGGCACGACGTGTCGGCCCTGGATTTCGGTGCAGAGCTCGGAGCTGGTGGCGCTCTCCTCGAACTCCACCGTCGTGCCACTGCCGTTGGTGACCTTCACCGGCACCGTGGCGCTGGTGAAGAGGACGTAGTCGGTGGCCTCGGAGACGGCGAAGGACACCGCGCCGCCCTTGCCTCCCGCCACGTCCACCAGCGCGATGTCGTAGCGCGTGTGGTTGTTGCTCACGGCGGGCCCCGCACCGGAGGCGACCGCGGTGACGTTGACGGCGGGGCCTTCCTGCAGGTGCTCGCAGCCTTCTTCGTCACCCGAGGCTTCAACGGCGTCGTCGCCACACGCGCAGACGAGGAGCGAGGCGGACAGCAACACGGCGGACAGCAGCTTGTTCTTCATGGTGTGGAACTCCACGGGGATGGGACTGCGGGGACTCCAGGCCCCACGCGTCCACGGCGCACCGCCCCGGATGAAGGGAACGGCCGCACGCGCGAGCGCGACGGGAACTGGAAGGGGGACCAGCGGGACGAAGTTCGCGGTACGGGAGCGGCCGAAGACCCCTCGCGGCGTCACGTCACTTCAAGCGGACGGGAACGCGCGCGAAGAAGGCTCCGGAAGCACCCGGACACTTCCCGCACCGCGGACACACGCCGGGCGGGAACGACGGGCTTCGGGGGCCGGAATCAGGCGCGCGGCGGCGACGACTTGGGCGCGAGTCTCAACAGCGCGACGGGGGCCGCGTGGAAGCGGAACACCGCCAGCGCCGGACTGGAGCGCGTGGAGACCGCCACCAGCGTCGGGGCGGATCCGGCCGGAGGCGTGGCCTCACGGCGCATGAAGGCATGGTGACAGTGGGCTTCCGCGCTGTGCGGCACGGCCTGCGCCTGGGGCGCCCGGGCCACGCGCGCGTCGTCGAAGGAGACCTCCTCCTCCACGTGCGCCGGGGCCTCGCTCACGTGCATCACGTCCCCGTGCTCCAGGCACGTGGTGTGCTGCACCAGCGCGAAGTGCAGGACGCTGCCCACGTACGCCAGCACGCACACGAGCACCCACTGCCACGCCAGCAGGCGCGACGCGGGGCGGTTCGTGCTGGGAGGGCGTCGGAGGCGGCTCACGTCCACTCAATCTCGAAAAGCAACTGAGTTGTTTTAAGCGACCTGCGCACCGGGTGCAAGCCAGCAGCGCCAGCGCCCCCGCCGGCTTCAGGAGACGTGGCGCGCCTGGGGCCACCCGGCCCCCACGCCCGGCCGCCCGCCGGACGGTGCGCGACGGGTGCTGGCCTGGGGAACAGGCCGACGGGTCGTCCGGTTGTGGACCCACGAGCCCCTGGGGTCGTAGGTTTCCGCGCGTGCAAGAGTTCATGGATGTCCTGCGCAGGCAGGCACACTATTTCGGACCGGAGCTGGCGAAGCTCGCCTACCAGCGCGGTCTCGCGGTGACGAAGCCGGATGGCAGCACGCTGCCCATCCCCATCACCGCCACGCCCGTCATCCTCGACGCCGAGGAGATCAAACGCCGCGCGCTGCTGTCCGCGAAGCTGGCCTCCGCCACGCTGAAGATGGCCAGGGCGGTGCTCGCCGGAGAGGACCCGGGCCGGCTGCTTAACGCCCTGTCCCCGCTGGAGCGCGCGCTGGCCGAGCGCACCTGGGAGCAGAGCCACAAGCTGGCGACGACGCGCGTGGACTACTTCGTCTCCGGGGGCCGCCCCTGGGCGCTGGAGGTCAACGCCACCATCCCGGCCATGCAGGGCTATTCGGACATCGCGGCGCGCTCCTTCATCGAGGTCGTCGCGCGCCACCTGCGCTACCCGGAGAAGGGGCTCGCGGCACTGCACACCCTCAACGGCAACAACGCGCTGGCGCTCTACCGGGCCCTGCTGGACGGCTACGCGGCCGAGCGCGACGGGCAGATGCCGGACACGGTGGCGCTCCTGTGCCGCAAGAACGACGCGCAGGTGACCGAGCTGCGCTGGCTGTGCGAGCGCTTCCGCGAGTTCGGCGCGGACGCGGACGTGGTGCACCCGGAAGACGTGTCCGGCGAGGACACCTTCACGGTGCGCGGCAAGTCGTACGACCTGGTCTACCGCCACCTGTTCGTGCGCCGGCTGGAGCAGTCCCCCGCGCCGTGGGTGGAGGACTTCCTGGGCACGGTGCCCGGCAAGAAGGCGGTGTTCCTCAACCCGCCCGCCTCGCAGGTGGAGGTGAAGACGACGTTCGCGCTCCTGTCACAGGCGCTGACGGA
>SECN01000681.1 GCA_004173515.1 Myxococcaceae bacterium | reverse complement strand
CCGCGGCCATCCGGGCAGAGGGCCCGGGTGCATGACAGACAGTGAGAACCAACATGGCTGAAGCGACCGAAACGCCCGCTGCCGAGACCTCCACCCGGGGTCGTCCCAAGACCCGCGTGGGCATCGTCACCTCCAACAAGATGCAGAAGACGGTGGTCGTCACCGTCCAGCGCCGCGCTCCCCACCCGAAGTACGGGAAGATCATGAGCCTGCGCGAGAAGTACAAGGCGCACGTCGAGGATCACGACTACCCGAAGAAGATCACCATCAACGAGGGTGACCGGGTGCGCATCGCCGAGACCAAGCCCGCTTCGAAGGACAAGCGTTGGCGCGTGGTCGAGGTGTTGGAGAAGAGCAAGAACGTCTAGGTAGGCCACACCGGGTTCGCACGCCATGAAGCGGGCGACCTGGTTCGAGCAAGAGGAGACTTCACATGATTCAGATGCAGAGTGTGCTCGATGTGGCCGACAACTCGGGCGCCAAGAAGGTGTTTTGCATCAAGGTTCTCGGCGGCTCCAAGCGCAAGTATGCCTCCATCGGCGACGTGATTGTCGTGTCGATCCGTGAGGCGCTGCCCAACTCCAAGGTGAAGAAGGGTGACGTGGCCAAGGCCGTCATCGTTCGCACCCGTCGCGAGGTGGGTCGTGCGGATGGCAGCTACATCAAGTTCGACGGCAACTCGGCGGTCCTCATCAACAAGGACCTGGAGCCCATCGGGACGCGCATCTTTGGGCCGGTCGCCCGTGAGCTGCGTGCCCGCAAGTTCATGAAGATCATCTCGCTGGCGCCCGAGGTCCTCTAAGAGGACGCAGGCCGGACGGCGAACAGCCAGAGTGAGGAAGCCATGCAGAAGCTGAAAGTCGGTGACACGATCCAGGTCATCTCCGGGTCCGAGCGCTCGGAGAAGACGCCGGCGACGAAGCGCGGCAAGGTGCTGAAGGTCGACCGGGAGGCGGGCCGCGTGACGGTCGAAGGCCTGCGCCTGGTCAAGCGCCACATGCGCAAGACGCCGCAGAGCCCCGAGGGCGGCATCATCGAGAAGCCGGGTACCATCGCGCTCTCGAACGTCCAGGTGGTGTGCGCCAAGTGTGACAAGCCGACCCGCGTCGGCATCCGCAAGGAGGGAGAAGCCTCCAAGCGGTTCTGCAAGCAGTGTGACGCCCTGATTGACTAGGGGTCCGTGTTCGGGCATGTATGCGCGCCCCTTGCCCCACCTCCCGGTGGGGCAGGCGGGCGTGCACGTCTGGAGGGCTGAAATTGTCGAGCCCTCCAGGTGTTTCCAGGTTCCAGAAGAAGGACTGATCGGGCGCGCTGGGTTCAGAACGGCGTTCCGAAGCAGAGGACTGAAAAATGGCTGACGAGAAGAAGGCCGAACCGAAGGACAAGAAGGAAAAGAAGCGCGGACGCAAGGAAGAAGCCAAGAAAGTCGGCTTCGCCGCGAACATCGAGGAGGGCCTGAAGGCCCGCTCGGCGCGTCTGAAGGATCGCTTCCGCAAGGAAGGCGTTCCGTCGCTGATGAAGGAACTGGGGCTCAACAACCCCATGGAAGTGCCGCGGCTGGAGAAGATCGTCGTCAACATGGGTCTGGGCGAGGCGCTCGCCAACAACAAGATCCTGGAGTCGGCGGTGGACCAGCTTGCCGCCATCACCGGTCAGAAGCCGGTCGTGACGCGCGCGCGCAAGTCCATCGCGAACTTCAAGCTGCGCCAGGGCCAGGCCATCGGTGCTGCGGTCACGCTGCGTGGCGACCGCATGTTCGAGTTCATGGACCGTCTGATCTCCGTCGCGCTGCCGCGCGTGCGTGACTTCAAGGGCGTGTCCCCGAAGGCCTTCGACGGGAAGGGCAACTACACGCTCGGAGTGCGCGAGCAGATCATCTTCCCGGAAATCAACTACGATCAGATCGAGAAGGTGAAGGGGCTCAACATCAGCTTCGTCACCACCGCCCCGAACGACGAGCAGGGACTGGCGCTGATGCGTCACTTCGGCATGCCGTTCCGTCAGTAGGACCGAGTTCAGGACTCCCATCGTGCGGTCTCTGCGGTCGTCCTCGCGCCTTCCTGCGCAAGTTCAAGATGTGCCGTATCTGCCTGCGCCACCGTGCGCTGCGCGGCGAGATCACCGGCGTCACCAAGTCGTCCTGGTAGACGTTGGACCCGTGGTGCCAACCCTGCCTTGAAGAGGGTAGGGTGGCGCACCGCTGAAGTCGAAGAGAAGGGCAGTGGCAGTCACCGCGAACCCCCGGGATGGGCCCGGCAGGCGTGGTGGTTGCGAGCGCGGAGTCGCCCTGAAGGGGACTCTGCTTCGGAAGGTGTTTCATGCCGGTCAATGATCCCGTTGGCGACATGCTGACCCGCCTGCGCAATGCCTCGCGCGCGCGGCACGACAAGGTCGTCATCCCCCACTCGAAGCTCAAGGTCGAGATCATCAAGGTCCTCAAGGACGAGGGCTACATCGGGGATTTCACGATCCACGAGATCGCGCCCCAGAACGAGATCTCCGTCCAGCTGAAGTACGGCCCGGACCGCAGCCCGGCCATCACCGGCATCCACCGCGTGTCGAAGCCGGGTCTGCGCCGCTACGTGGCGGTCCGCGAGATCCCGCAGGTGCTGGGAGGCATGGGCATCTCCATTCTTTCCACGTCGCGCGGCATCCTGGTGGACACCGAGGCCCGGAAGCAGAAGGTCGGCGGCGAGCTGCTCTGCAAGGTCTACTAGCCAGGAGTCTGGGTGTAGCGCCCCGCGAGGAGCGCGCCCCAGGCGACCCCAGCACGAGGCAATCATGAGTCGGATTGGAAAACTGGCGATCAAGCTTGGCGACAAGACGAAGGTCAATGTCGCCAATCAGCAGGTCAACTTCGAAGGCCCCAAGGGCAAGCTGTCCGTCAAGCTCCCCGCCAAGGTGAAGGTGGAGGTGAAGGACGGCCAGGTGACGGTGCAGCGCGAGGACGATTCTCGCGAGGCCCGCAGCCTCCACGGTCTGACGCGCACCATCCTCGCCAACGCGGCGAAGGGTGTGTCGACGGGCTTCGAGCGGCGCCTGGACATCCGCGGCGTTGGTTTCCGCGCGGAAGTGAAGGGCAAGGCGATCCACTTCTCGCTTGGCTACTCGCACCCGGTGGTCTTCAACCTGCCGGAGGGTGTGACGGCGGAAGTCGACAAGGCTTCGCGCACCGAGGACAGCCTTCCCACGGTGGGGCTGACGCTCCGCTCGGCGGACAAGGAAGCCCTGGGCGCCACGGCGGTCAACATCCGCTCGCTGCGTCCGCCGGAGCCCTATAAGGGCAAGGGCATCAAGTACTCCGAGGAGCGCATCCGTCGCAAGGAGGGCAAGACCGGTACGACGTAGTCGTCGCGCCGTCTTCGCCAATAGTTCAACCCTGCCGGGCCGAGGGGCCTGGCGGAATCATCCGGCGGCGGAAGGCCGCATCGCCGCCGGACGGAAAAGGAAGCAGCCATGTCCAAGGTCGATCAGCGTCTCAAGAGGAAGAACCGCATCCGCAAGAAGCTCTCGGGTACCACCGAGCGCCCGCGGCTGACGGTGTACAAGAGCCTCAAGCACATCTACGCGCAGGTGGTGGACGACTCCACCGGCCGCACGCTGGCGTATGCTTCGTCCCTGTCCAAGGAGCTGAAGGGCAAGGACGAGGGCGACAAGAAGTCTGACGCCAAGCGGGTGGGTTCCCTCATCGCGGAGAAGTGCAAGGCCGCCAATGTCGACGCGGTTGTTTTCGACCGCAACGGCTTCCCCTACCATGGGCGCATCGCTGCCGTGGCCGACGCCGCGCGCGAAGCCGGCCTGAAGTTCTAGGTACCAGAAAGGAATTCCTCAAGTGGCAACTCCGATCAATCCGAACGATCTGGACCTGACCGACCGCGTGGTGAACATCAACCGCGTGGCCAAGGTGGTGAAGGGTGGCCGTCGTTTCTCGTTCGCCGCGCTCGTCGTGGTGGGCGATGGCAACGGACACGTGGGCGTGGGCCTGGGCAAGGCCAACGAAGTCCCCGAAGCCATCCGCAAGGGCGGCGAGAACGCGAAGAAGAACCTGTTCCGCGTTCCGCGCATGGGTCACACCATTCCGCATGAGATCCTGGGGCACTTCGGTGCCGGCTGGGTGCTCCTGAAGCCGGCCAGCGAAGGTACGGGCGTCATCGCCGGCGGCGCGGTGCGTGCGGTCCTCGAGGCGGCGGGTATCCGCAACATCCTGACGAAGAGCCAGGGTTCGCGGAATCCGCACAACGTGCTGAAGGCCACGGTCGCGGGCCTGAAGCTGCTGCGCAGCGCGGAGCAGGTCGCGCGGCTGCGTGGCAAGGACGTCGAAACCCAGAAGCTCGCGGGCGAGGCGAGGGGCTAGTCATGGCGCTCAAGGTTAAGCTGACGAAGAGCTTCTCGGGTTCTTCCGAGGACATGCTGGCCACCATCAAGGGCCTCGGTCTGAAGAAGTTTGGTGACGAGCGGCTGTTGAAGGACACCCCGGCGGTGCGCGGCATGGTGTTCAAGGTGAAGCACCTGGTCTCCCTGGAGACGGTCAGCCAGGAGGCCCCGGCGCCCAAGCGCCGCAAGCCCCGGAAGATCGTCGCCCGGGACCGCGCCCTGGAGCACCTGGCCGCCAAGGCCAAGGCCTGAGGAACAAGGATCCAATCATGAGCATCCTGACAAACCTGAAGCGTCCCGAGGGCTCCTGGCACCGCAAGAAGCGCGTCGGTCGCGGCCAGGGTAGCGGCCTCGGCAAGACGGCAGGCCGCGGTGGCAAGGGCCAGAAGGCCCGCTC
>SECN01000188.1 GCA_004173515.1 Myxococcaceae bacterium | reverse complement strand
GAGGATTCGCGCGTGAACCAGGCACCCGCCCCATTCCCGCCCAGGTCCGGGTCGCACCCGCGCGGGCCGCACCTGACGGGGCGGTTCGCGGACGGGACGCTGGGGGAGTTTCCCCTGGGGGCGACGACGTCGCTCGGCCGCCATCCGTCCAACACGCTCCGGCTCGTGGACCGCGAAGTGTCCAAGGAGCACGCCACCATCGAGAAGGTGGGCCGGGACTTCGTCCTGCGCGACCTGAACTCGTCCAACGGCACCTTCGTCAACGGGCGCCGGGTGACGGGGGAGATGCGGCTGCGCGACGGGGACGAGATCGCCCTGGGCTCCTCGCGGCTCATCTTCCACAACGGCGAGGCGGCGCCCGGCCAGGGCAACCCGCCCACGCTGCCGGGCGTGACGGTGGTGGCCAACGCCGTCTCCATGCCGGCCTTCCTGGCGCAGATGGACCAGGTGCCGCAGAACTTCCGGCCGGCCGAGCAGGTGACGGACACGGCCGCGCTGCGTCGCGACTACGAGAAGCTGAGAATCGCCCATGAGTTCCACCGGCAGGTGAGCCTCAAGGGCGACCAGGCGAACCTGTTCGAGCAGATCCTGAAGGTGTCCTTCGAGCTGCTGGCGGCCGACCACGGCGTCATCCTGAAGGTGGGCGTGGAGGGGGAGTTCATCCCGGCCGCGGTGCACCACCGTCAGGGCAAGATGGTGAACGTCATGCTGTCGGACACCGTGCTCAAGCGCGTGGTGGAGACGGGCAAGGCGGTGCTCACGGCGGACGCCATCATCGACGAGCGCTTCTCCGCCGCGGAGAGCATCGTGGCGCAGGGCATCCGCTCCGCCATGGCGGTGCCGCTGATGGTGAACGGCGACATCCAGGCGGTGCTGTTCCTGGACAGCCGCCAGCAGATCAACGCCTTCTCGGAGAAGGACCTGACCATCCTGTCCGGCATCGCCGCGCAGGCCGGCATCGCGCTGGAGAACGCGGCCCTGGCGGAGCAGATCCGCAATGAGGCGGTGACGCGCGCGGAGCTGTCGCGCTTCCTGTCCAAGGCGGTGGCGGACGCGGTGATCAACGGCGGCACGGAGGATCTGCGCCAGAGCCGGCTCGCGGAGGTGAGCTGCCTGTTCGCGGACATCCGGGGCTTCACCACCCTGGCGGAGAGCGATTCGCCGCAGGAGGTGGTGTCGATGCTCAACAGCTTCTTCACCGCGATGGCGGACGTGGTGTTCCGCTACGAGGGCAACCTGGACAAGTTCATCGGGGACTGCGTGATGGCGGTGTGGGGTCCGCCCTCGTCGCACCCGGATGATCCGGGCCGGGCCCTGCGGGCGGCGCTGGAGATGCAGGACGCCGTCACGGAGCTCAACCGGCAGCGCGTGCTGGACGGCAAGAAGCCCATTGAAGTGGGCATTGGCGTCAACACGGGCCAGGCCGTCGTGGGCTACATGGGCAGCGCGGAGCGGCACGAGTTCACCGCCATTGGCGACACCGTCAACACCGCGTCGCGGCTGTGCGGCATCGCCAAGAGCGGCGAGGTGCTGGCGTCGGAGGCGACGGTGCGCAAGTCGGGGCCGGGCTTCGACGTGGAGGAGCTGCCGATGCTCCAGGTGAAGGGCAAGGAGAAGGGCGTGCAGACCTTCCGCGTGCACGGCGCGGAGCTGACGACCTCCACCTCGCGCAAGGTTCGCTGAAGCATGCGCGCCATGACCACGACGCAGTCGTGCCCCAACTGCGGCACGGTGCACGACACCCGGGTGTACGTGAGCGGCCAGAAGGTCGTCTGCCGCTGCGGCATCCGCTTCGAGGTCCGGCGCGCGGACGTGTCCAGCATCCGCCCGGCCGACGCGTCGCCCAGCCGGCCGCCTGTCCGCGACGACGAGGAAACAGGGGTCGCGGTGACGTTCGTGCCGCGAACGGTGGGAAATCCACCGGTGTCGATGTCACCTTCCGCCGATCCAGGTGTTGGGACGGGCAGGGAGGACAGCAGGTTGGGGCGTGTGACGGATCCATACGGCGGACCTTCGGAGGCGACGGCGCGGGCCGGCTCGCCGCCGGCGTCCGTGCGGGCGGAGTCCGTCCCCGAGTCCCCGGGGGGAGCCGAGATGAACGTCCTGCGACCGGATGGCGTGGCGAAGTCGGGTGAGGGCGAGGTTCCCGGAGGCGGGGTGCCGGGCGCGGTGGACGACGGCGTCTCCGGGCACACGTCCGGGGTGGCGCTGCCCGCGTCGGATCCCCAGGCCCAGGCGCTGGACGCGTCGGCGGACGGGGAGGGGGCCACGGTGGTGCGTCCCCAGGCGGCCCGGCCCCGCCCCGTGGTGGACACGGCCGTGCGGCAGATCGAGAACGCGGAGACGGTGGTGTCGGGCGTGAAGCCCCGGCTGCCGGGCCTGGAGCTGCTGGAGGTGCTGGGCCGCGGCGGCATGGGCGAGGTGTGGCTCGCGCGCCAGCAGTCGCTGGGCCGCACGGTGGCGGTGAAGGTGCTGCCGCCCCGGCTTGCGAAGGACGCGGAGTTCGTGTCGCGCTTCGACAAGGAGGCCACGGCGCTGGCGGCCCTGAGCCACCCCCACATCGTGCAGATCATCGACCGGGGTGTGGAGGGCGAGCACTACTACTTCGTCATGGAGTACGTGGAGGGCCAGTCGCTGCGCCACGCGCTGGGCGGCGCGGATCCGATTTCGCCCCAGCAGGCGCTGAAGGTGCTCCTGCAGGTGGCGCGCGCGGTGGAGGCCGCGCACGAGAAGAACATCATCCACCGCGACCTGAAGCCGGAGAACATCCTGCTGGACGGGCGGCTCAACGCGAAGGTGGCGGACTTCGGGCTCGCGGGCATCCGGCAGCCGGACTCCCAGAAGCAGCTCACCGCCACCTCGGTGGCCATGGGCACGCTCAACTACATGGCCCCGGAGCAGCGCCGGGACGCGAAGAACGTGGATGGCCGGGCGGACCTCTTCTCGCTGGGCGTGATGATGTACGAGGCGCTCACCGGCGAGCTGCCCGTGGGCCGCTTCAAGCTGCCGTCCCAGCGCGTGCGCGGCCTGGATCCGCGCCTGGATCCGGTGGTGGAGCGCCTGCTGGAGACGGACCGCGAGGCCCGCTACGCCACCGCCACGGAGGTGTGCGAGGCGCTGGAGTCCCTGGTGTCCGCCTCGTCGTCGCCGCATCAGGCGGTGCCCGGGGCGGAGCTGGCGCGCGTGGGTCGCGCGGACATCGTCCCCGCCGGACGGGTGGCCCCGGGGGCGGAGAGCGTCCTCCTGGAGAAGTTCAACGCGGGCTGGGGCCGGGTGCGCACGGGCCTGTCCGTGGTGGGCGGCCTGGCGCTGCTGGGCTTCGGGGTGCGCGCCTTCGTGGGGCCGGTGAGCCTGCACCTGGGCCAGGACGACAAGTACGTCATCGGCACGCAAGGGCTGAAGGTGAAGCCAGGCCAGGCGCAGTGGCCGGCCAACACGGAGGGCGAGGTGTTCTCCGACCTGACGTTGACGGCCCCCAACGGCAACGGCACGGCCTCCACCCTGAAGGTGGGCTTCGGCGAGGGCACCGAGGAGATCAACGTCCACAGCGGCACGTGGCGCATGGTGGACGGCGAGCTGCAGGCCATCCAGGGCGGCATGGAGACGGACGGCAACAAGCTGGTGCCGCGCGCCTACCTGGCGCACCGCTACTTCTCCAGCGACGACTTCACGGCCGAGACGCTGATGGACGTGAAGCCGCTGGGCCGCGAGTACCTGGTGGAGGAGGACGCGCAGCACTTCGGGGAGCTGGCGTTCCGCATCCGCGACGTGCAGGTGTCCGTCTTCGCCATCCCGGATGTCGGCATGCGCCTGTCGTGGCGCTACATCTCCGCGGAGGACGGGCGTGAAGTCGTGGGCAACAGCGCGGAGGACGCCCGCAACCTCGTCGGGGACGAGATGCCGCTGCCCCGGCAGGGCCCGTTCCTGGTCCGCCTCCAGTTGCGCAAACAGAAGAACGGCGTGCGCGCGGACGCCTTCCTCAACAACAAGCTCTTCGCCACGAAGATCCTCCCTGGCTTCGAGGGCCGCGTGGGCAAGCTGGCGCTGGGGTGTCGCAACATGCGGTGCACCTACGACGACCTGAAGGTGTCGGGCACGCTCCAGGCCCGCCCGGTGCGCAAGGTCGCCACCGGCGGCGAGTAGCCGCCCCGCCTGCCCGCTTCGCGGGGCTTGCCGCCCCGTCCGTCCGTTCCCACCTTGCTCCCGCCGGGCTTTGGTGTCCTCCACGGGCCGGATGGGCGGGGGTAGGGCATGGGCGGGGACCTGGGTCGCATCCTCTGGGTGCCGGTGTGCGCGGCGGGCCTCGCCCTGCTCCTGCTGGCGGTGTTCACCCTGGGACGGATGTCCGCCCGGGACCGTCCCCGCTGGCTGCTGGCGGGCTTTGGCGCGCTGGGCCTGGGTCTGGTGCTCTTCGTTCCCTGGCTTGCCGACGCGCCCCTGGTGCGCGTGTCACCGGATGTGCTCGTCAAGGCGGTGGGAGGGGCGCTGCTGGTGCTCGCCGCGGGCGTGTCGGCCCGGGGCGCGCGGGTGCGGCTGAAGGCACAGGCCCTGGTCGGCGCCGCGCCGCTGCCCCTGGATGAGGCGGTGGAGGCCGCGCGCGCGGGACGCCCGCCGGGCTTCGGGGTGTACCGGGGACGGCTGGAGTCGCCGGAGACGCTGACGTCGCCGGGCGGCGTGCCGTGCGCCTTCTACGACGCGGAGGTGCACGCGGTGGGCGAACACGGCCGCAAGGGGCCGCTCTTGTCGCGCGAGCGCGCCTATGCGCCGGTGTTGATGCTGCGCGGGGAGCGCACGCGGGCGACGGTGGGCTTCGCGCCCTCCGCGCTGGTGGCCCCGGTGGAGGTGCGCCGGTGCGTGGCCGCGCCCGCGCTCGCCCTCTCTCAGGCGGAGCTGCTGGGGCCGCCCGCGGAGGCGCTGTCCTGGGAGCGCGTGGGCAGCCCGGGCGAGGCGTGCCTGGTGGTGGGGGAGTTGCGGCGGGGAGCTCGCGACGGCACCTGGGAGCTGCGCGGTCGCGGTGGGCGTCCGGCGCTGGTGGTGCTGGGCGGCGAGGCCCTGGGCACCGGCGGGGTGCTGTCCCGCAGGGCCTGGAAACACTTCGCGGCGGCCGGGGGACTGTCCCTGGCCGCCGCGTTCATGCTCGCCCGGACCCTGTGAGGCGTCCGGACTCAGGGCCCCGGCATCGAAGGCGCCGGGGCTTCAAGCCGACTCACCCCGGATCGAAGACGCAGTTGTTGGGGCACTGGTCGTTGTTGTTGGTGTTGCCGTCGTCGCAGGTCTCACCGAAGTTGTACTGGGTCTTGCCGTCGCCGCAGCGCGCGTTCCAGATGCAGGTGAGGCTGCACTTGCCGTAGCCCGGCCCGTTGAGGTTGCCGTTGTCGCACTGCTCGCCCGGATCCAGGTCGCCGTCGCCGCAGGTGGACTCGCAGTTGGTGCGCTGGGTCTCGAAGTTGTTCAGGGTCAGCTTGTACGAAGAGCCCGTGACGTGGCGCTCGGCCTGGAACACGACGACTTCGTAGATCTTGCCCTTCACCAGCCCCAGGTTGCTGACCGTGGTGGCGTTGGCCAGCGACACCTCGCCGTTCTGGGGGCCATGGACGCCGCCCAGGTCCAGCGCGAGCTTGCCGTTGATGTACACCCACACGTCGTCGTCACCGCGGAAGCTCAGGACCTCGGTGCCCTTGAACTCGAACCAGTAGCGCGCCTCGCTGGTGAAGCTGAAGTTGCGCGGCGTGCCGGCGCCGTCGTTCTGCTTGGTCTCCAGGCCCAGCTTCACCCAGCCCAGGTTGTCGAGCGGGAAGAAGCTCTGGTTGTCGAACAGGTAGGAGCCGGTGCCGCCCTGCTTGTCCAGCTTCAGCGTGCTGACCACCGTCACGTTGACGCCCGGCGTGTCGCGGTACCACTGGTCGAAGGCGACCTTGCCGTGGGTGGAGGGGCTGGCGCCGGTGGCCCTCGCGTAGGTGGGCTTGTTGTTCGTGAGCACGCCCGTGTACAGCGGCCCGACGATGCCGGTGTCCCCGGTGTTGAGGTCATCGAAGTCCGGGTGCTTGGCGGCGTTGGCGTTGGTGGCCTGGTTCATGCCGCGGAAGTCGCGGTAGACGACGGGGATCTCCACCGAGCTCGGCGGGGATTCGGTGACGCGGGTGCAGGCGAAGCCTTCCTCCAGCTTGCACGTGGGCGAGCAGCCGTCGTTGGCGCGCACGTTGCCGTCGTCGCACTCCTCGGTGGTGTCACCCGGGAGGATGACGCCGTCACCGCAGATGGCCTGGCAGGTGCCATTCACGCACCGGGGCTCCAGCACGCACAGGGGCGAGCAGCCATCGCCCATGTCGTTGTTGCCGTCGTCGCACTGCTCGGTGCCTTCCTTCTTGGCGTCGCCGCAGGTCGTCTTGGCGCACGGCTGGCCCGGGTCGCACTTGTAGCCCGGCTCCAGGCGGCAGGTATTGCTGCAGCCATCACCGTTGGTGGTGTTGCCGTCCTCGCACTCCTCGTCGCCCGCGACGATGCCGTCGCCGCACTCGGCCGCCTTGCAGCGCTGACCCTGGAACGGGCAGGACCAGCCGGTCTCCACCGTCTTGCAGTCCGCCGAGCAGCCGTCGCCGCTCACCTTGTTGCGGTCGTCACACTTCTCGCCCGTCACGCCGGCGTCCGGGTCGCCCGCCTCCACGACGCCGTTGCCGCAGGCCGTGCCCACCACGCACTTCTGGCCCGGCGTGGGACAGTCGAAGCCGATCTCGATCTCCTTGCAGTCGAACGTGCAGCCGTCACCGCTCACGGTGTTGGCGTCGTCACAGGCTTCCGTGGAGTGCTTCTTGCCGTCGCCACAGAAGGCGGGACCTTCGTCGATGGGGCCGCCGTCCGTGTTGGGGCCACCGTCCGGGTTGGAGGTGCCGCCATCATCCGGAAGCGGCTCATCGGTTCCAGGGCAGGCGGTCAGCGCGAGCAGCAGGGAGGCGAGCACGAGGCCCGTGAATCGGTTTGGCAGGGGGGAATGTTTCAGCATGAAACGGATGCTGGAAGGCCCTGACCCCGGGTGTCAAATAGATCAGGTGTCTTTGTACCCAGGCAACGCGTGAGGGTGCACAAAGCCCGTACACCTGTACGGGTGTACGGGCTTCCGGGCACTTTGCCTGCCCCTCGGGACTACATGGACTCCAACTCGCGGCCCTTCGTCTCCTTGATGTAGCGGAAGGCGAAGAAGAGGGAGAACACGGCGGCGGCGGCATACAGGCCGTAGGCCCAGCCGAGTCCGATGGCCTTGAGCGACGGGAACGTGGCGGACACGACGAAGTTGGCCAGCCACTGCGCCATGGCCGCGATGGACAACGCGAGCGCGCGGATCCGGTTGGGGAACATCTCGCCCAACAGCACCCAGACGACGGGGCCCCACGAGAAGCCGAAGAAGACGACGTAGAGGTTGGCGGCGATGAGCGCCGTGGTGCCGGCGGCTCCCTGCAACACGGGCTTGCCCGCGGCGTCCATGGGCGCGGTGCCGAAGAGGTACGCGAGCAGGCCCAGCGTGAGCGCCATGCCGATGGAGCCGATGATGAGCAGGGGCTTCCTGCCGATCTTGTCCACGAAGGCGATGGCGACGAGCGTGGTGAGGATGTTGGTGACGCTGGTGATGACGGTGATGAGCAGCGAGTTCTGCTCGGAGAAGCCCACCGCCTGCCAGAGGACGCTGGAGTAGTAGAAGATGACGTTGATGCCCACGAACTGCTGGAGCATCGCGAGCACGATGCCGATCCACACGATGGGCAGGAAGCCGAACCGACCGCCCTTCAGGTCCGCCAGGTGCGGCGTGTGGTCCTGGCGAACGGAGCGGCGGATCTCCACGACCTTGGAGGGCGCGGTGTCCCCCTCGATGTCGCGCAGCACGCTCAGCGCTTCCTGCTCACGGCCCTTGGCCACCAGATAGCGGGGGGACTCGGGGATGAAGAGCGCGCCCACGCCGTAGAGGATCGCGGGCGGCAGGCCGCTGAAGAACATCCAGCGCCAGGCGGTGATGCCGAACCAGCCGGGGTTTCCGGCCGAGCCCGCGGCGCGCGCGATGGCGAAGTCTCCCAGCAGGGCCATGAAGATGCCCACCACGATGGCCAGTTGTTGCAGCGACGCCAGCCGGCCGCGCAGGTGCGCCGGGGCGATCTCCGCGATGTACGCGGGCGCCACGACGCTGGCGGCGCCCACGCCCAGTCCGCCCACCAGCCGCCAGAAGCTCAGGTCCCACAGCGCGAACGCGAACCCGGAGCCGATCGCGCTGATGATGAACAGGCCGGAGGCGATCATCATCGTGCGCGTGCGGCCGTAGCGGTCCGCGATGGGGCCCGCGAAGAAGGCGCCGATCGCGGAGCCGATCAACGCGGAGGACACCGCCAGACCCAGGGCCCAGCTGCTCGCGGCGAACTGGGTCTGGAGGGCTCCGACCGTGCCGTTGATGACGGACGTGTCGAAGCCGAAGAGAAAGCCGCCGAGCGCGGCCACCACGGAAATGAGGGTGATTCGGCCGGTGTGTGTCTCAGGCTGCGCCGTGGGCCGCCTGCTCGCCGGGACATCCAGGATATCCGCCATGACGTGCTCCTTCCCCAAGGGGCACGTCCTGCACGGGAACCCCAGGGAGGAGACAGGTCAGCGCCTCCCGCAGTCCGGTCCTCGCGGTTCGCACAACGGCCCTGAGGAGAGAGGTGGTCTTCCTCCCGGCCGGAAGGCACCCCCGAACAGGGCACCGCCCGGCTGGCCGCCCGTGGAGGGACGGAGTGCCGCAGGACGGAAGCGGATGCTCAGCCCTCGTCCGCCAGGCCGTACTCCTTGAGCTTGCGGCTGAGCGTGTTGCGGCCGATCTCCAGCGTCCGCGCCGCCGCGGTGCGGTTGCCCTTCACGGCCTCCAGCACGCGCAGGATGTGACGGCGCTCCACCTCCGCCAGCGGCAGCAGGAGCGGTGCATCCCCCGGCGTGCCCGGCGCTTCCCGGGTCGGGGATTCCGGGGGCGCGGAGGTCGGCGGGCGGTCCAGGGAGGGCAGGGGCAGGTGCTCCTCCAGGATCTCTCCCTCGGACAGCACCACGGCGCTCTCGATGCAGTTCTCCAGTTCGCGCACGTTGCCGGGCCAGCGGTAGCGCTTGAGGCGCTCCAGGGCGGCGACGCTCAGGCGCGGCGCGGTCAGCCGGTGGCGACGGGCGGCGGTGGCGATGAAGTGGCGCGCGAGCCGCTCGATGTCCTCCGCGCCGCGCTCGCGCAGCGGGGGCAGGAGCAGCTCCACGACCTTGATGCGGTAGTAGAGGTCCTCGCGGAACTTGCCTTCGGCCACCATGCGCGGCAGGTCGCGGTGGGTGGCCGCGACGATGCGCACGTCCACCTTGACGGCCTGCGTGCCGCCCACGCGTTCGAACTCCCGGTCCTGGAGCACGCGCAACAGCTTGCCCTGCACGGACTGGGGCAGCTCGCCCAACTCGTCGATGAACACGGTGCCGCCGTCGGCCGCCTCGAACTTGCCGGGCATGCGGTGGTCGGCGCCGGTGAAGGCGCCCTTCTCGTGGCCGAACAGCTCGTTCTCGATGAGGGAGGCGGGCAGGGCCGCGCAGTCCACCTTCACGAAGGGCTTGTCGCGCCGGGGCCCGTTGACGTGGATGGCGCGCGCGAAGAGCTCCTTGCCGCAGCCGCTCTCCCCGCGCAGCAGCACCGTGGCGTCCGTGGGCGCGGCCTTCTGCACCAGGCGGTAGAGGGCCTTGAGCGGCGGGGCCTCTCCGATGATGCGGTTGAAGAAGTAGCCCACCGGGGCCTGCGGCTGATCCTTCGCGCGCTGGAGCTCCTGGTGGCACGTGCACGGGCTCACCGGCCTCCGCCACGTAGCCCGCCACGCCCTGGCCCAGCTTCACGCGGATCTGCGCGACCTCCGGCAGGTGCGCCGCGCGGCTGAACAGCTCGCGGCGCACCGGATCCAACAGCCACAGCGTGCCGCGATCCGCCTGGAGCGTGATGGCGATGCGATCCACGAGCGTCTGGAGGAAGGCATCCAGGTCCACCTCGCGCCCGACGAGGCCGCCAAAGGGAAGCAGGACCTGGGACACATCCGGCGGGGACGAGGGCATGGCGGCAAGGAGCGACGGCAGCGTGAAGGGCTCGCGGGGCAGTGTAGCGCAGGGCTCCGGATGCGTGAGGCTCATGCGCCCGCCGCGCGGCCCAGCAGCATGCGCTGGCCTTCACGCGCGGGCTCGGTGAAGGGGAACAGGCCGCGGGCCTGCTGCGCCATGTCCTCCAGCAGGTCGTCCGCGTGGGACGGATCATGGTGGAAGAGGAAGAGCCGCCCGGCGTGCAGGTCCTTGGCCACCTTGGCCGCGTCCATCATCGTCGAGTGGCCCCAGCCCTTCTTGGACATGCCCTTCCTGCCCTCGTATTCGTCGGGCGTGTACTGCGCGTCCAGGCACAGCGCGTCCGCGCCCTCGAAGTGGCGCGCCACGTCGGAGGTGAGGCGCTCCGGCAGCTCCACGTCCGTCGCGTACACGAACGAATGGCCATCCGCCTCCACGCGGTACGCCATGCAGCCGTCCGGGTGGGGCACGTCGATGGGCGTCACCTTGAACGGGCCCACCTCCACCGTCTGGCCATGCACCGCGGAGCCGAAGGCCATCTTCGAGCGCATGGTGGACAGCGGCACCGGGAACTGCGGCGGGCGCATCTGCTGCGACAGCGTGGACTCCAGCGCCTGCGCGCCGTTGGCGCCCGGGCCGTACAGCGTCAGCGACGTGGTGGGCAGGTACGCGGGCGTGAAGAAGGGGAAGCCCTGCACGTGGTCCCAGTGCAGGTGCGAGAAGAACATCGTGGCCTTCTGCGGGGCGCCCTCGCGCAGCATCACCTCGCCCAGCGTGCGGATGCCCGTGCCGGCATCGAGGATCAGCCGCTCGCCCTGGCTCGTTACCTCCACGCACGCCGTGTTGCCACCGATCCGCGAACCCGACACCGCGATGCTGCCCCGAACCCCAAAGAACCGGATTTCCATGATGTTCCTCCTGAAGCTTCCGGCACCCTTGCGAGGCGCCCTGACGTGGAGGGGACAGAGCACGTCCGGTGCCAGCGCCAAGGGGCTGGAATCATTGGGCCGGGTGGGGTGATGACGGAGGGCTGCCCCATTCTGGGGCGCACCGGATGGGGCGGGCGGTCCATTCCGGCGCGGCCCTGGGGGCAGCGGAATCCTGGTAGGACCGGAGTCCATCATGCCGACGATTGCGTTCTGTACGATCAAGGGGGGCGTGGGGAAGACGACCCTGTGCGCGCACGTGGCGGCGGCGCTGGCGGACGCGGGCCACACGGTGCTGCTGTTGGATCTGGATCCGCAGGCGCACGCGTCGCTGGTGCTGGGCCTGGAGACGCGGGATGGCCCGTGCGTGGCGGATGCCTTCGGGCCCCGGCCGAAGCACAAGCTGGACGAGGTGGTGGTGGCGTCGCCGAAGCGGCCGAACCTCTACATCGCGCCAGGGGCTCCGCGCATGGCGGCGCTGGAGCGGGAATTGTTCGGCTGGGGGCACCGGTTGCAGGCGCTGCCGCGCGCGCTGAAGACGCTGTCGTGGACGCCGGACGTCATCCTCGTGGACACGCCGCCGTCCATCGGTGCGTTCACGGAGGCGGTGATGTGCTTCGCGGACGTGGTGGTGGCGCCGGTGCCGACGGGCGCGTTCGCGTTGCAGGGGCTGGCGGAGATTGAAACCGCGTGGCGCGAAGTGCGCGAGGACGGCGGTCAGCTGGTGGCGGCGGTGAACCTGTGGGACCGGCGCACGCCCGCGACCAACGAGGCGATGGAGGAGGCGCTGAAGGACGTGACGGTGCCAGTGCTGCGCGCGCGCATCCCGCGCTCGGAGTCCATCAACCAGGCGGGGCTGGGCTACGAGGTGGTGTTCGACACGAGCCCGAACGCGTCGGGCGCGGAGGAGCTGCGCGCGCTGGCGCAGGAGCTGGCGAAGCGCGCGGGGTTGCCGGTCGCACGCGTGCACCGCTGAGGCAGGCCCACGCGGCCGCGAACTCCAGGTGCTGGCGCTCCGTCACGGACATCGCGAGATGCCGTCGGCGCGGAAAGACAGGTTGGGGGACATAGGACGGGGCTGGCATGGTGGTGGGTTTGGAGATGCCTGAGGAGGTGTTGATGCCGCCGGTGCAGGTGAGGACCCGTCAGGAGCGACTGCTGGGCGCCATCCATCTCTCGACGATGGAGGGGGTGGAGATAGGGCCGCTCGCCAGTCCGATCGTCACGCGTGACGCCGGGCGGATCCTCTATGCCGACCACGCGAGCACCGAGGTGCTCCGGCGCAAGTACACGGGGCACGGTTGGGACACCGCGACCATCGTGGATGTGGACGTGGACCTTTCGTCACGAACGCTGTCGGGTGCGCTGGGCGACCGGCGGGTGGACTTCGTCATCGCGAGCCACGTCATCGAGCACGTGCCGGATCCCGTGAGCTGGCTGGGGGACCTGCGCAAGGCGCTGCGTCCTGGCGGCATCGTCTCGCTGGCCATCCCGGACAAGCGCTTCTGCTTCGATGCGAAGCGTCCGGAGAGCACGCCCGGGGAACTGGTGGACGGCTTCCTGTCGCGCCGCGCCGCGCCCACCGTGAAGCAGGTCTTCGACTTCTGGGCCTGCTACTGCCAGGTGGAACCGCAGGCCATGTGGAGCGGCGCCATCGACACGGAGCGCCTTCCTTGCTCCGGCACGCTCCAGAATGCGCTGGAGAAGTCTCAGGAGGCGGTGGAGGCCGCCGGCTACACGGACGTGCACTGTTGGGTCTTCACCCCACGCTCCTTCCTGGAGGTCGCCGCCGCGCTGGCGGAGCTGGAGATGTTCCCGTTCCAGCTCGCGGACTTCGCTTCGACCCCTCCAGGGGAGATCGAGTTCTTCGTCAGCCTGAGGCGCGTCGAGAGCGAGGAGAGCGAGGGTGAGCGGGCCCTCCGCGTGCAGTCGCTGCGCGCCGCGGCGCTCGAAGTGGCGTCGGCGCCCGGCCCCGGGTGGCTCCGGCCTCCAGAGCCCCCGCCTCCCAGCCCTCCGGAGCCCCCGGTTTCAAGACCTCCGGAGCTGGCGGAGGCCGCGCTAAGGCTCGGACGGCCGCTCTACCACGCGCTGGCGCAGGCCTGGCCTGGGGTGCGCACGCTGCGGGAGCGGCTGCGCCGTTGAGGTCGCGCTCCGGAAGCCGCGCCCAAAGAGCCTGGAACCGCTCTGGAGTCCTACGGCGTCGGCAGTCCTGACTCCAACGCAGCGCGGATGTTCGCGTCGGTGAAGGCCGTGCCCCAGACGGCGTTGACCTGCGCCGCGACGAAGGCCGCGCCGGGCTGCACACCGCCGACGGTGGCCTCGTACATCTGCACGCGCGGATCCGTGAGCTCCAGCAGCCGGGGCGCCACGTCCGTCACATCGCGGTCCTGGGCCTGCAAGGCGCGCACGCCCTGGAGCCACGTGCGCACGGTGCCGTCCGCATGCGGAATGAGCAGGGTCTGATCCGCCGCGCCCAGCGTCGCGATGAGGTGCGCCACGCTCAGGGTGATCAGGACCGTGCCATTCGCTGCGAGCGTGGGCCCGTGGTCCGGGGCCAGCGTGTTCCAGTTCACCGGGCCCGCGTTCTGGAAGTACAGCGGCGTGTAGCGGTGGGGCGCCAGCGACACGAGCGCGCGCGTGTGCTCCACGGGGATGAGGGTGTCCCAGTCGTCGTGCAGGATGAGGAACGGGGTCCGCACCGTGTCGAGCAGGTGGGCCGCGTCCCAGCGCGAGTAGTCCGCGCTCGGCGTGGTGACGGGGTCGCCTCCCGTGGTGGCGAAGATGCGGCGGAAGTAGGGCTCGAAGAACTGCTGGTAGCGCGTGCGCATCGCCGGGTCGCTCACGCGCGAGGGGACGACGCGGCTCACGTAGTCCACCTCCTGGGCGAAGTCGGACAGCGGTGACACGGCGACGCCCACCTTGGGAGTGACGGTGGGCGGCGCATCCGCCGCGGCGTAGAGCGCTTCGTATCCACCCCACGAGCCACCGAAGACGCCGATGCGCGACGTGTCCACGTTGGACGCCTGGGCCAGGAAGCGCATGCCCGCGTTCATGTCGTCGCGGTCGTTCTGCAGGTCACCGCCCGCGTAGAAGCGGCCGAAGACGGCGAGCACGCCGAAGTCATGGGCCAGGTAGATGAACGCCTCGCCGGAGACGATCTCCGGCGTCGTGGGCGTGAACGCGATGGGGGAGGAACCCGGCCCGTAGTGCGGCTCGCTGTCGTCGGGGTGCAGGCCGTTGCCGCGCGTGGCCCACTTCGCATCCACCGCCTCACCCGTCCACGTGATGCCGTCGTACGGCTTGGTGATCATCACCGTGGGGGACACGCCGGGCTTCCGGGGCGGGAACCACTGGGCGTACGTGGCGGCCCGGCCGGGCACCTCCAGCTTCAGCAACTGGTAGGGCCACGTCTGCCCGGCGGCGTTCAGCTCCCCCGCGCCGAGCTGCGTCACCTGGACGCTCCCGGGGTCGGTGGGCGTGACATCCGGGCCCTGGCAGGAGTTCGAGGCCGAGGAGGTGCTGCTGCAGCAGGCCGTGGGGACGGTGCCCAGCAAGGCGAGGGAGAGCAGGGTGGTCGAGAAGAGGCGCATGAAACCAGCAGACACCGCCGCGCGGATTTTCTGAAAGGCCTGATGCCCTTTGTGGATGAGGATGGTGGCTCATGGACTATCAGGCGGTGTTGCACGACGTGTGGGACGCGGTGCGGCCGGTGGTGGGGCAGGGCCGCGTGGCGACCTACATCCCGGCGCTGGCGGCGGTGGACCCGGGCCGCTTCGGCATGGCGCTCGCGACGGTGGACGGTGACGTGTACGGCGTGGGCGACTGGCGCGAGCCCTTCTCCATCCAGAGCATCTCCAAGGTGTTCACCCTGGCCATGGCCCTGTCGCGCGACGGGGACGCGGTGTGGCGGCGCGTGGGCAAGGAGCCATCGGGCAACCCGTTCAACTCGCTGGTGCAGTTGGAGTACGAGCACGGCATCCCGCGCAACCCGTTCATCAACGCGGGCGCGCTGGTCATCACGGACCGGTTGCAGCAGCTCACCGGCGATGCTCGCGGCACGCTGCGCGACTTCCTCCGCGCGGAGAGCGGCAACCCGTCGGTGGACTTCGATCCGATCATCGCCGCGTCGGAGGCGGAGCACGGTCACCGCAACCGGGCGCTGGCCCACTTCATGGCCAGCTACGGCAACATGGAGAGTCCCGTCTCGGAGGTGCTGCCCGGCAAGAGCGGCGTGGGCGGGGGCATCATCGCCGTCATCCCCAACCGCTGCGGCCTGTGCGTGTGGAGCCCCGGGCTGGATGCCCAGGGCAACTCGGTGGCGGGCATGGAGGCGCTGGATCAATTCACGACGCTGACGGGCCTGTCCGTCTTCTGAAGCCAGGTCAACGCAGGCCGTCCAACACCGCCGCCAGCTTCTCCGGCTGCGATGCGAACGGCGAGTGCGAGGACTCCAGCGACTCGACGGTGAAGGCGTTGCCGGGCGTGAAGGCGTCGGCTTCGCGGATCATCAGGTCCTGGAGCGCGGGGGCGAGGGCGCGGTCCTGCGTGCACCGGATGTAGCTGCGCGGGATGCGGCCCCAGCGCTCCTTCGTCGCCCCCACCTTGCCCGTCCAGAGCGACAGCGGGATGTCCGGCGTGAGGGTGAGCGCGAAGGGCAGGAAGCCCGTGGGGTCCACGTCCTGGTAGAAGCCCGCGCGCAGGGCCTCCAGGTACGCCGCGTCGCCGCGCGGGTTGATGCGCACCGCGCCCAGCTTCGCCGCATCGCCGATGAAGAGGTTCTCCCCGTGGCCGGTGCGGGCCTCGGGGAGGGCGCCGTAGCCGCTGGCGCTCTGGAGGCGCAGCGGGCAGTACGCGCTCAGGTACACCAGCCGACCGATGAGCTGCGGCGCCTTCTCACCCGCCCGGGTGATGACGGTGCCCCCCGCGCTGTGGCCCACGAGGATGGGCTTGGGTCCTCCCTTCAGCTTCTCCAACGCGGCCACCACCGCCGCCGCGCAGTCCTCCAACGTGACGTCCGCCAGGGGCGACCGCTCCTCGGCGAAGCGGGCCGCGGGGCCCGTCAGGTAGGAGGCAGGGAAGCGCGCGTTGAGGCCGTGCCCCGGCAGGTCGATGGCCACCACCTGATGTCCCCGCGCGGAGAGGGCTTCGCAGACGCGGGTCCAGTGCAGGGCGTTGTGCCACGCGCCGTGCACCAGCAGGTACGTCCTGGGCTTGTCGCGCTTCGTGGGGGCGGGGGAGGCCGCGAGGCCGATCTCCGGCAGCAGTCCCGCGCCCAGCAGGGCGGTCTTCATCACATCACGACGGTTCATGGGTGGCTCTTTCGGTGGGGGTGACAGAGGGGGTGTTCGCGTCCAGCACGGAGAGCAGCCGCTCCCGCAGGCGCGCGAGGTCGAAGAGCTGCCGGTCGACCTCCGCCAGGCGTTCGCGGTGCGCCGCGAGCGCGTCCGGGCAGACGGCGGTGGACACCTGCCGGAGCATGCAGGGCGGGAAGGTGGCGATCTCCTCCAGGCAGAAGCCCAGGCGGATCATCCTCGCCACCTGCATCACCTGGGGGACGGCGTCCTCGTCGAAGTCGCGGTAGCCGTTGTCCCGCCGGTGCGAGGTGATGAGCCCCGCCTTGTCGTAGTGGCGGATGGAACGTGCACTGCTGCCCGTGCGCCGGGCGAGTTCTCCGATGTGCATCCTGCTCTCCTGCGAACGAACCCTGGGGCCTGACACCAGTGACAACGTCAAGCCCGCGATGAATGTCACGGAAATGCACGGAGGGAATGCCCGGACGCGGTCTACGTTGCGCGGCCGTGACTCCTCCCGTGTCCGTCCCCCGTCCGCGTCCCGCGCTCCTCACGCTCGCCTACCTGGCGTTCATCAGCCTGGGGCTGCCGGACGCGGTGCTCGGGGTCGCCTGGCCTTCGCTGCGCGGCACCTTCGGCCTGTCGCAGGCGGGCATGGGGGCCATCCTGTCCGCGGCGGCCGTCGCCTACTTCGTGTCCGGGTTGCTCGCGGGACGGCTGATGCGCTGGCTCAAGCTGGGCCTGCTGCTGGCGATGAGCACGGGCCTGGTGGCGCTGGGGCTCGCGGGGTACTCGACCCTGACCGTGTTCGCGCTCTTCCTGCTGGCGGCGTGCTGCATCGGCTTCGGCTCGGGCGCCATCGACTCCGCGCTCAACAACTACGCGGCCCAGAACTTCGGACCCAGGCACATGAACTGGCTGCACGCCGCCTACAGCGTCGGCGCGGCGCTGGGGCCGGTGCTGATGACGGCGCTGCTCACGCGGGGCCTCGGTTGGCGCACGGGGTACGCGGTCATCGGCGCGGTGCTGGGCACGCTGGCGCTGACGTTCCTGGTGATGCGGCGGCAGTGGGATGCGCCGGCGCGCACCGGAGGCGAGGCCAGCGCGGAGGTGCCTGGCGCCAGCGCGGCGGAGGCCCTGCGGCGCCCCCGGGTGTGGCTGCAGATCGCCACGTTCTTCTTCTACACGGGCGTGGAGGTGACGGCCGGCCAGTGGAGCTACACGGTGCTCACGGAGGGCCGGGGCCTGCACACCGCGGAGGCCGGCACCTGGGTGAGCCTCTACTGGGGCAGCCTGCTGGTGGGGCGCATCCTGTCGGGCTTCATCGTCGAGGGGCTGGGCCCGGTGCGGATGCTGCGCGCGAGCACGGGGCTCGCGGTGGTGGGCGCGCTGCTGTTCGCGATCCCCAGCGTGCCGCCCTTCGTGGGGCTGGTGCTGCTGGGCTTCGCGCTGGCGCCCATCTTTCCGGGCCTGATGTCGGAGACGCCGCGCCGGGTGGGCACCGACGTCTCCGCGCACGCGGTGGGCTTCCAGGTGAGCGCCGCGACGGCGGGCGTCGCGGCGCTGCCGAGCCTCGCGGGTGTCATCGCGGAGAAGTGGGGCCTGGCCTACGTCGCGCCCCACATCCTCGCGTGCGCCGTGCTGCTGGCCGTGCTGCACGGCGTGCTGTCCGCCTCGGCCGACAAGCCCGCGACGCGCTGACGGATCAGCTTCCCGCCTTCAACTCCGCGCTGCCCAGCGTGTGGAGTCCCTGGTCCTTCCATTGGGCCAGCCGCAGCGTCGCTCCCGAGGCGTTTGGCGCCACCTCCACGCAGGTGAAGCGGTGCTCCAGCCGGGCCAGCTTCTGACGGGACGGCTCCAGCGCGGGGTTGCTCTGGAGCTCCGCGAGGTACGCGCCCCAGTCCTCGTCGGACGCATCCGGTGAGGGGAGCCGCAGCAGGGAGATCCACGTGCCGGTGTTCGCGAACACGCGTCCGTTGCCCTGGTGCCATCGCGCCGCGTGGGTGTGGCCCATCACCACCGCCTGGGGGCCGAACTTCCTACCCAGCCGTTCGCTCTCCGCGAGTTCGTCCTTGCCCGGTTCGAGCGCGAAGTAGTCCGTGCCCGTCCTGCCCGCGACCGACCGGTGCAGCCGGGCGTAGAGCGCGAAGCCCGCCTTGCACAGCTTCAGGCGGGCACGGCCCAGGGCGCCGGGGCTCTCGAAGGCGTTGAGTTGTTCCGGATCCAGGGCGGACAGCAGCGCGTCCACTTCGTCGTCCGCCGTCAGCAGGACCTTGAGCGCGTCCGGCTTCACGCCGAGCGCCACCATCACCGCCCCCTGGAAGTCCGGCTTCAGCAGGTCCATGTACCGCATGCGGTGCTGGTGCTTGAGCGGGTTGAGCAGGCTCTTCACCAGGACGGATCCGGGCGGATAGCGGAAGCGGCTGTCGCGCTCGGCGGACAGGAGCGCGTCGTAGTCGATGCGGTTGGCCACGTCGGTGTGTTCGCCGTGGGTGACGAGCACGCGCGCCCCACCCACGTCCAACTGGAGGGGCGCGGTGCCGTCGCGGAACTCCAGCCGCGAGGACACGTGGGCAGGCTGTGCGAGCGCGGCGCGCACCACGGCCTGCACGTCCGGCAGGGCCAGCTCCAGGTCGTGGTTGCCCACCACCATCGTCGCGCGTCCGCCTGCGGCCAGCACCCGGCCGAGCGCCTTCAGGGAGGGCGCCGTCTGCGCGGAGTTCACCAGCGCTCGGGCCTGTTCGAGCGTGCGCTTCGGGTCCACCGCGAGCGGGTCATCGTTGAGCAGGAAGTCGAAGCTGTCCCCGTTGAGCACCACGTGGGTGGGCGTGCCGGTGAGCGAGTCGAGCAGGGCGGGCAGCTCGGCGGCCCCGGCGAAGATGTCGTAGGGCCCGCCGTTGCCGAGGTGGAGGTCACTGAGAATGAGCGTTCGCATGGGGTCATGCTCCTTTCAGGGAATCGCCTGCAGTTCGGTGTGACGGATGCGCACGGCGGGATCGCCGAGCACCACGTAGTTGCGCGCGTCGTTGCGTTCGATCCACCGGTGGATGAGGTCGCGCGGCGCGAGCTTGCCGTTGGACGTGTTGGCGTCCAGGTGGGTCAGCAGGATGTTGTTCACGTCGGAGAACCGGTCGCGGAAACCGCGCAGCGCTTGGCCCACGGTCTGGCCGGCCATGATCTTCCCGAGCGCGTAGCGGAACGGATTCAGCGTGGACTGCGTCAGGTGCAGGGGCTTGATGGAGAAACCCCAGGCCCGCTCCACGTGGCCGATCACCGCCAGCGCGCCGCCGGCCGGATGGGACAGCATCCGCCGGGGGAGGGCCGCGACGAAGGCGGACGGGGCGAGCACTTCTGCCTGCCGGCCGGGGTTCATGGGGAACTCGTCGTGGGCGGGCGTTCCGGCGCCGAAGCAGGCGAAGAAGAAGGCCACCAGCCCGTGGAGGCGCGCATCGTCCTGGATGTCGGAGGCCGCCACGTAGTGCTCGGGCGCCATCGCGCCGAAGCCGGTCCAGTTCTGGCTCAGCAGGGCGCCCTGGTCGGAGCGCTGGCGCGCATTGTTCGCGGGGAAGCCGAGGCCGTGGGACGCGGTGAAGAGCACGGCTGGTCGCACGTCCCGACCGTGGAGCGCGGAGAGCAGCCACTCCTTGGTCGCGTCGTCCTCGATGGCGTCGCGGCTGGCGTAGCGCAGCTTCGTGGCGATCGTCTTCGTGGACTGGGGCGGGAGATCCGCGGAGGCTCCCCGGGCGAGCGCGGTGACGAGATCGTCCGCGCTCAGGTGCGTGGAGCGATCGCCCAGGTGTTTCGGCGCCCACCAGTTCACCTGCCGGTGGTTGGGAACGGCGGCGTCCGTCTCGTAGGTGACCACGCTTTCGGCGTAGCGCGCGTACTCGGCCGGGGTGTCGAAGGAAAGGCGGCCCACCGCGTAGGAGAGGGAGAGCGCGTGCTGGAGGTCGTACGGGATGTCCTCCGGCCCGCCGATGAGCAGGAGGTAGAACGGCACGCGCGTGGGCTCGACGTCACCGACGCCGACCCCGTGGCGCTCGAGGAACTGGGAGGATGTCTCACCCGGCTGGTAGGTGAGCACATGCATCCGGTCCGCTTCCACGAGACCGCGCCGGTGCGCGATGAGCGGCTCCAGGCTCTTGCGGAGTTCGTCGGACGCCTGAGCGTGGAACACCACGCCCCAGCCGGCCTGGGTGGGATCCTCGGGATCCACGTCGAACGGCAGCACGAACTTGGTGCCCTGCGGGATGAGTTCGAGCCACCTCTTCCATGAATCGAAGTACGGAGCGCTCCCCTTGGGCTCCGCCACCTCCGCGGCCGCGGGGAGGTCCACGGGCGGCACCAGGTACTGGCCGGTGACGCCGTCGATGCCGTTGAGGACCAGCGGGTCTTCGGATCCAGGCATGGAGCGCTCCAGGGGCGATCAGTAGTGCAGGTGCGACTGGGGTGGCATGTAGAGACAACAATCCATCGCTGTTTCCCATGCGTCGGGAGTCTGGCCGAGTGCTCGAAAGAGGTGGATGCGTGTGTGCCGCACCACTGTACCCAACGCACCTGCCCAATCTTGTTGGGTGAACGCCCGGGCCACGACCGCATTCACTTCGAATTCAAGACCCTCCGGCAGCGACGGAATCACCAGGACCGCCGTGAGCTGCCCCGAGGTCGCGAGTTCGCAAGCGAACGTCCGGGCGGTGGCGGCGCGGAGGCGGTCGCTTTCGACGCGTTGGGTATCCAGCAGCTGTGGACTCGCGAGGACGCAGACCCGAAGCCTCGGCATCCACTCCAGCAGGTCGTTCGCGGAGATGAGCCGCTCCCGTTCCGGCGCGCGGTGCTCATTGTGCCCGCTCGTCGTGAACTCCAGCCGGGGACCTCGTGCCGTCTGAAGGGGAGAGGCCCGCAGGTACAGGAGCTCCACCGTGGGCGCATTGCCATGCGGTCTCGAGCCCTCTTCTCCTCCGCCCAGGACGCGCGCTGTCCTCCGTGGGGCGACCTCCAACCAGCGTTGACTGAGATTCCGTTGCGAGAGGGCATCCCCCACCTCGACGCCCACGTGCTGGAGCGGACGCACCCGCAGCGCCGAGGACAGGAAGCCTCGGATGCCACTGCGACGTGGATCGAGGTCGAGTTGCTGTTCCTCCGAATCGCGGAGCGCTGTCGCGACCACGGCCTCCCAGCAGACGCCCGCGACAGCGGTCTCCACCGCGAACGTCACCTCTCCACCGGCCCAGCGCGCGACCGCGGGGAGCGAATGGAGCGACGAGACAGCCGTGCCCACCGTCTCCCGGTAGGGGTTGCGCTGGTGGAGCACGAGCTGCTCCGAGCGGTTGTTGGTGTCCGTGGTCAACTCCGCGACGACGACTCCGACGCCGATGGGCGCGCTCACGCCGAGATGTTGGGCCCTCGCCGTGAAGAGCCGGGCTCCTTCAGTCGCCACGGACGAGAGCGACTCGGACTCGAAGGGCCGCGATGCCGGTGCGGCTTCGAGCGAATCCTCATTGGAGTCGACGGGCCTGGAGCGTCCGAAGGTTTGTCGCAGTCCCTGGATCTCCGAGGACTGGGGGCTCGGCGGGAGCCTGAGCGCGCTCAGCAACTCGAGGCGGTCGCCGCCATCCCGCAGATCCTCGAAGGCCACCAGCACGGCACCGACCCGGAGGAGGATCTCGCTCCAGTCCGTGTTGCGCTGGATCAGTTCGAGCAGGGCTCCGGGAAGCAATGGGCCCTCCGTTCCGATCACCTTCATCGGACCCAGGTGGGCGGTCAGCTGCAACCGGGCCAGATCCGAGATCAGCCCCTCGCGCACCCCCTCCAGGTTCGCGAGCGGAGTGCGCAAGAGCGCCAGCGCCCGGAACAGCGATGCGAGCACAGCGCCGACAGGCTCCTCCGCCTGTCGGAAGAGCTGGAGCGCCGTCTCCAGCAGGTGGGCGCCCTTCAGCGGGAGCCTCAAGGCCAGCAGGTCGCCTTCGTCCAGGGCGATCCAGGCCGCGGCTCGGAGGCCCACCTTCTTGATCTGCGGGGCGAGCTGCCGCGCGGACACTGGGAACCCCAGTGTCTTCGCCCGGAAGAGCAGCCGGAGCAGTTGATGCGCGGGGAGCGTCTTGCGCCAGTCCAGCAGGCTGGAGAACCATCGGCTCAGGAACGAGTGATCCAATCCGAACTGCTCCGCCACCTCGTCCGCCTCGACGACGTCCAGCACCAGCGAGAGCATCAAGAACTCGTCCAGCGACTTCTTGCCCGGCACCAGGCGCACCTTCGCCCAGGTCAGGGCGCGGCGCGCGTGCTCCACCTCCAGCATCGGGAGGGAACGCCAGCAGGCATGCTGACGCCAGGGCGTGGTCCCCAGCTCCCGGGGCGTCGGATCCAGGCTCAGCGTCAGCTCGGGTTGCGCCACGCCCAACATGGCCCAGGTCGCGGCAAAGGCCCCGTAGGTGGCCTCGGTCGCGTCGGCGGGGAGGCCATTCAACAGCTCCGCCATGGACTGCCCATCCCCCAGGTGCCGCATGCGGCGTGAAAGCTCCAGGCGGAGGTTCTGCGCGAGCGTGGCCCCGATGGTGGAGCGCGACGCCCGCTCCTCACGGGAGGTCGCGGTCCGCAGCTCGTGCAGCGCGGCGCTGAGCAGCCCCGCCTCTCCCAGGGCCTGGGCGTGCGCGAGGATGGACGGCGCCAGCGCCCGGTGCGCATTGCAGTCAGGCATCCCGTACTGGGACGCCTCCGCGAGCCAGCCGTGTTCCTCGAGCCGCCGTGCGAGCTCCAGCGCCGGGCGCACCGCTCCCTCCAACTGGAGGTACGCCGTGCACAGGCGGTCCTGATCCAAAACGCTCGCGTCGATGCGCGACCACTGCCCGACGATGTCGCCTCCCTCCGTCGCGGCCCAGTCCTTCAGGAGCTGCGCCGCGGGGATCAGCTCCGGGTAGAGCGAGCGGATCATCTCCAGCCGGATGCGTGCGCCCAGATCTTCAGGCGCCCGCCAGTCCAGCCAGCGCTGCTGCGTCGGTCCCACGCGGACCCGCGACACGGCCTTGAGGAACCAGCCCACCACCCACTTCGGCTTCTTGCCCTGGTGCGTGAACGCGCGTGCGATCGTCGCCAGCGCGAAGCCCGCGAGCGCCCGGGGGACATCCGCCCCCGTGGCCCACTTCGCCGTCTGCGCCAGCGGCTTCTCGGCCAGACACCGGAAGCTCCCGGCCCGCTCCGCCTGTTCGAGGATGGCCGCCAGCGCGCCCACCCAGGCGGCCTGGAGCTGTTCGTCCCAGTCTTCAATCCGCCACGGCTTCGTCTGGATCCACAGTTGCTTGACGCGCGCTTCGTCCAGCGGCGCTTCGATGGCGCTGGCCGCGATGAACTGACCGAACAGCGCGCGAAGGCGCAGGGGCTCATGGCCCTCGGGAGCGATGCGCGCGACCTCCGCCCATTCGTCCGTGGCGGGGCGACGGCGGTGGATGAGGCTCGCGGCGTACGTGGCCAGCACGACCGCGCGGAACGGCCGGGTCTCCGCCGGAGCCTCACGGCCCAACGGGCCCTGATCCGCCAGCAGCGCACCGCAGACCGCACCGAGCGCGGCGAAGCCTCCCGTGCCGAGCGTCCGCTTCTCGATGCGCTGCCACCAGGCGACGGCCCGCTCGGGTTCGTCGCGGATCAACCCCGCGAGCAGGACGTAGTGGAAGCCCTCCACCTTGTCGATGGCGTGCCTGACGGTGAAGTCCTCCAGGAAGTCCGACGCGAGCCGCGAGGCGTCCCGGACCGCCTTCGGCTCCGTGTCCCGGAAGTAGTCCTCGAGCCGGATCCGCAGGCCCTCGTCCACCTGGTAGTACGGCGACTCCAGCCGGACCCACTCCTGGCGGATCAGCTCCCGGAACGCGGCTTCGAAGGACCCGGGTGCTCCGCTCCACGTGTCGCGCAGCAGCGCTTCATCGAAGCGGCCCAGCAGCGCCACCATGGGCAGCAGGCGCTGCAGGTCCGGGTTGTGGAGCCGCTCCACGATGCGCAGCTCGACGTAGCGGTCGCGCCCGGGCTGGGCAATCAGTGCCGGCGTGACGCGCGCGTCGTCGCGGAGCCAGTCCGTGTAGAGGACGACCTCGAAGGGATTGAAGCGCGCGGGTTCGTTGCCAAGGCCCTGCGTGCGCACGAACGGAGACGGGACCGACCGCTCCCGGGTCTTCTCCAGCACGGCGGTCCGCAGCTCGGGCGTCAGGGGACGACGGGACGCGCGCTCCTGATCGAAGTACCGCTCCGCCTCCTCCTGGGAGAAGGCCTGCATCTCATGCAGCAGGAGGAAGTCCCTGGGAGGAAGCCAGGCCGGGGCATTCGCCAGGTGCCAGCCCGGCCCCCGGGATGCGAGGGGCCGGCGGCCGAAGAAGACGACCCGCAGGCCCTGCACCTTCTGGTGCAGGTCCTCGAGCAACTGGAAGGTCGCGGCGACGTTCGCGGGCTCCTCTTCCGAGGACAGCTTCGCCAGCTCCTCGCACGTGTCGAAGAGGAGGAAGACCTGGCCGCCCAGCTCGTTCAGCACGGTGGCGAACGCGTGGAGCATCTCCTGCCAGTGCTGGGTCTGTTGGATCTCCTTCCAGGAGAGCGCCGAAGTGCCCGCCAGCTCGCGCACCATCAGCCGGGTCTGGTCGAACCAGTTCAGGCTCCGGCCGACCCGTCCCGCTCCGGCCTGGAGGAAGAGCTGCTCCGCGAGCTGTTCGATGAGCAGCCACGGGGCCTGCGTCGGGTACGCCGGGTTGAGGTGATCGAAGTCCACCCGGGCCCAGGCACTGCCTCGCTGGAAGATGAGCCGCGTGCACAGGTGGCGCACCAGCATCGTCTTGCCGATGCCCGCCTTGCCCACGAAGTGCAGGGCCCACGGCGCGTTCGCGTCCGGGACCGTCAGCGCCAGGAAGGCGTCCAGCTGCTCCTTCCTTTCGATGTAGTGCTTCAGCCGGCGCTCGTCCTCGATGCGGATCTGCAGGAAGTCGATGCGCCGCGCGGCGGCCCCCGCTGCGGCGCCGAGCACCGGGCCGAAGAGGGGCTCCAGGTGCCACGACGTGCGCACCCAGCTCATGGCTTCGGCGACGTGGGCGACCTCGCTCTCCGTGGACGCGGCTTCGGTCCTGGGCAGGCCGTCATCCGTCCGCAGCAGGTCTTCGATCCGGAGCTGGAGCGTGACGGCCATGGTCTCCGGCTGGGGCCCCGCGGCCGCCAGTCCTGCCCACCGTCGTGTGGCCGGTGGCAGCTCCCGCTCCTGTCCCAGCGCGGACAGCTTCTGGCCCAACCGCTGGCACTCGTCGCGCAGCAGCAGCTCGTTCGCGGAATCCTTCTCCCTCAACCGCAGCAGCTCGCGCGTGCGGACGTCCGGAGGCATCCAGTACTCATGCGACGGGGGCGAATCCAGCTCCGGACCGGGCACGTCCCGGGACTGGCACAGCCCTTCCTGGAGCAGCCACTCCAAAACATGAGCGGGTGGGGCGCAGCCGGACCGCGTCGGCAGCGCGGAGCGCTCCGACGCTTGGGGGCTCCACGTCGGCGGGAAGCCGCAGGCCTGGGCCAGCTCCTCCGTCCACACGGGGACGAGCAGCATCCAGCGCACGGCGTCCTCGAAGCGGTGCAGCTGCTCATCGCGCTTGCGACGGCGCTCCTGCGCACGCTGTTCGACCAGATACTCGAGGCGAAGCAACTCCTGTTGCACCGATTCGCTCATGAGCCCTGCCCCCCACTGCGTGAAGACGTGCTCGTGGCGGGCGTCCCCTGGATCCGCGCCCGCATCGTGGCCTGGTCGTCCGCGAGCAGCAGGAACTGCTCGTCGCTCAGGATCTCCAGGGCGTCGTCGAGCCCCTGGTTCTCATGGAGCTGCGAAGGCATCCCGGCCACGTGCTTCTTGAACGTGCGCTCCACGAGCCCTGGTGCCTTGCGCTCGCTCGGGTTCGGGACGAGCGGAGGCTCCCGCAACAACAGGTATTGGTTGTAGACCAGCGGCTCCAGGGCCTCCGGGAACCGGTCGATGCGGTGGCGCGTGACGACCTTGCGCTCCAGGAAGCCCTTGATGAGCGCGTCCACCGGGGCGTTGTCCGGCCAGCGGCGGCAGCTCACCACCACCGGCGTCGTCTGGCCCTCGAAGACCAGCCGGTCCTCCAGCATGCGCAGCAGCGAGGACAAGAGCGGGGACCAGGCGTGGATGCCGTCCAGGAGCAGCAGGGCGCCCTTGCATTGCGTGTCCCTGGCCAGCGCCGCCAGGTCGATGGACAGGGCCAGCCGCAGCACGGACGGATCCGTGCGCGCCCCCACCGCCAGCTCCGCTTCGAGTTCGGGGTGGAGCGGCCAGGCGGGGTTGTTCGCCCGCAGCAGGAGCCTGTGGATCTCCGACTGCGTGGCGGGCAGGCCCCACTGCGCGCGCACGGTGTTCATCCGGACGCGCAGCTCCTTGAGGAACATGTCGGGGGTAGGGGCCTCGGTGCTGCCGTCGGGGAAGTTCAGCAGGACGGGCACGTAGTCGGAGTGGATCGCGTGCACGGCGAACTCGTTCATCAGGCGGGTGGCCCCGTACTTCAGCGGCGCGGGCTCCTTGGCGGGCCCTTCGATGGCGAAGGGGCTGGCCTCGCAGTGGCCTGAGTCCAACCAGCGCTCGAAGTCGCGGAACGCGTCGAGCCGATCGCAGAACGGATGGCGGACCCGGAACGTGTTCGCGAGCCGGGCCCGCGCGGTGGCCTGCCGCGCGTTCGTGAGCTCCAAGCGGGTATCGGTGTCACCCCGGACGAGCAACTGGGAGAATGCCCAGTCGCTGGTCGCGTCGTTGCCCTTGAGCAGTTGGAGGCCGGCGCGGCGACCGGTGTTGGTGGCGAGCCCCAGGTCCACCGGGGTGTCCGAGGGCCCGTCGAGCAACGCTTCGTAGAGGCGGCGCGTGAACAGGCGACAGGCGTGGTCCGCGACCTTTCCCGCCATGCCCACCACCATCGGGATGCCGAGCTTCGCCAGCTCCACGGCGAACGACGCGGACGTGAGGGCGTCCGCCTCCTCCTGGCGGAAGGGAGGGCGCCCGCTGGCCGAATCACAGGCATTGACGACGACCACCGTCGGCAGCGGGGCGCCGGTGCCCAGGAGCAGTTGGTGCAACTCCTGCGCGCTCCAGCGCCTGAAGCCGTCCTTCTCCTCGGAGGGAGCAGCCTCCCGGCCGGGCTTCAGATGGATGCTGCCCCACTCGCCATGACAGGTGAGGTGGAGGACCGTGGGCTGGTAGCGCTTCACGGCCTCCGCGATGTCCTCGCCATTCGCCGCGATGAGGACCCGGTGGTGGAGGCTGCGCTGCTGCGCGTTCAGTTGGCGCAGCAGGCCCAGGTATTCCGCCCCCGCGCGGATCTGCGGATCCGCCAGATCCGTGCCCAGGACGAAGAGCACCCGCAGGTCGATGGGCGCTCGGGTCTGGAAGGGCTTCGAGACGGGCACCCGCCGCACCAGTGACACCTCCGGGGCGTGCTGCTCCGCGAGGAAGCCCGCGTCATCCCGCATCAGCTCCCAATGCAGGCGGCTCAGCTCCCACTCGCCCGCGTCCCATTCGAGCACCAGCTCCAGGGATTCGTTCGGCGGACACCGGCCCTTGAGCTGTCGCCAGAAGTTGCCACCCAGGAGCGTCTCCAGCAGGTAGCGGCCGAAGCCCCACAGGTGGCCCCGCGCGGGCGTGCCGCCGTGGATGCTGGTGAAGGCACCGCGCAATCCCTTCTCCGGCTTCGTGCCCTGCCAGAGCGCGGTGACCTCCGCGAGGCCGTCCAGCGCGCCGTCCACGGACGGGAAGGGGAACCCGTTGTCCAGGCGCCGCAGGTGGTGGAGCAGCGTCCCATTGACGTCCACGCGCCAGAACGCGGCGGGGTCCTGGGAGTCCTCCCGCACCACGGAGATGACCGTCCTCATTCCGCCCCCCGGCTCGCGGCTTCGAGCCGTGCGGTGTCCAGGCCCAGCAGGATGTCCGACAGTTCCTCGCCGTCCACGGGTGCGCGCGGTGGCTTCGCGCCGCCGCGCCGACCCGGGAGCCGGTTCTCTCCGAGCAGTTGTTTCACGGTGTCCGCGAGTATATCGAGCGCGGCGGTGTCGCCCGCGACGGGGGCCGCTTCGGTCCGGGCCCAGGCGTCGAGCGCGGCACCGGCCATCCGTCGTGGCCCCGTGACGTCGAACGGCGTGGGGATGGCGGGCCAGCGCAGCTCGAAGTGCCGGGCGTTGAATCCCAGCAGCTCCGTCAACGACACGTCGGTGCCGGGCAGCTCCGCGAGCGACGCCTCGACCACGGCATCCACGAGTCTCAGATCCTCTTCCGCAGCCTCCTGGCCTGTGATCAGGGCCCGTGGGTCCAGCCCGTTCAAGCTGGCCTGCACACCGGGCAGGCCCAGCTTCTCGGCGGTCCGGGCCATCAGGTGGAGCCGGACGGCGGCGGAGGGGTAGCGCTCGCGCGGCTCGCCCATTCGGGCGTCCGGGTGCTCTTCGAATTCGGTCAGGGCTCGCACCGCGGCCACCCCGAAGGAGACCACCGAGTACACGTCCGCGAAGACCTCCTGGGACCACCGGCCCCAGCGTTCGGCGGCGAGGCCAGGGTCCTCCAGCTTGAGGTCGGTGGCGGACTGGAGGACCGCCTGCTTCAACTGGACCTCGAAGCCCTTCACGAGACCCAGGTGGTGCTGCACGTGGTGGCCCACTTCATGGCCGATGAACACGAGCCACCAGGGCGAGGCGACGCTCGCCACGGGCAGGTGGATGAGCGCGATGGGCAGACGCTCCAGGTGTTCGGCCAACAGCGGACCGCCATCCCGACGCAGCTCCCGGGACACCCAGGAGCGGGGTGTGGCCGCGGGCGAGTGCTCCAGGTCGATGAAGGGCAGGGGGGCGGGGCCGCCCGTCACGCTCAGCCCGAGGAGCGGCGCCCGTTCGAAGACCGAGCGCCAGGCGCTCCAGACCACCTCATCCGCCGCCCGCAGGAGCGGTGCCAGCCGGGCGTCATCCCGTTGATCGATCCGCTCGCGGAAGTATTGCCACAGCCGTCGCAGCCACAGGATGCGCAGGTCGTGTCGCCGGCACAGCTCCGCGAACTCCCCTCGGGGGAGGTCCAGGTCCAGCATATCCAGGTGCTTCGTCAGCCCCGAGGCGGCCCCGTCGATGCAGGCCTCGATGGCCGTGAACTGGCTGGCGTGCTGTTCAGTGACGTCCTGCTGTCTGCGCAGCTTCAGCCACGCGGCGAACCCCACGCGCAGCGACCCCAGCTCGCGGCGCAGGCGCTCGCGCAACCGACGGTTCTGTTCCCCCTCGTTGCTCATCGTGCCCGCCATCCTAGACGACGGGTCGAGCTGCGCGCTCGGTTCGGAGGCCAGGCAGGCGCACGTGACGGAGGCCCCTGGCGGGGCTGCTCCGCACGACGAAGGAACGCTACTGACAGAGGAGGAGCAGGGAGGTGACGGCCGTGCAGTGGAGGGTCACGGGAGCGACGTTCGTCGCGGGCGTGCTGCTCACCACGCGCGTGGTGATGGGGTAGTTCGTGCCAACCGTCAGGAGAGGCAGGACGACATCGATGTCGAGGTTGATGCTGGCCCCACCGGCGATGGGCCCCGTGTCGCAGGTGACGATGTTGCCGGACGTGGCGCAGCCCTGGGAGGTCGCCGCGGAAGTCCAGCCCGACGGGAGTTCCGTCTGCACTCCCAGGGTGATGAATGGATCATTGGCAGAAACATCGCCTACACCCACTTCGATAGCATTGCGAAAGACGATGCGCCCGATACGACCAAAGCCATTGATTCCGACCACGGGTGCTGCTTGCGCTGACGTGGTCATGAGAATCAGGCCCAGCATGGACACCGCGACAACGGAATGGAAAAGATGATTATTCATGGATCCTCCAGGGGAGATGTGATTGTCGGGGTATCCGACAGTCTTTGAAGCATGGCCATCCTGGGTCGCTCTCCAACCTGGACCAGAGTGGGTGCCTACCCGCCCTTCCGCGCCCTCGGGTGCCCTGGAGTGCATCTGTCGCGCTGATGACAACCAGCCTGTCCCCCGGGGCACCCTCTGGTGGCAATCCCTTACGTCGTGGCCCGGGGGCAGTCGCGTCGCACTGGAGTTGTGGCGTGGCGATGTGGGTCTTTTGTTTTGTCAGGGTTTGACCCGTTGCGTCTGGAGTCAGGGTCGATGTCTGTGCTCGACTGTCTTTCGCGTCCGGAGCGCGGGCACCCCTCGCCAGTGCTCCGGACGCTTCAGGGAGAACGCCCATGACGAAGAATCCTGAAGTCCTGGATGTGGTGAAGGGCTGGCTGTCCGGCGCCGAGGAATCCCAGGGGATGGCCAATCCGGCGGGCCCGGTGTTCGTGGGAGGTGCGCGCACGGAGAAGGCGCTCACCGAATCCAACGTGGTGGCCGACACGGGGTGCAGCAGTTGCTCCGCCTCCTCCATCTACTTCTGTTGTTGAGCCACCCGCGCTGCTCCTGATGACCCCTCCAGCCCGGGCCCTCCCCGCCCGTGCTGGAGGGGTCATCAGGAGCAGCGCGGGTGGCTCAACAACAGAAGTAGATGGAGGAGGCGGAGCAACTGCTGCAC
>SECN01000680.1 GCA_004173515.1 Myxococcaceae bacterium | reverse complement strand
CTGATGCTCCAGAAGCAGCAGGAGGCCGTTGCCTTCGCCTCCAACATCATGAAGAAGCTGAACGAGATCGCGATGTCGATCATCGGCAACATGAAGTAATCCTGCCGCTTCCTGGCAGAGAGAGCCGGTCCTCCTTCAAGGGAGGCCGGCTCTTCGCTTTTGCGGGCTCTCCTTCCGCACGGCGGGGGGCACCTGTCCCCCCCGCGCCGGTCCTGACTCAGGGCGTCGGAAGCTGGGCGTTCAGCAATATCTGATGCCGGGTGGTGGTGAGGACCTCGAAGTCCGCGGTCACCGAGTCGGCGTAGGCACCGGTGTCCTTGATCCGGACCTGCATGGGACGGGGCGACTTGCCCGCCTGCGCATAGCGGGCCGTCACGGTGTACCGGCCGACGGGCACATCCTGCACCGCGTCACCATCCGGGGTGCGCACCAGCTTCTTCGTGATGGGCGCGCCGTCGCTGCCGTCCACCAGCTTCCCGCTCGGCGTCAGCGTCACTTCGATGTCGTCCGAGTTGATGGCCTGTTCCGGATCCGCGGGATCGATGAGCTGATCCACGTAGACGGCGACGAACCCGCCATAGGTCCCGGTGTCGTCGGCGCGTTTGCCCGAAAGCTTCCAGGTGAAGTTGCGCACCGCGCCTTCGTTTCCGGCGAAGACGGCGTCGTCATTCGGATCCAGGTCGAAGGTGTACGACCGCGAGTTGTACTGGACCTTGTAGGTCGCGCTGCCATGCCAGGTTCCCGCCGGCTTGCTCACGTCGATGCGGTAGGTGCCATCCGCCCCCGTCGTCGCCTGCGCGTTGGAGTTGTAGACGAGCGTGTTGTCGGCGACGACCGCCACCCCCGACATCGGTTGGCCCTGGGCATTCACCACCTTGCCCGACATCTGACCACCCTCCGGGGTACCTCCCCCTCCCCCTCCGGTCTCCTTGCTGCATCCGCCCACGGCCCCCAGCAATCCCACCAGGCTCCAGGTCACCGCCATGCTCGTCCAGCGCATCCGCGTCCTCCTCGGGTTCTGACCCATCCGAGCTCCGGCCGGCCCGGGTCCATCCATCCCCAGACAGGTTCTATCGGAAGGAACAGCAAGGTAGCGACCCTTCTGACCCAGGCACCCCACCTGCCTGGGCGCTTGCCCGCAAAAGCAACTGCCGCCCCCCACCTCGGAGGGTGGGACAGGCGGCAGCGGGACTTCAGCAAGCGTGGGGACGACTCAGCCCCACATGTCGCCGATGAGCTCCTTGCGGCGCGACATCAGCTTCTTGAAGAAGTTGTCATCGCGCATCTTGTCGAAGGTGGCGACCGACTCGTTCTTGGAGGCGGACTTCTTCGCCTCGGCCTCGATCTCCGCGGGCGTCGCGTTGGGGTTCGCCTGGATGAACTTGTTCATGTCATCCTGGATCTTGCCCTTCACCTTGTCGATGCGGCCCTCGCCCAGGAAGCTGAGGCTGCCCTTCGACTCGTTCATCCCGGCGACGGCCGAGTTGATGACGTCCGAGACGACCTTGGTCTTCTCCGCCTCGGAGGTGTTCGACGTCTTGACCTGCGCGCCACCCGCTCCAACGCCATTCACTGCCATGGGGGAACTCCGTAGGAAGTAAGTTGAATCTTGAAGGGATTATCCGCGCCGACAATTCGGAGTTGCGTGACAGGTGGGCGATCTCCTCACGAAGAGCGCCCCCTTCCCGCGGTGGACGGCTAGCCCTTGAGCTTGCCCAGGGCGGGGTTCTTCATCCACGCCTTGAACGACTCCAGATCCTTCTGCACTTCCTGCGTGTTCGGCGGCGGGGCGTTCGCGATGGAGGGCGGAGGCGGCACGTCGCCCGTGATGGCGGCGCGCTTCTTGGCCGCGCTGTCGCTCACGAAGGCGTCCTTCGGCCCACCCGGACCGGCGGCGGCCGCGGGCTTCGCGGCGGCGGCGGGAGCAGCGGCGGCGGGAGCGGCGGCGGCCGAGGGCTCGAAGCCGCGCGAGGTCAGGTAGTTCTGCATCCACTCCACCGCCTCGATGAGGACGGGGGGCATGGCGGCCAGGGCCGGGTTCTTGCCCGCCTCACCCAGGTGCCGGTTGAAGGCGTCCTTCACGTCCTGGTACAGCGCCATGTTCATGTGGGCGCCGTCCTTGGTGTTGACGAGCAGCTCGGACATCTTGCGCAGCACCTGCTGGAGCGTCCCGGTCGCGCCCTTCGAGGCGGCATCCAGCCCGGAGATGATGCCCTCGCGCTTCTTGGTCAGCTCTTCCGGCGCGGCAGGCGGCATCTCAGCGGGGACTCGCGGATCAGGATTCGGATTCGACATGGAACTGTCCTCGGGTGAAGGGGGAGGTTGATACATCCACCCTAGCAGAACATTCAGGGTGTCTAGAAACTCGTGAAGCTCTTCCAACCCTGGAATCCCCCAGGGTTTCGCGGCGTGGGATTCAGCGGCGAGTCAGGGCGGTGACCATGGCGGCCATCTCCACCACGCCGAGCGCCTTGGCGAAGTACACGTCCGTGGGGTTCACCGCGTAGAGGCCCTGGAAGAGCGTGCGCGCCTCGGCCACCCGGCCCTGGTAGAAGAAGAAGTAGGCCGTCTTGGCGATGGCGTACAGCTCATCGTTGGAATAGCCGCGCACCTCGCGCAGCGTGGCCTTGCCCTCGGCCCAGCGCTGCAGGAGCGCGGTGAGCTTCGCCTCGTCCTGCGGATCCTCGGGGTCCAGCGACGCCATGGATCAGTAGCCCTCGTCCTTCTGCTCTTCCCACATGCGGCGGAGGATCTCCTGGGACTCCGCGCTCACCTGATCCACCAGGCCCAGCATCGCGGACTCGCGCTGCAACAGGGCCTTGAGGCGCTCCAGGCGCTCCGGCGGCGCGTTCACCCGCGACAGGCCGCGCTCCAGCATCCGGCGCTGTCCGTCATCCCCTCGGCCGGCGACGCTGGCCAGGTAGGGCCGGTCGCTGAAGCCTTCCAGGTCCGCGTCGTGCCCGCCCGGGTGCGGGGGCAGCGGCAGCCGGAGCTCCTCCGACGAGTGCGCCGGACCGATGGAGTCCAGGAGCGCCGCCGAGGCCAGCGCGGGGTTCTTGGGGTTGCCTGCCTTGCGCAGCTTCTTCGCGCGCTCGAGCTGGGCCGGGTCGACCAGCCGCTCGCGGACGCTGCGGGGACCACCCCAGGGCCAAAGGGCTGTACTGGGGGGAGGATTGTTGATTCTGGCCATGGTGGGCCGACTTCAACCCAGGTGAGGGGGCCGCGTCCAGCCCCCCTTGACGTCAGCCCGCCTGCTCCCGCTGGAGGGTGTAGATGAAGTTCAGGACCTCCGCGACCGCGTCGTAGAGCTCTTCTGGCACTTCCTGCCCCACGTCCACCCGGTACAGGGCGTGCGCCAGGGACACGTTGCGCATCACGGGGATGCCGTACTGCTTGGCGATCTCCTTGATCTTCTCCGCCTTGAGGCGCATCCCCTTGGCCACGACCCGGGGGGCGCCGTCCGCCTGCTTGTCGTACTTGATGGCGATGGCGATGTCCGCCTCTTCATCACTGGCCATGGACCCTCCTCAAGCACGCGCCGTCGGCGCCGTTTCCTGTTTCAGCCCGTAGACGAAATTCAGGACCTCCGCGACCGCGTCGTAGAGCTCCTCGGGGACCTCCTCGCCCACCTCCACGCGCAGCAGCGCATGGGCCAGCGGCACGTTGCGCAGCAGCGGCACGTCCGACTGGCGCGCCAGCGCCTTGATGCGCTCCGCCTTGGCGTCCATGCCCTTGATGAGCACCCGGGGCGCCCCGTCCTTGCCCTGGTCGTAGATGAGCGCGACGGCGACGTGGTCCGGGTTGGTGACGATGACGCTGGCGTCCTTCACCGCCTCCATCTGGGCCCCCTCCATGATCTCCTGGTGGAGCTCCTTGCGCTTGGCCTTGTGGTGCGGGTCGCCTTCGCTCTGCTTGTACTCCTTCTTGACCTCGTCCTTCGTCATCATCATGTCCTTCATGTACGACTTGCGCTGCCACCACACGTCGAAGATGCCGAAGATGACGAAGAGCATGAGGATGCGCACGCTCACGCGGTAGATGATCTCCCCCAGGATGATCATGATGCCGTCGGTGTCCTGCCGCACGGTTTCGATGACCAGGGGCATGGAGTCGCGCACCACGCCGAAGACGATGTACGCGGCGACCGACAGCTTCACGAGGTTCTTGAGCAGCTCCACGAAGGTCTTCTTCGTGAACATGTTCTTCAACCCGGCGATGGGGTTGAGCTTGTCCAGCTTGGGCATCAGCGGGTCCATGGTGAAGAGGGACCCCACCTGCAGGAAGTCCATCAACCCGCCGAACACCGCCGCGCCCGCCGCCACCGGGACTGTGAGCAGCAGCATCGTCCGCAGCCCCATGTAGAGAAGCTGGGTGGTCGCGAGCCCCAGGTCCTTCGAGTGGGCGATCTGATCGAAGCTGAAGCGGAAGAGGACGGAGATCTCCTCCTCCACCGTGCCCCACGTGGACCGGGCGATGCCCATGCCCGCGGCGAGCACGGCCACGGCCGTCAGGTCCTTGCTCTTCCAGACCTGGCCCTTCTTGCGGGAGTCGTCGAGCTTCTTCTGCGACGGCTCCTCTGTTTTGTCGCCAC
>SECN01000679.1 GCA_004173515.1 Myxococcaceae bacterium | reverse complement strand
GCTCTGCGCCAGCTGCTTCGCCAGCTCCGTCTTGCCCACGCCCGTGGGGCCGGAGAAGAGGAAGCTGCCAATGGGCTTCTCCGGCGCGCGCAGGCCGGAGCGCGACAGCTTGATGGCGCTGACCATCTCTTCAATGGCCTTGTCCTGGCCGAAGATGACGCCCTTGAGCTCCTTGTCGAGGTTCTGGATCTGCACGCCCTCGCTGGCGGACACGCTCTTGGCCGGAATCTTCGCCATCTTGGAGACGACCTGCTCCACGTCGTGCGCGCTGACGATGCCGGTGCGCACGCCGTCCGGCTTCAGCCGCTCGGCCGCGCCCGACTCGTCGATGACGTCGATGGCCTTGTCCGGCAGGAACCGGTCGTTGATGTGCTTGGCCGCCAGCTCCGCCGCCGCCTGGAGCGCACCCTCGCCGTACTTCACGTGGTGGTGCTCCTCGTAACGGCTTCGCAGGCCCTCCAGGACCTTGATGGTGTCCTCCACGCTGGGCTCGTCCACTTCGATCTTCTGGAAGCGGCGGGACAGCGCGCGGTCGCGCTCGAAGGACGCCTTGAACTCCTGGAACGTCGTGGACCCGATGCAGCGCAACCGACCCGACGCCAGCGCGGGCTTGAGCAGGTTGGAGGCGTCCATGGATCCGCCGCTCGTGGCCCCGGCACCGACGATGGTGTGGATTTCATCGATGAAGAGGATGGCGTCCGGCAGCTCCTGCAACGCCTTGAGCACGCCCTTGAGCCGCTCCTCGAACTGGCCCCGGAACTTGGTGCCTTGCCCACGCCGGCCTCACCCACGTAGAGCGGGTTGTTCTTGCGGCGGCGGCAGAGCACCTGGATGGTGCGCTCCAGCTCCTTGTCGCGGCCGATGAGCGGGTCGATGCGGCCCGCCTTCGCCTCCGCGTTGAGCTGCACGGCGTACGCCTCCAGCGGGCTCTTGCGCGAGGACTCGCCGTCCTCGTCGTCCCCCGCGGGCGCGCCCTTGGTGTCCCCGCCAGGAGCGTCGGACTCGCCGTCCTTGCTGATGCCGTGGGAGATGAAGTTGAGCAGGTCCAGGCGGGTGACGCCCTCCTGCTGGAGCAGGAAGAGGGCCTGGCTCTCCTCCTCGCGGAACATGGCGACCAGCACGTCGCCGCCGTCGATGTACTTCTGTTCGGCGGACAGGGCGTGCATGGCGGCGCGGTGGAGCACGCGCTCCACGCCGATGGTCTGCTGGGGCTCGGCGTCCACGTCGTCCGGCAGCCGTTCGACCGTCTCCTCCAGGAAGGCGGTCAGGTTCTCCTGCAGGCGCTTGACGTTGGCGCCGCAGGCCTTGAGGACCTCGCGGGTGCGCGAGTCACGGGTGAGGGCCAGGAGCAGGTGCTCCAGCGTGAGGTACTCGTGGCGCATCTTCCGCGCCTCGTCGAGCGCGGTGCGGAAGCTGGCCTGCAACTCTTTGGCAATCGATGGTCCTGCCACGGTTCAGCCTTCCTCGGGTTCCATGGACAGCCGCAGGGGGAACCCGTTGTCCCGCGCCGCGGCCTCCACTGTCTTGAGCTTCGTATCGGCGACGTCGTAGGTATAAACGCCCGCCACTCCGATGCCGTTGTAATGAACGTGCATCATGATCTGCACGGCATCCGTCTCCGACTTGTGGAAGATCTCCTTGTAGAGCGTCGGCCTCTTCAGCTTCTGCTTGGGGACGGTCTCCGTGACGACCTGGCCGTCATCATGTTGGTGCTTCTGCGCCATGGGCTTGCGGACTCCCTTGCCTTCGCTTCGCGAACCTGTGGCGGGCCCTGAAGAAACTCAGACCCGCTCCTTGAAACCCGTCTCCGCCCACCAGAGCGGCAGGCCGCTTTCGACGGCCGCCCGCTCGTGCGCCAGGAAGCCGCGCACCGCCCGGTCCATCCCGGGGTGAAGGAAGAGATGCGCACTGTACGTGAGGTGCGGCTCGAATCCCCGGGTGAGCTTGTGCTCTCCCCCGGCCCCTGGCTCGAAGCGCTCCAGCCCCCGCGCGATGCACGCCGCCACCGGTTGGTAGAGGCAGACGTTGAAGTGCAGGAACGGGTGCTCCTCGAGCGCTCCCCAATAACGACCGAACAGCGTGCGCGGCCCGATGAAATTGAACGCGCCCGCCACCCGCCGGCCTTCCCGCCACGCCTCCACGAACTCACACCGGTGCCGGAAGCGCCCGAGCAGCCGGGCGAAGAAGTCCGGCGTCAGCGACCGCACCCCCCACGGGTAGCGGTCCACCGTCGTCACATAGAGGCGGTACGCGCTCGCCGGGTCCAACTCCTCCAGGGCCTCGCCCCGGAGCGTCCGGAAGGTGATGCCCTGGGCCTGGGGGGCGGCGACCTCGCGCTTGAGCTGGTGCCGCCGCTTGGAGTGGAAGCGGGCAAGGAAGTCATCGAACGTCCGGTAGCCCGCGTTGGTCCACTGGTACTGCACCCCCAGGCGCACCGCGTAGCCCTGGGCCTCCAGCACGGGCAGTTCCTCCGGGGTGGGGAAGAGGACGTGGACGCCGGAGAGCCCCTCCGCGCGGGCGTACTCCAGGGCGGCGCTGTACAACTCCGCCTCGCGGGTGGGCCGGTCCTCGCCCGGGGCCACCAGCACGCGGCGGCCGGTGGCGGGGGTGAAGGGCACGGCGAGCACCAGCTTGGGGTAGTAGCGCAGGCCGGCCCTCTCCGCGGCGGTGGCCCAGGCGGCGTCGAAGACGAACTCGCCGTGGCTGTCGTCCTTCAGGTACGCGGGCGCGGCGGCCACCAGCCGGGAGCCCCGCCAGAGGGTGAGGTGGCGGGGGTGCCAGCCGCGCTCGGGCACCACGGTGCCGCTCTCCTCCAGGGCGGCCAGGAAGGCCCACTCCAGGAAGGGCATGGAGCCCGGGTCCACCAGCGCGTCCCAGGCCGTCTGGGGGACGTCGGTGATGGACGTGAGCAGGCGCAGCGTGGTGGGCAACGTGGCGGACATGGGCGGGGCGAGCCCCAGCGTATAACGGCGGGTGTCGCCTGCCGCCACGCCGGCCCGGCAGGGGCTATTTGCCGCGCGTCAGCTCGGTGGCCAGGAAGCCCGCGACCTCCGCGAGCCCGGCCTGGGCGCGCTTGCGGCCCTCATCGGACTCCATCACCCGGCGCGCGGCGTCGCTGGCCGTGCCCGCCTCCAGGTCCACCATCACCAGGAAGGCGCTCCAGCCGGGCGACGCGGGCGCGACCTTGCCCGGGCGCTGGGGCCGGTCGCCCAGCGTGGCGGCCACCTTCTCCAACAGGCCATCCTCGGTGAGACGTTTCGTCTTGCCGAGCATCTGGGTCCACGTGGCTTCCAGCAGGGCCGTCAGCAGGCGTCCCGTGAGCCCGCTGGAGAGGCGCTGGGCGGACTCCTCGGCGTCCAGGCTGTGGGCCTGGGCGTAGGTGGGGCCCAGCTTGGCCACCACCACGGCCCGGGTGGCGAGGTGGGCAAGGCGCGGCGGGAAGGCGGACATGGGGGACCTCGCCAGGAGGGCAGTGAAGGGAAGAGGGGTCCCGGACCAGAAAAAGGGGACCCGGTGTCTTACATCGGAAAGAAGCTCCGGGCCGCATCCGGAGTGAATGGAACGCGCGGCGCGTTTGCCTGACAGCCGGACAGGTTGCTATGGGGCCCGGCGCGCCTTAGAGGAAGCAGACTTTCGTCGGGAGAACAGAATGTCCGTGAACATCCAGCTCGAGTGGACCCCCAACCCCAGCACGCTGAAGTACGTGGTGGACCGCAAGTTGCTGGCCGGTGGCGCCGTGAACTTCACCAACCGGGGGGACGCGGAGACGAAGTCGCCCCTGGCGCTGCGGCTGATGGACATCCAGGGCGTCACCGCGGTGATGCTCGGCACCAACTTCGTCACCGTGACGAAGGGCGACTCCGGCGAGTGGGACGAACTCAACGACTCCGTGATGTCCACGCTGGACACGCACCTCACCGAAGGCCTGCCCGTGGTGGACGAGGCCGCGCTCGCGGCGGCGCGCCAGACGTCGTCGCAGGAGGGCTCCGTGGAGCAGCGCATCCAGACCATCCTGGACGACGAAATCCGTCCGGCGGTGGCCCAGGACGGCGGCGACATCACGTTGGATCGCTTCGAGGACGGCATCGTCTACCTGCACATGAAGGGTTCGTGCGCGGGCTGCCCGTCCTCCACCGCGACGCTGAAGATGGGCATCGAGGGGCGCCTGCGTGAGGCCATTCCGGAAGTGATGGAAGTGGTGTCCGTCTGAGACGCAACGTCAAGGCGCCGCAGGTCCGCAAGGAGCTGCTGCCGGATCAGTCCCAGGCCCTGCTGCGTGAGCTGCACCTGCTCACGCGCGAGGGCCACCTCAACGCGGACGCGCTGCGCAAGCTCAAGCAGGTCAACCACCTGGTGGGCCTGTTGCGCCCCGCGATGGACGACGTGCAGGCCCGCCA
>SECN01000678.1 GCA_004173515.1 Myxococcaceae bacterium | reverse complement strand
GCTGAACGACGCCGCGCGCCCTTCACCGGGCGCTCGGGTAACGCCTGCCGCACCGCGAAGAGGGTGGAGCCCCGAAGCCCCGTGACACCGGGGACGGCGGATCCGCGATGCGGTGGAACAGCTCCAGCATGGGGGCGACGGGAGGGCTCATGGCGGGCCCGCATCATGCGCCCGGCGCCAGAAACGCAGAAAGGGTGAAGCGCCGTCCCCGGTGTCACGGGGCTTCGGGGCTCCACCCTCTTCGCGGTGCGGCAGGCGTTACCCGAGCGCCCGGTGAAGGGCGCGCGGCGTCGTTCAGCGGTTCCCGCTGGCGGTGATGCGCGCGGCCTCGCGGCGCACCGTGGCCTGCTCCAGCGCGTAGCGCGCGTCCGCGCTGTTGAGGTCCTTGAGGCGCGCCTCGGCCTCCGCCATGCGGCGACGGGCGCCCGCGACGTCGATGCCGGTGACGTGCTCGGCGGCGTCCGCCAGCACCAGCACCTTGTCGTTGCTCACCTCCACGAAGCCGCCGGCGATGAAGTACTCGTCCTTGCGGCCGCCCTCGAGGAGGGTCAGCGTGCCCGGCTCCACCAGCGACAGGAACGGCGTGTGGCCCGGCCGCACGCCGAACAGGCCCTCGCCGCCCGGCACGATGGCCTCGTCGGCCTGCACGGACAGGATGCGCTTCTCGGGGGTGACGATCTCGACAGTCAGCTTGGCCATGAACGTCCTCGTGCTACCGCATCAGAAAGTCAGCCGCTGGGTCTTCACGCCCACCGGCTCGAACTCCAACACCCCGGCGTCCGTCAGGCGGGGGCCCTTGCCCGGGATGCCCAGCGTGCCTTCCAGCCACTTCAGGTGGTGCGCCATCTGCCGCACCTCGGAGAGCTGCTTCGTCGTCATCAGCTCCGTCAGCCGCTTCTCCTGGAGCTTCTGACCGGCGCGGTCGAACTGGGCCGCCACCATCACCCGCGACCAGGACAGGCCGCCTCCCCGCTTCTGCTTGCCGGCGGGCGCCTTGCCCTTCTCCACCAGCGGGTAGAGCACCCAGACCTTCTCCCCGTCGTTGGACGCGAAGTACAGGTCATCCACCGTGCCCACGCACACGTTCGCCGACCAGAGGGGCCCGTTCTCCTTGAGCATCTCCAGCCGGCATGTGCCCACGCCCGTGTCCACCATGCGCACGCTGTAGAGCCCGTTCGCGCTCACCCGCGCCCGGCTGCCGCGCTCCTCCGCCAGGGCGGAAGGCGCGACACAGCAGAGCATCAGGGCGAGCGCGGCGGTCAGGCGCATGGGGTGGCTCGGGACGGCGCTTACGCCGCCGCCAGCTTGCGGGCGTTCTCGATGACTTCGTTGATGTCGCCCGCCATGTAGAAGGCGCTCTCCGGGATGTCGTCGTGCTTGCCCTCCGCGATCTCCTTGAAGCCGCGGATGGTGTCCGCCAGCTTCACGTAGCGGCCGTCCTTGCCCGTGAAGACCTTGGCGACGAAGAACGGCTGGGACAGGAAGCGCTGGATCTTCCGGGCGCGCGCCACGGACAGCTTGTCCTCTTCCGACAGCTCGTCCATGCCGAGGATGGCGATGATGTCCTGGAGCTCCTTGTAGCGCTGCAGGATGCCCTGGACGCGGCGGGCGACGGCGTAGTGCTCCGCGCCGAGCACGTCCGCGGACAGGATGCGGCTGGTGGAGTCCAGCGGATCCACAGCCGGGAAGATGGCGAGCTCCGCGATGGAGCGGTTGAGCACCGTGGTCGCGTCCAGGTGGGCGAACGCGGTGGCGGGCGCGGGGTCCGTCAGGTCGTCGGCGGGCACGTAGATGGCCTGCACGGACGTGATGGAGCCCTTGTTGGTGGAGGTGATGCGCTCCTGCAGGCCGCCCATCTCCGTGGCGAGCGTGGGCTGGTAACCCACGGCGCTGGGGATGCGGCCCAGGAGGGCGGACACTTCCGAGCCGGCCTGGGTGAAGCGGAAGATGTTGTCCACGAAGAGGAGCACGTCACGGCCCTCCACGTCGCGGAAGTACTCGGCCATGGTGAGCGCGGAGAGGGCGACACGGGCGCGGGCGCCGGGCGGCTCGTTCATCTGGCCGTAGACGAGGACGGCCTGGCTGGCCTCCAGGTTCTCGGTCTGGATGACGTTCGTCTCCTGCATCTCGTGGTACAGGTCGTTGCCTTCACGGGTGCGCTCACCGACGCCGGCGAACACGGAGAAGCCACCGCGCTCCACGGCCACGTTGCGGATGAGCTCCTGCAGGAGCACCGTCTTGCCCACGCCGGCGCCGCCGAACAGGCCGATCTTCCCGCCTCGGGTGTAGGGGGCGAGCAGGTCGATGACCTTGATGCCGGTCTCGAACATCTGCACGCGCACGTCCATGTCCGTGAACGCCGGGGGCGGCCGGTGGATGGGCCAGTATTCAGTGGCCTTCACGGGGCCCATCTCGTCCACCGGATCGCCGGTGACGTTCATGATGCGGCCCAGGGTGGCCTTGCCCACCGGCACCTGGATGGGGGAGCCCGTGTTGCGCACCTGCATGCCGCGGCCCAGGCCCTCCGTGGAGTCCATCGCGATGCAGCGGACGGTGTTCTCGCCCAGGTGCTGCGCGACTTCCACCGTCAGGTTGTCCTGCCCGGCGCCCAGGTTGGGGTTGGTGATCTTCAGGGCCGCGTAGATTTCCGGGAGCCCGCCGGGCGGGAACTCCACGTCGACCACGGGGCCGAGAACCTGCGTGACCTTGCCAGTCGTCGGAACTTGAGCGCTCATGGAATCCTCTGCCTTGTCTCG
>SECN01000677.1 GCA_004173515.1 Myxococcaceae bacterium | reverse complement strand
CGCGGGGCGGGGCCGCGGCGGCCGGGCCTGCGACGAGCACGCACAGCAGCCACCATCCGGGGAAGGTCCTCATGGGGGGCATGCTAATTGACCCGCTCCGGGGGCGCTCGCTACAAGCCTGCCTGTGATCCACCCGCGAACGTTGACCCTCACCGCCGCCGTTGGCCTCCTGGCCGCCTGTGCCAAACAGGTTCCCGTGCCCACCGCCGCCGCGTCGGCGAAGCCCCGCTCGGTGCGACTGCTGCCCAACACGCCCGAGCGTGAAACCGCGAGCCTGGAGGGCCGGCGGGAGGACGTGGAGGTGGACACGCGCGAGGGCGAGCGCACGCCCCGCGTCGTCGCCACCGCGGAGACGCAGCCCCTGATGCTGGACGGCGCGCAGGCCCGCCTCTGCGGGGACGAGGCCTGCACCCAGGGCTTCGCCGTGGACAACTTCCTCCTGCTGGAGGTGCTGGACGCGAAGGGCAAGGTGTCGCGCCGCGCCGCGGTGGGCTTCACCGACAACGTCTTCATCGGCAACGAGCAGGTGGACAACCTGGGCCGCCACGCCTTCAGCTTCGAGCCCAACGAGGTGGACATCACCGGGCTGCTGCCGGAGTCCGAGCCCTTCCGCCTCCGCGCCACCGCGCTGGACTTCTGGGGCGTGGGCCGGGTGACGGCCGTCTACCTGCGGCTGGAGCCCGGTGCGTCCCGAAGCGAGGACGACCTGCGGGGCCAGTAATCCGGCCCCGCGCGAGACGGCGTCAGGCCCTCAGAAGCGCAGCGCGCTCGCGGGCATCCCCGCCGAGCGCAGGCCCGCGCCGATGGTGCCGTCGCACCGCCCACCGCAGACGTCGACGTCCGGGTTGAGCGCATCCGCGGGCCGGGTCGCCGCGTAGGCCCCCGCGCCCGCGGCGGCGGCCACCACGCCCACGCCGACCCAGACGTACCAGCGCTGGTACCACGCCTTGTCGCCGCTCTCCTTCACCTCCGGCGGCTGCTCGGTGCCCAGCGCCAGCCCCGGCTGATCCACCGGTTCAAGGGGCGTCGCCGTCGGCTCCAACACCGCGTTGCGCGGCACATCCGAGTCCGCCACCGGGCGCAGGCGGCCTTCGACCAGGTAGGGCTGGCCCGCGCGCACGACGATGTTCTTCACGTCCTTGAGGCCCGGGGCGCGGAACTCCACTTCGTGCTGGCCCGGGTTGATGGCGTAGTTGTCCATCGGCGTGACGCCGACCTTCACGCCATCCACGTACACGGTGGCGCGAGGCACGTCCGCGCGCAGGGACGCGACGCCCGTCGCCACCTCCAGCGCCACCGTCACGTCCGTCGTCTGGCCCGGCGACACCACGACGCGCTGGAGGAAGTCCGCGTAGCCCGTACGGCGGGCCATCACGCGGTACTCGCCCGGCGCCAGCTCCAGGGGCGCCTGGGGGTTCACCTCCAGGTCATCCACGGTGATCTTCGCGCCGCGCGCGTTGCTGCCCAGCTTGAACGCCAGCGCGGACTTCGCGGCCTCGGGTGCGTCGGCGGGAGACACGGCGGGCGTCTTGCCCGGCTTCGTCTTCTTGCCCACGCGCTCCTTCTTCGCAGCGGGCGGCTTGCGCTTCGGCGCCGGCTTCACCGCCTTGGGCTTGCCCTTGGGCTTCGTGGGCTTCGACTCGACGGGCGCGAGGAGATCATCGTCGTCCTGGGCGAACACCGCGGAGGGAAGCGCCAGGGCGGCGACGAGCGAGAGGACGGCGAAGCGGCGAAGGCTCATGTCGGCCCGAAGGTTAGAGAGTCATCCCTGGGGAAGCAAACACGTCCCACCGGCACTCCGGTTGGGAGAATATCCGCGCCCCATGCACCGCACCCTCGTCACCCTCCCGCTCGGCCTCTGCCTCCTCTCCCTCACGGCCTGTCCGGCCAAGGCCCCGCCCCGGGTAGAGACCACCCCTGCCGCGCCGCCCCCGATTCGCGTGCCGCCAGGCTGTGAGAAGGATCAATCCGGAGACTACTTCCACGCGCAGAACCCGGCCTTCCGCTACCTGGGTCAGGACGACGGCGGCACGCTGTCGCTCGCGGTGGTGCGCGCCTGGGCGGACGGCGGCGTGGAGTCCCCGGACGCGGGCTCGGTGGGCATCGTCCTGCACCGCACGCCGGACGGCTTCGTGGGCGAGACGCGCGCCACCGGCTTCACCGGTTCGGGAACGCAGTGCCCCGTCGCCTTCCCCACCGAGGCGGTGGCCTGCGACGACGCGGGCCTCACGCTGAGGGCCGCGTCCAGCACCGCCATCGACGAGGGCTGCCGCCCCGCCACCTCCGGCCCCGCCCCCGTGCGCCAGGAACAGGTGCTGCGGCGAGGCGTCCCCGACGCCGGCCTGTAGACAGCGCCCGAAGCACCGCGCCGCCGTCCCTGCTTCCGATGACGGAAAACAGGAAGCGGCGGCGCGAGACAGCCCGGAGGATGGGGCCCGAAAAGGACTCAGGCCGCCTGGCGCGGCTGCTCCTCGGCGGAGTTCACGGCGGGGGCGGACTCGGCCACCTTCACCCGGCCCACGAAGCCCTGCAGCAGGCTGGACACGCCCACGTACAGGAAGCCCGCCTGGAACAGGACGATGAAGGGCACCGACGTGTAGATGCGCGCGTCGATGGCGAACCACAGCGCCCCGGTGAAGTAGGCGGCGAAGAGCAGCTCCACCACCGGCATCAGCGTCTTGCTGCCGCGGTAGCTCTTCTTCACCGGCGCCTTGACGCTCTTGCCCTCGGCGCCCGTCTTCGGCGTGCGCGCGAAGCCCGA
>SECN01000187.1 GCA_004173515.1 Myxococcaceae bacterium | reverse complement strand
AGAGGGTGAAGGGGAAGGCGATGACGGGGACGGCGTTGAAAATGGGGGCGCGAGGGTTCGCGCTGGGGATGCTCCTGCTGGTGGGCGGTGTCGCCCAGGCGGGACAGGCGGGCGGGGTCAACATGCCGGATTCCCTCCAGGTGGAGGGGCGCACACTCGCGCTCACCCACATGGAGCTGAAGAAGAAGCTCTTCTTCAACATCTACGTGTGGAGCCTCTACATGGAGGAGGAGCCCACCTGCTTCAAGCAGGCCGTGGCCTCCAACAGCCTGAAACGACTGCACTTCCGGTTCCTGCGCACCATCACCAAGGACCAGCTCGTGGGCAGCTTCCGCGAAGGCCTGCGCCAGAACCCGGCCATGCGCGAGGACACCCTCAGCCAGTCCCTGGAGAAGCTCCTCTCGTCGCTCCATGACGTCCGCAAGGGCGACGATCTCGTCCTCACCTACCTGCCCGGCTCCGGACTCCACGTCTCCGGCGGCGCGTCCGGCGGCGTCCACATCCCCGGCAAGCCCTTCGCGGATGCCCTCTTCAGCTCCTGGCTGAACACCCACCCCATCTTCCCCCAGTAGGTCTTCACGGTCCGGGGTAGAAGTTGGTGCACAAATCAGATGCGCGTTTCTCCTAGGTTCTGGGCCCGAGAGCGGTAGTCTCGGACCCACCAACATCTTGTCAGGAGGAAACGCACATATGCGGACACGTCTGGTTCTGGCTGCGCTGGTCGCCCTTTCCACGGGTTGCGTCTCGCAGGGCAAGTTCAACGAGAAGGCCCTGGAAGCCGAAGGGCTGACGAAGAACCTCACGGACGAGAAGGCGGCGCGCACCGCCGCCGAGGCGAAGATCAAGGCGCTGGAGGAGCAGCAGGCCGCCCTGAACCAGGAGAAGGCCGCGCTGGAGACGCGCCTCAACGCCTCCGAGAACCGCCTCACCAGCGCCGCGGCCGAGCGCCGCGCCCTGGAGGAGAAGAACGCGCAGCTGGCCGCGCTCAACGACGAGCTGGCGCGCAACTCCAAGAAGCTCGCGCAGGCCAAGGAGGAGCTGGAGAAGAAGAGTTCCGAGTACGAGAACCTGGCCCAGAGCCTCAAGCAGGAGATCTCCGACGGGAAGATCGAGCTGTCGGAGTTGAAGGGCCGGATGACGGTGCAGCTCAAGGACAAGATCCTCTTCGCGTCCGGCTCCGCGCGCGTGGGCAAGGAAGGACAGGAGGCGCTCGTGAAGATCGCGGACGCGCTCAAGACGGTGCGCGGTCGCATCATCCGCGTGGAAGGCCACACGGACGACGTGCCCACCGGTGGCGGTCAGTTCGCCTCCAACTGGGAGCTGAGCCTGGCGCGCGCGATGGCGGTGGTGCACTCGCTGCAGGACTCGGGCGTGGATCCGACGTCGCTGTCCGCGGCGGGCTACGGGCAGTACCAGCCCATCGTCGCCAACGACACGCCGGAGCACAAGAGCCAGAACCGGCGCATCGAAATCGTGCTCGCGCCGAGCCTCGGAGGGCGCTAGGACGGTGCGCGGGAGACCCGCGCACCCTTCATGAAAACGCTCGCTTGCGTCGTCTGTCTATTGCTTGCGACCGGGGCTGCCGCACAAGCCCCGGACGCAGGTGTTCCCGCCGGTGATGCTGGCGCTCCCACCGGCGTGCTGACGAAGCCGCCCGCGCTGCTGCGTCAGGTTGAAGCGACCTATCCGCCGGAAGCCGCCGCCCAGCAGTTGGAGGGCACGGTGGTGATGTTCATCGACATCTCGGAGACGGGCGCCGTCACGAATGTCGAAATCACCCAGCCCGCCGGCAACGGCTTCGACGAAGCGGCCACCGCCGCGGTGAAGCAGTTCCAGTTCGAACCCGCGGAGGTGGACAACGTCCCTTCGCCGGTGCGCATCCAATACGCCTACCAGTTCGTCTTTCGCGCGCCGGAGCCGACTCCGGAGGTCGCCACCGACGGCGGCGTCGCGGAGCCGCAGGGCCCGGTGAACTTCAGCGGCAAGGCGCTGGAGCGCGGCACGCGCAAGCCGCTCGTGGGCGCGGAGGTGGTGCTGACGGAGTTGGATCGTTCCACCGTGACGGACGGCGAAGGGCGCTTCTCCTTCCGGGGCGTCCCGGTGGGCACGCACCCGGTGGTGGTGGTGCTGGGCAGCTACGACCGCTTCCGCACGCAGGAGACCATCGCGGAGGGACAGGAGACGCAGGCCACGTACTACGTGCAGCGGCGCATCTTCAGCCCGTACGAGACGGTGGTGCGAAGCGACCGCGAGCGCAAGGAGGTGACGCGCACCACCATCCAGGTGGCGGAGGTGCAGCGCATCCCGGGCACGCAGGGTGACACGCTCAAGGTGGTGCAGAACCTGCCGGGCGTGGCGCGGCCCGCGTTCAACGGCGGCGCGCTGGTCATCCGTGGAACCAGCCCCCAGGAGTCCGGCGTCTTCCTGGACGGCCTGCGCATCCCCATCCTGTATCACTTTGGCGGGCTCACCTCCGTGTACAACTCGGAGCTGCTGGAGGCGGTGGACTACCTGCCCGGCAACTTCTCCGCGTACTACGGCGACAACATCGACGTGGTGCTCAAGGCGGTGCCGTTCGACGACGACAGCCTCCAGGTGGCGCCGCGCTACTACGACGCGCAGGCGAAGCTGGTGTGGAAGCCGAACAAGCGCCACACCTTCACGTTGCAGGGGCTCACGTCGCGCGACCGCCTGGCGCTGCTGCTGGACCAGCCGGCGGATGGAGACCCGTCCGTCAACGGCGGCCTGGATGTGACGACGGGGTTCAACCAGTTGCGCCTGCGGCACCAGTACCGCGAGGGCAAGCTGACGTTGGACACGCACGCGCTCATCGGCAACACGCTCTTGGACTTCGCCATTGGCGAGCGCGGCCTGCGCATCGCGTCCACGGACTTGTTCCTGCGGCCCACGATTGAGTACGCGTTCAACGACGCGGTGACGGTGGCGGGCGGCCTGGACGTGGTGACGAACCTGGCGAAGGTGCGCGCGAGCATCCAGCAGCCGCCGCGCGAGGGCGAGCCGCCGACGCCGTTGGTGACGGAGGACCTCATCAACATCGACGGCAACTTCACCCAGTACTACCCGTCCGCGTGGGCGGAGGTGCGGTGGCGGCCGGTGAAGGAGCTGCTGGTGGTGCCGGGCATCCGCACGGAGAGCTACATCTTCACGGATCAGCAGGAGGTGAAGCGCACGGTGAACCCGAGGCTGGCGGTGCGCTACGCGCTCACGGAGACACTGACGTTGAAGGGCGGCGCGGGCGTCTACCACAGCCCGCCGGTGCAGGATGAGCCGTCGCCGGGGTTCGGCAATCCGGACCTGGGGGCGAAGCGGTCGCTGCAGTACAGCGTGGGCGCGGAGTGGCAGGCGCGGCCCGAGTGGTTCGTGGGCAGCGAGGTCTTCTACAACGACCTGGACGACCTCATCGTGCGCTCCAACGCGCGCATCCTCCGCGACGGCGAGTCGGTGCCGGAGGTGCTGAAGAACGGCGGCGTGGGGCGCATCTACGGCTTTGAATTGCTGATCCGCCGGGCGCTGACGGACCGGCTGTTCGGCTGGATTTCGTACACGCTCAGCCGCAGCGAGCGCCGGGACGCGCCGGACGCGCGCTGGCGCCTGTTCGACAACGACCAGACGCACGTGCTGACGGCCATCGCCAGCTACAAGCTGCCGAAGGGCTGGGAGGTGGGCGCGCGCTTCCGCCTGGCGTCCGGCAACCCGACGACGCCGGTGGAGGGGGCGCGGCGGGACGACACGACGGACGTGTTCATCCCGTACTACGGCGCGGTCAATTCGCAGCGGCTGCCGTCGTTCAACCAGTTGGACATCCGCGTGGACAAGAACTTCATCTTCGACACGTGGAACCTGGACGTCTACCTGGACCTGACGAACGCCTACAACAACCAGTCCGTCGAAGGCGTGGCCTACAACTACAATTACTCTCAGCGCGAGTTCTTCAAGGGGCTGCCCATCCTGCCCATCCTCGGCGCCAAGGGGAGCTTCTGACGCCATGCGCACCCCCGTCCTGCTGTGTGCCGCCCTGCTGGTGTTGAGCGCGTGCGGTCCCGACTTCGAGTTGCAGAGTGAGATCCGCCGCGTGCGCGTGCTGGCCATCAAGGCGGAGCCCGCGGAGCTGGCGTTGGATCCGGATGCGTCCACGTTGCCGCCGCCGGTGACGTTCAACGCGCTGGCGGTGACGCCGGAAGGCCGTCCGGTGACGGTGACGTACGCGCTGTGCCGGCCGGACGTGAACCCCTACGGGGACACGGGTTGCCCGGGCGACAACGGCGTGGCGTTGCAGGGTGGGGTGTTGTCGTTGAGCGACCCGGCCGTGCAGGCGCTGCTCATCGCGGCGTTCCAGGCGGCGACGGGCAGCACGGGCGGAGGCAACGGGGGCGGGTTCGACTTCAACGACCCGACGGTGCGCGCGGTGTTGGAGACGGGGTTGCCGTTGTTCGTGGGGTATGAGGCGACGGACGGCAGCGGGACGCCGGAGGGCGTGGAGCGAGGGGTGCGGCGCATCACGCTGCGCTCGACGCAAACGCCGAACCTGAACCCGGTGATGCAGGATGTGCTGTGGGATGAGGCGCCGCTGATGGGGCCGCTGCCGCTGGACACGGAGGTGACGTTCACGCCGGTGTTGGCGGAGGGCAGCGAGGAGGTCTACGCCACAGCGGATGGAGAGAAGACGGAGCAGGTCTTCTACAGCTGGTTCGCGACGGGGGACGGCGAGGTGAACTCGTTCCGTTCGTTGGAGCCGGTGGACGGCAAGCCCGGCGACCCGACGACGACCTACCAGACGTCCCTGACGCCGGAGCGCATCACCCTCTGGGTGGTGGCCCGCGACGGCCGGGGCGGCGTGGACTGGGCCATTCGCACGGTGGACGTGGGGCCCTGAGGTCCGGAGCTTCTGCCGGTGTGTTTACGGCTGGCATGGCGCTACTCCTCGCCAGTTGTGTGCATTTCCGGGGGGCACTGCCTGCTTCGTGGGAGGAGGACCGGAGCCTCTTGTTCCCTCCGTTCTACGCACAGTCCGCGCTTCAGGTCGGAGCCGAGGCAATGACGTATGAGTTGGAGGGCAGACTGCTCCAGGCTGTCCGGGTGGCGATGGATGACTTCATCCCGTCGGGTTCCAGTGAAGAGCGCCCCTGCTGGGGACGACCGGAGGCGTATCGCTCGCGCGTCATCCGGCAGGGTGACGTCTTCTTCATCCTGATTCACGAAGATCCGGATGCCTGTGGCTCGCAGTACGTCGGTGTGGATACCGGCGCTCGCTACGCCGTCAGCCTCGACGGTCGGATCCTTCATCGCAGCGTGGGCGCAGAGCCAGAACTTCCGCTGAACTCGGGGCCTGCTGATGCGGGCGTTCTGGATGCGGGAGATGCACTACCTCCACCAGCGCCTTCCGGTCCGTTGGACGGCGGAACCTTGTAGAGGGCGCCTTCCATCACAGGACGTTGTCAGGCTCGCTGGTGAAGAGCGTGTCGAACAGGGTGGTGTGGGGCGGCTTCTTCCACTCCACGACGACGGGCGCGGGAGTTGCCGCTACCTCCTTGGGCAGAGCGCGAACGTTGAATCGTGCTTCCAGTTCCTGGGCGACACGGACCGTCGTCTCGGCCATCGCATCAGGCATGGAACCCACGTGGAGTCGCGCCTCGCTGCGCTTGCTCCCCTCATACTTGAACGCGATGCCATACACGGTGAAGACAGGCGCCAGGATGCTCATGCATCCCACGACAGCCCAGGGTACGGGCGGGATGGGATATCCCTTCGCGGGAAAGAGGATGCATGTGAAGCACGCCTGTGATGTCGAAGTACCGTCTCCCACGCTGAAGCCCGGGAGCAAGCTCCGGAGATCCTTGAGGAAGTCGTTCCACCGTTCGTTGTCGCGGAGGGCCTCCTCCCAGCGCTGGGCGCGGCGTGCGTGTTCTGGGCTGTTTCCCTCGGGGGTTTCCGTTCCTGGCGCCGGCCAGTACTGTCTGGCAATGGCCCGCAGTTCTTCCAGGGTAGGGGACATGGCGCGAAGCCTCCGGCGTCAGAGGATGTAGTCACCAAACTGCACGGGAGTGGTCTTTTCGTGACACTGGCTCGTGAACAGTGCCCCTGCGATGGACACCTTGAACGCAGGTCGCAGGGCCGCCTTCAATGACTCGCAAAGCATCCCGAGCGGGGACTCCACCGTGGCGGCGCCGAAGATGGAATAGGTCGCCTCGTTGATGCGCTCCGCCGTGATGCGCTGGGCCAGCGCGGTGGAGACAGGGCCTTCGTGGTTATGAAGAGGCGTCTCGATCCCGAACCTGCACAGCAGGGCTTCGCCGGTGTTCTCGCGCGAAATCCGGATGTGGATGCAGGCCGCCCGCCGGCCTCCTGCCTCACCCGGAGTTGTCTCGCGGATCGTCACGAAACGGATGTGCCGTGGCCGGATCTGCCCCGTGACGAAGGTCCTGTCCGTGGCGGGCCCGACGCACGCCAGCGACAGTGAAAGCACGGCGCCCGCCGCGAGCCATCTCCGTGCTGTCCGTCCACCCATGCTTCACCCCGCGAGCCACGAGGATGCGCGTCCCAAGCCCTCCGCCACGGAGGTGAATGCATCCGCGGTGCGCACGCGCTCTTCTCCAAAGCGCTTCACATACAGCTCCCGCACGGCAGGAATCTGTGACGAACCGCCCGTGAGGAACACGGCGTCAATGTCCCTGGCCTCCGGGTGCTTCGCCAACAGCCCTTCGGTGCACTGCGAGAGTTCAGCCAGCAACCCACCGCTCGCCGTGTCGAACTCGGCGCGGGTGATCGGCTCGTGCAGGTGGATGCGCGCTTCGTCGAAGTCGATGGTCGCCACGTCCTCGCTGGACAGGCGCACCTTGGCCGCTTCAATCGACCGGAACAGCCGGTAGCCCAGGTTGTCCATCACCAGGTCGTAGAGCGCTTCGATCTCCGCCGGGCGGTCGCTCGTGTCGAGCATCACCTCCAGCAGTTCCTGCGTGGACTTCTCCCGGATGAACGACATCTCATGCCAGTTCAACAGCTTGGCCATCACGTGCTGCGGAATGGGCATCCGCTTCTCGCTGAAGCCCTTCACCTTGTACGTGGACCCCGCCCCGAAGCGCGGCAACAGCTTGTGCCGCATGATCTCCGCGTCGAACCGGTCACCACCGATGCGCACACCCGTGGACCCCACCACGTCCGGCCTGCGGTCCAGGTTCCCCCGGCGCGACGGCCCCAGCTTCATCAGCGTCAGGTCCGTGGTGCCGGCGCCGAAGTCCGCCACCAACACCAGCTCGTCGCGCGTCAGCCGCGCCTCGTACGCGAGCGCCGCCGCGATGGGCTCGATGAGGAACTGCACGTGCGTGAAGCCCGCCAGCTCCGCCGCCTTGCGCAGCCGCTTCTCCGCCAGTGCGTCCGCTTCCGGATCCGGCGTGAACACCGCGGGCCGCCCCATCACCACCGCGTCCGGCAGCTCGCCCAGATGCGCCCCGGCCGCCTCGCGCACGCGGCGCAGCAGGATGGCCACCAGGTCCTCGATGGTGAACGTGCGCCCCTTCACCTGCGTCGCCCGGAAGGACGAGCTGTGCAGGAAGGACTTCACGGACTGGATGAACCGCCCGTTGTTGTCCTCCAGGTAGCGCTGGATGGCGTCCGAGCCCGCGAAGATCTCCTTCTCGTCCTCCGCGAAGAACAACACGGAGCGGAACAGGCGCGGCTCCGGCGTGTGGGGCTGCAGGGGCAACACGGTGCCATCCGGCAGGGCCAGGGCGGTGTTGCTGGTTCCGAAGTCGAGTCCGCAGGCGCGCATGGGGGGGCGCCCCTTATCGCCATTCTTCCGGTCGCGGTAGCCCCAAAGTGACCGCCTGCCGTGGAGCAAGCAGGGCCCCGGGCGCTCGCGGACCCATGGCTTGGTTCCTCGCGCGCGCTCGCCATCTTTGGCCTGTCATCCCCTCGACAGGAGAACCCCATGAAATCGCGCACGACATGGCTCACGGCGGGAGTCACGGCACTGCTGGTGGGCACCGCCTGCCAGGACGGCGATCGCACCCGGCAGGACTCCACCCGGGCCGCGCCAGGGCAGGAGGTCGAGCAGGCGCAGGCCCGCTCGGAGAAGGCCTTCGACAGCGCGCGGGACGCGCAGAAGGAAGCCTCCCAGCAGCAGCGCGAGGCCGCGCGCGCTCAGGAGGACCTCCAGCACAAGCAGCAGGAGCTCCAGGAGGCCCAGGCCGCAGCGCAGAAGGAATCCCAGGAGGCCCAGGCCAGCCAGCAGCAGGCGCAGGCGCGCACCCAGCAGGCCCAGTCCGAGGCCGAGCAGGCCCAGGCGAGCGCCCTGGACGCCCAGCGCCGCGTCCAGCAGGGTTTGACGCCCTCGCGTGAGGTCGTGGGCCAGAACGCCCCCGTGGCGGCCCCGGTCGCCAACGCGCAACCCTCCGCGCAGGACCAGCAGATCTCCGGCGAGGTGCTGAGCGCGAGCTCCCGCGAGGTGCTGCTCAGCCAGGGCGGAGAGCCCCAACTGCGGCTCCAGGTGGGGCCCACCACGCAGGTGCGCGTGGACGGACAGGCCGCGAGCGCCGCGGACATCCAGGAGGGCGCGCGGGTGCGGGCCTCGTACCGCACGGACGCGAACAGCGGTGAGCCCCAGGCGCTGCGCATCGATGCCACGTCCCGCACGCAGCCGGTAGCGCCCGCCGCGCCGGAGAGCGGCGAGTCCTCGCCGGGCGTCACGCCCCGGTAGCCCCGTCCCCCGCGCCTTGCGTGGATTCACCGCGAGGAGGTCTTGAGGGAGGAGCCCCCCCAGGGGGCTCCTCGCGCGAACCTGTCCGACTGTCGGACCAGTTCTGGCGAGCAGCCGCCAGCGGGGCGTCCCCCCTGGACTCCGTTTCTGGCGGGCCCGCTCCAGGTCCAGGCTCCACGCAAAGTGCGGGAGCGCCGGGAGCCCGGACATGACTCGGCCCCGTACCTTCGCGCTTCCCACGCGAGGGTCCGGGGCCGGATTGCTGTCGCAGGTGCCGCGCCTCGCGCGTTATGCCGCGAGTTCCGCCTGGTCCAGGCCGGCCTCGGCCATCAGGTTCGCCAGCTCCGCCTTCAGCTTGTCCTTGGCGCGGATCTCCAGCTGACGGGCGCGCTCACGGGAGAACCCGAAGTGCTCGCCCAGCTCGCTCAGCGTCATCTCGGAGTCGCTCATCACGCGCTGCTCGATGATGAAGCGCTCGCGGGGGTCCAGGCGCGTCAGGGCGCGCTGCACCAGCGTGCGGGTGAGGCCCGCCTGCTGCCGGTCCGCGACCTCGTCCGCGTGGGAGGCGGCTTCGGACTCCACGAAGTCCAGGTGCGTGGCGTCCCCGTCCTCACCCACCGGCGCGTCCAGGGACAGGTCCCGGCCGCCCATGCGCTGCTCCATCTCGCGCACTTCCGTGGGCTTCACGTTCAGCTTGCGGGCGATCTCCTCCGCGTTGACGATGTGGCCGTCGCCGGCGCCCAGCTTCTCCAACTCGCGGCGGGTGCGGGCCAGGCTGAAGAACAGCCGGCGCTGCGCCTGCGTCGTGCCCAGCTTCACCAGGCTCCAGTTGCGCAGCACGTAGTTCTGGATGTACGCGCGGATCCACCACACCGCGTAGGAGATGAGGCGGATGCCCTTCTCCGGGTCGAACTTCTGCACGGCCTTCATCAGGCCGATGTTCGCCTCCTGGATGAGGTCCGACATCTTCAGGCCGTAGGAGCGGTACTCGTACGCTACCTTCACCACGAAGCGCAGGTTGCTCGTCACCAGGTGGTGGCCCGCGGACAGGTCTGGTTGATCTCCGAGAGGTACGTGGAGAGCGAGTCAGCAGAAGAGAAGGAGTTGGAAGCCTGCATGGGGGTCTCTCGGGGAAGAGGGCGGGATGTGTTCCGCTCGTTTGCTGCGACGGGGATAGCTTTAGCAATGCAGGTGCCAATGCCAGCCAGCGGCCAACCTCAATGATTCTGGTGGGTTGCGCGAAGTCGCTTCGATGCTTAGGGCGGAAACCGGCAGTTTTTACAGCGCCCTGATCCGAAGGTTCTTCACGGATGCCCCCCAGGGAGGGTTGCCTGCCCTCCGACCTGTGCGCAGGGCGGATCACATCCTCCAGGGATGTAGGGACGCCTCCTCGCCCCCACCAGGGGCCCGGCGGGACGAGTGTCCTCAAGGCGGCGTGCCGGTCTCCGCCCATGAAGGTGCGCCGGGGCGGCCGTCAGGGCCCGACAGGAGCGTATTCGTAGCCCACGTCCACGCTCCCGATGACGGGGGTGCAGCGACCACTCACGCCAGGCAGCTCCGCCTTCCAGCAGAGGTGGGTGCCGGGCGTGTCGGAGACGTCCACGAGGGTTTCGGCGGGGCCCGGGGGCAGGGTCAGCGGGTGCCAGGTGGGAGCGGGATGGGTCTGACAGACGCCTGCGTTGCAGGTGCCGCAGTCGGTGGCCACGGCATAGGTGATGCTGGTGGACGGGCCGTCACAGTCGGGCTGCGCGCCGTCGCTCTTGCGGAAGCGCACGCGGGAGAGGACACAGCCCTCTTCCTCCGGGGAAGACACCCACGCCGGACTCAGCGAGCGCGAGCGCACGCGCCCGGGCTCCGTCAGCGCCTGCAATTGGAAGACGACGTCATTGAAGTCCCGGTCCCCTCCGCCGTTGAAGTCTTCGAAGGCGAGCAGCCACCGGCCCGGTGCGAGGACGGGGGAGTGGAGCAGCACATGCGGCATGTTGCCATTGCCGGAGAGGGGGAGCTCCGCGGCGTCCTTGAGGAGGAGGGTGTGGCCGTAGTCGGGACTGGCGAGGGTCTCGAGGGCACTTTCGTACAGCCAGCCGCACAGCTTCCGCTGGCCGGAGGCCAGGAGGCATCCATGGCGATAGGCCAGCTCCTGGGTGCACAGGTCGTTGGAGCCGCATCCGACGTTGAAGGCCATGCCGCGTGGATGTCCCACAGGGTCCTGGTCCAGGTTCCACTCCGTCTTGGAGAAGAACACCGACAGGGGCGCCTTCAAGTGCAGGGTGCACCGTCCATCGGGTGCCTTGCGCAGACACGGCAGGACCACGCTGGTGTCCGGGGCATGCTGCGCTTCCAGGTTGACGACGAGGAAGAAGACCAGCTCCCGGCCGCCCTGGATGAGGCCCAGGTCCACCTTCCGGTCCGCCGGGGTGATGCCCGGATCCGGATTGGTGGTCCGACGGACGCCGCGTGCGTCGTACGCGGAGACGTCATAGTCGGGGATGCCGTCCGGGTAGCTGGAGTCCACATCCGCCACGGCGCCCATCTGGCGCGGGGTGGTGCTCTCCTCGTCATCGTCGGTGAGCAGGAACACCAGGTGGCCCAGCCCCCGGTGGCTGTTCAACGGATGGGCCGGCTCCAGCAGGTTGGGGATGCGCGCGAAGAGCCCGTTGTCCGAGAAGCCGGTGCCGGGAGGGGGCGACGTCGTGGCATCGCGTCCGATGACGTCGATTGTCATCGAGCCATGCGACCCCGGGCGGGCATCCGGGAGTGACTGTGAGGCGAAGCTGGGGGCGCAACCCGCGTTGAGCGCCAGTTCGGGCTGGCTGTAGGTGAGGCCCTGGGACACGAAGGTCGGGAGACAGCGGCGGTTGACGCCGATGTACGGGCGGGCCTGGGGGCCACTGGGGGGCGCCAGATTGTAGAGGTCCTCGTGCAGGTCCGCGATGCCATTGGCATTGAAGTCCAGCAGGTGGCCCCGCGCGTCGACGTAGCCGCGCTGCTGGAGCTCGTCGACATACAGGTACCCGAGCGCATGGCTCGCGAGCGAGTCCTTGTGGACGAACGCCACGCTCAGGCTCAGGTCCTCCGGGAACACGATGTGCTCCGCGTCGAGCGGGCCCCACGGAGGCAGGGACAGCTGTCCCTGCCGGAGCGTCACGTTCTCGAACTGCTCGAAGCCGTCGGCTGTGAAGGGCGGCTGGCGGTTGGCCTCCAGGTGCTGCACGAAGCTGAAGTCGAACGCCGTCGTGGTGGACAGGCCCAGGCCGTTGGTCACGGTCGCCGTCACCGGCGGGCTTCCGCTGGCCATGCACAGCGGCGCGGTCCAGGTCAGGCGGCTGGTGCTCGCGTTACCCAGCGGCATGCTCAGCGTGCCGGCGGTGGCGCTCCAGGAGAAGGTGAGCGGGCTGCCCTGCGGGTCCACCGCCTGGAGGCCCAGCCGCGATGCGCTCCCCACTTCCACCTGCCGGACGGTCTGCGTGACGGTGGTGATGCGAGGTGGAAGGCCCTCGGCTTCGATGGCGTGGGCCGGAGGCGGCGCTGCGATGACAAGCAAGGCACTCCCGGCCACCCGGGCCAGGAGTCGGAAGGACCGCGGATGCATGGAAGACCCCCTCGTTCGACGGCTGCGAAGAGGAGGTCTACCACCTGTCGCCGGAGAGATTGGAGAGGCCCGGGGTCAGGTCAATGCCTTGCGCAGGCGCTTGGGAATGGCCTCCGCGTGCCAGCGCTGCACCTCGCGGGCGATTTCGGCGGAGCGTTCCGCGCGCTCCTCCCGGGCCCGGGGCAGCAGCTTGCGCGCGGCCTTGCGCTGACCGGGAGGGGCCTCCGCGGCGGCGCGCTCGAACAACTCCAGCCGCACGTCCGCGTCGTGCAGTTCGCCCAGTCCGTCCTGGAGGGGCACCAGCACCTCCAGCAGCGCGCCCACGGTGCGTCGGAAGGCCGGCTGGTAGATCTCCAGCTCGTAGCGCAGCTTCTTCAAGTCCTTGCGCAGGGCGTGCGCGGAGGCGGCGTCGGGGGCATCCGAATAGCGCTCCAGGCGCTTCTCCACGCGGCGCAGGCGCTGGCGCAGATGGCCGCGCACGCGCTTGCCGGCGAAGCGGTGGTCGTCCTCCAGCGCGTCCAGCTTCTTCAGCAGGCGCGGCACGGTGCGCTCCGACCAGCGCTCCAGCTCCGCGCGCAGCGTCTTCTCCTTCGCCTTCAGGCCGGACAGGTGCGTCCTGCGCAGGCCGACCAGCGCCTTCGCCGTGTCCTTCTTTCCCTTCGAGGCGGTGCCCAGCCACGCATCCTGGACGTGCAGGTCGCGCACGTCGCCCAGGGCGTCCTGGAGCCGCTTCACGTCCGCCTCCAGGCGGGTGAGCTTGCCGGTGGCGTGGAACACCTGGAGCGCGGCGCGCAGGCGGCGGGTGGCCACGCGCATGTCGTGCACGCCGTCCTCGTCCAGTGCTCCGTCCAACTGCGATTCCGGGTGGCGCGCGTCCGCGAGCCGGCCGGCGAGGATGCGGCGGGCGGCGTCGCCCAGCGCGGTGTCGGGGCCCAGGCCCCGGATGGGTGTGGGAGGAGGCATGGCGGTTCAGTCCTCTTTCTGGGCGTATTGCATGACCATGCGTTCGGCGGCCTCGGGGCCTTCCCAGCCGAGGACGTGCGCGTCCTTGTCCGCGAAGTGCACCACCGCGAGGAAGAAGTGCTCCAGCTCCTCCAACTCGCGCCGGGACAGGTCCTGGTAGGAGTTCATCCCCTCCGCGCGCGGGGCGTTCACGGGGACGACGAGCACGCGGTCATTGCGCTCTCTCGCGCCCGTCTGGCTGTCCTTCTTCTTCTGGTCCACCAGGAGCACGCCCAGCGGGCGGCACGGCAGCACGACGCCGGGCCACGTGGGCACGTCCCAGTACACCAGCGCGTCCAGCGGGTCTCCGTCCGGGCCCTGCGTGCTGGGGATGAAGCCCCAGTCGAACGGGTAGCGGAACCCTCGCGTCAGCGGCCGCGACAGGGTGAAGGCCTGGAGTTTCGTGTCGTATTTGAGCTTCACCGTCGAGCCGCGGGGCGACTCGACGACGACGTTCAACGCATCCTGGAAGCCGCGCAAGGGCAGGCGGGTGAAGTCGGTGGCCATGAGCCTTCAAGGCTGGTGTCGCCCCGACGCCAACGGCAAGTGCCCGAGCGGGACGGAAATCCACTCGCCAACCTTGGAGCCCGCCCCCGAGCGCGAGTCCCTACCCGACAGGTCGTCCCAGGGGCCGCGTGGGTTCATTGCGCGCCATCAGCCGGTGCGTCGCGCGCGCGGCCACGAGTCCCCCCAGCGTGTACCAGGCCACGGTGAGCAGCGACGTGGATGGCTTCGCCCGGGACGGGGCCCTGCCCAGGCCCAGCTTCGGGGGCAGCACCACCGCGCCCAGGCCCGCGAGCAATCCCAGCACCGCGCCGCGCAGGTAGGGCCGCTTGGGGCGCCCCAGGGCCACGAGCGAGAAGAAGAGCCCGTTGGACAGCAGGTCCCCGGCCAGCGTCTGGCGATGCAGCCGTCGGCCGTGGGCGGGCTCGCCGCCGAAGAAGCGGATGCCCTTCTTGAGGGAGCGTTTGCCCAACACATCCATGCGCGGCGGGTGCTTCAGGACGCGGCGGGCGCCCTCGTGCACCAGCGTCAGCGCGGTGGCACCGACGAGCCCTGGACCGAGGGCACGGAACACGAGGCGGGGCGGAGCAGGAGGTTCGATCATGCCCCTGAAGCTAGGCACCCCGTTCCCCGGATTCCCGCGCAGGGGTGCCCGTCTGCCTGCCCGGCGTCCGGTGACAGCGCGCGTCAGGAGCTGCAGCTCACCACGAGGTGCCGGCCCCAGGTGGGTGGAGCGGCCGCGTAGGCCTCCGCGCCGGGGTGTTCGTCGAACGGTGCGGACATCAGCGCGAGCACCCGGTCCACCTCCGCGAAGTCGCCTTCCTGCGCCCGGGCGATGGCCTGTTGCGCCACCCAGTTGCGCAGGACGTACTTCGGATTGACGCGGTCCAGGCGCGCGTGGCGCTCGGCGTCCCGGCTGCCCTCGGCGGCGAGCCTCGCCCGGTAGCGCACGGCCCACGCGTCGAAGCCCTCTGGCGGCAGGAAAGAGTCCCGGAGCGCGTCGTTGCGCGCATCGGGCGTCGAATCGAAGCGGTTCAGCGCGCGGAAGAAGCGCGTGTAGTCCACGTGCGAGCCCGCCATCAGGCCGAACAGGTCCTCCACGAGCGCGCGGTCATCGTCGCGGGTTTCGGACAGGCCCAGCTTCTCGCGCATGCGCGCGAGGAAGTGCGCGGCGAACGCGGGCTGGAAGGCGCCCAGGGCCGCGCGGGCCTCGTCCTCCGTGATGAGCGTCAGCAGCGCTTCTCCCAGGCAGGCCAGGTTCCACAGCGCGACGCGCGGCTGCTGGTCGAACGCGTAGCGGCCCTGGGGGTCGGAGTGGTTGCTGACGAAGCCGGGGTCGAAGTCGTCCAGGAAGCCATAGGGCCCGTAGTCCAGCGTGAGCCCCAGGATGGACATGTTGTCCGTGTTCATCACGCCGTGCTCGAAGCCCACCGCCTGCCACCCGGCGATGAGCTTCGCGGTGCGCTCCACCACCTCCTCGAAGAAGCGCGCGTGGCGCCGCTCCTGTCCCAGCAGGTGCGGGAAGTGGTGGGTGATGACGTGCTCCGCGAGCGTGGCCACGTGCTCGGGCTGTCCGGTGTGGTGGAAGAACTCGAAGGTGCCGAACCGCACGTGCGAGGGCGCCAGCCGCACCAGCATGGCCCCGGTCTCCACGTCCTCGCGGTACACCGGCGTGCGGCTGCCCAGCATGCACAGCGCCCGCGTGGTGGGGATGCCCAGGGCGTGCAGGGCCTCCGAGGCCAGGTACTCGCGCACGGTGGAGCGCAGCACCGCGCGTCCGTCACCGCCGCGCGAGAAGGGCGTGGGCCCGCCGCCCTTCAGGTGCAGGTCCCACTTCGCGCCGTCCGGGGCGCGCACCTCGCCCAGGAGCAGCGCGCGGCCGTCCCCCAGGCGCGGCACGTACACGCCGAACTGGTGCCCCGCGTACACCATGGCCAGGGGCTCCATGCCGGGGAGCAACCGGGCCCCGCCGAACACCTTCGCGAACTCCGGATGTGTCGCCGCGTCCGCGTCCAATCCCAGCAGGCGCAGCGCCGCGGGGTTCACGCTCACCACGTGCGCGTCTGGGAAGGGCGCGGGGGACACCCGGGCGGCGAACCCGGGCGGCAGGCGGGCGTAGGTGTTGTCGAAGACGAGCTGTTCGAGCGGGGCCATGGCCTTCACGGAAAACCCCTGTCAGGGGACCTGCATGCCCCGCTGCACGGCGGGACGGCTGCCCACGCGGTGCAGCCACTGGAGGATGTTGGGCGTGTCCTGGAAGAGGTCGGCGAACCTGGCGTTGCCATGCACGGCCTTCACCCACGGGTACGTGGCGATGTCCGCGATGGAGTAGTGGGCCGCCAGGTAGTCGCGCGAGCCCAGGTGCTTGTCCAGGACCCCCAGGATGCGCTTGGACTCCGTGCGGAAGCGGTCGATGGCGTAGGGCACCTTGATGGGGGCGTAGGACTCGAAGTGGTTGAGCTGGCCCAGCATGGGCCCCACGCCGCCCATCTGGAACATCAGCCACTGCGTCACTTCCGCCTTGCCGCGCGCATCCGTGGGCATCAGCGTGCCCGTCTTCTCCGCCAGGTACAGCAGGATGGCGCCGGATTCGAAGAGGGTCAGGGGCGTGCCGCCCGGCGCCGCGTGGTCCACGATGGCCGGAATCTTGTTGTTGGGATTGATGGCCAGGAACTCGGGCTTGAACTGTTCGCCCTTGGAGATGTCCACCGAGTGGATCTTGTAGGGGATGCCCAGCTCTTCCAACGCGATGGAGATCTTGCGGCCGTTGGGGGTCTTGAACGTGTACAGGTCGATCATGCCTTCACTCCCGTGAGCTGTTCGCTCACCTGCCAGAGCCGCTCCGCGAGCGCCTCGTCCCGGGCGGCGGACGACGGCTTCGCCTTGCGGCATTTGATGAAGTACTCCCCGCTGACGCCCGCCACCTCCGCAGAGGCCGCCAGGTACACCGACGTCCTCGCGCCCTTCTCGGGGGAGATCATGAAGGGCGCGCCCAGCTTCATCAGGTGGCGGAAGAAGCCCTGGCTGTTGTGCCCGAAGCCCGTGCGCACCGCCCCCGGATGCAGCGCGTTCGCCGTCACCTGCGTGCCGGCGAGGCGCTTCGTCAATCCCTTGCTGAACAGGATGTTGCTGAGCTTGGCGTTGCCGTAGACGCGGATGCCGTCGTAGCGGCGGTGCGCCGTCTGCGGGTCGTCCAGGAAGTCGGACCGCGCGAAGCGGTGTCCTTCCGACGACACGTTGATGATGCGCGCGGGGCCGCTGGCCACCAGCAGGTCGCGCAGCAGGTGCGTGAGGAGGAAGTGCGACAGGTGGTTCGTCGCGAACGTGGCCTCGTAACCGTCCACCGTCACCTGCCGACGGTCGATGATGAGGCCCGCGTTGTTGACGAGAATGTCCAGGCGCGGGTGCCGCTCCCGGAAGCCTTCCGCCAGGGAGCGCACGGACGAGAGCGACGACAGGTCCGCGAGCAGCGTCTCCACGCGGGCCTGGGGCGCGGCGTCACGCACGGCGGCGACGGTGGCCTCCGTGCGGGCCTTGTCCCGGCCGGACAGCACCAGCGTGGCCCCCAGTCGCGCCAGGGCCTTCGCCGTCTCCTGGCCGATGCCGCCGGTGGCCCCCGTGATAAGGCACACCTTGCCGTCCAATCGGTCGTATTGAGCCTGAGCCGCCATGCGCCGCGCCCTCCTGGAGTCCAGAGGACGCGTTCTATACGGACCGGGACCTCCCCGCGCAGGGGAACCGCGCGGGGGTCATCCGGGGCACGGAGAACTCAGGTGGTGACCTGGCTCACGTCCTCGGCGCCGCGGCCCCCCCGGCGGTTGCCGCCCCGGGGCGGAACGGTGGTGCCCACGCGGGCGTCGCCGTTGAGGTGGCTCTCCAGGAACCACAGGTCCTCCTCCGTCTCCCCCAGCGTCTGGGTGAGGAGGTCCGCGGTGACCGGGTCGTTGACCTCGTCGGACTTGGTGATGCCGTCGCGCAGGCTGGAGGCGTAGCGGCCCACGCGCTCCACCAGCGCGCGGATGTGGGCCTCGCCGTCCACGGCCTGGAGGTCGTACTCGGGCAGCTGGCTGTTGTTGCTGGCCAGGCGGATGGTGCCCTGGGCGTAGCCGCCCAGCGCGCCCGCACGTTCGGCGTAGGAGTCCGCATGCTTGCGCGCGTGCTTGGCCACCTCGTCGAAGAGCAAATGGCGGCTGTAGAAGTGGGTGCCCCGGATGTTCCAGTGCGCCTGCTTCACCTGCCAGTGCAGGTCGATGGAGTTGGCGAGCAGCGTGTTGAGCATGTCGATAAGCTCTTCGCGCGCGTTCTGGGGAAGGTTCACGTGGCTGGTGGAGTACATGGTCCGCATCCCTCGTAAGGTGGTTGCGCGCGGCAGGGCGTCGCGGCGCTTCCGGTAGGGTGGGGATGGCCATGGCCCGGTGCCACGGCACGGCACGCGGCGCCTGGTCGTCCGGCCGGCTCGGAGGGCGGGCAGCCGGCCGGTCCACACGGCTCAAGCCGCGTCGGGAGCGGTCAGGCGGGCGGCGACCTCCGTGGCGGCGCGCTCGCCGGACTCCACCGCGCCGTCGAGGTAGCCGCAGCCCTCGATGGCCGTCTCGGTGCCGGCCCAGTGCACCCGGCCGAACGGGGCACGCAGGGCATCGCCGATGGCGGTGAGCGTGCCGGGGCGAGGCAGGCCCACGTAGCAGCCGGTGCTGAACGCCTCCGCCTTCCAGTCCAGCTCCGCCACGGCGATGGGCGTCAGGGCCTGGGGGCCGAAGAAGCGCGCGAAGCCCTCCAGCGCGGCCCGGTGGATGTCGTCAGCAGGACGGCCGGTCCACGCGCGTGCGGTGTCGCCCAGGAAGAAGCCCACCAGGGCGGGGTGGTGTCCCCCAGGGCCGCAGTCGTCGAAGCACAGCCGCACCGGGCCCACGTCGCTGACGGCCTCGCCGGACAGGCCCGCTTCCCGCCAGAAGGGGCGGGCGTAGGTGGCCACGACCTTGATGACGCTGCCCATGGGCAGCTCCGCGTGCACGCGGCGACGGCCGGCGGGAAGGTCCGCGCCGAAGTCGATGCGCTCCGCGAGCGCGGGAGGCGTGGCCACCACGGCGCGGCGCGCGCGGACGGTGCGCCCGTCGGTGGTGGTGACGGTGACGCCCCGCGCATCCTGGAGGACGGCGCGCACGGGGGCGGAGAGGACGACGCGGTCCGGGGGCAGGGCCTCGGCCAGCCGGCGTGAGAGGGATTGCGCGCCGTCCACGAAGCGCTCGGCCTGGGCGCCGCCTTCGATTTCGGTGAGCGGCATGAGGCCGCCGTTGGAGTGCACGTAGGAGAGGAAGTGCAGGAACGACAGCTCCGACGGTTCGGCGGCGAACACCGCGCGGGTGGCGATGTCCAGCGCGGCGCGAGCCCCCCACGTGGGGACGTGGCGCTGCTTCCAGTCCTCCACGGTGAGCGCGTCCCACTCCAAGGCGCGGGCCGCGGCGGCGGGCTGTTCCCGGGGGACCTTCTTCGCCAGGCCATCCAGCTTCCACACCGTGCGTTGCAAATCGAGCAGGGACAGCAGGGGCAGTGACGGGACCTTGCCCTGGTAGGTGCGCAGGCCGCCCCTGACCTCCAGGACCTTGGTGCCCTGGTGGTGCTGGGGGAAGCGCTTGAGGCCCAGGCTGTCCGCGAGCCGCAGGACGTGGCGCTGGCGGGGGCCCACCCACTGGCCGCCCAGGTCCACGACGCCGCCGCCCACGTCGCGGGTGAGGGTGCGGCCGCCCACGCGGTCGCGGGCTTCGAGCACGACCACGCTGGCGCCCGTGCGAGCGATGTCCCGGGCCGCGGTGAGCCCCGCGACGCCCGCGCCGATGACGACCACGTCCACGCTGGTGTCCATAGGGCCGGGCACTCTATGACGGAAGCCCCGCGTGGCCAGGGTGCGCGTGGCGTCGAAGGGTGGAGGACCGGATGTTCGCGTTGGAGATGGTGGAGAAGGTGCGGCAGCTGTCGCCGGGCGCGGCGAACGCGCTGACGACGTTGGCGGTGAAGAACATCGTCCCGCTGGCGGCGGCCATGGGCTACCGCGTGGAGGAGGTGACGGACGCGCGCGTGAAGGCGAGCGTGCCGCTCAACCGCAAGACGAAGAACCACGTGGGCAGCGTGTACCTGGGCGCCCAGGTGACGGTGATGGAGTTGACGATGGGCGTGATGCTCTTCCGCCGCTTCCCGCCCAGCCAGTACAAGATGCTCGTCAACCGCATGGAGGTGTCCTTCCACGCCAAGGCGAAGAGCGCGGTGAGCGCGGTGTGCGAACCCTCGGAGGAGCTGCTCGCGGGCCTCGCGGCCTCGCTGCAGTCCACGGGCGACAAGGCGGAGGCGTGGATCCCCGTGCAGCTCACCGGCACCGACGGACAGCGCGTCGCGGAGGCGCGCTTCCTGGCGGTGTTCAAGCGCGGCTAGCTACCGGGGCGGCTCCTCCTCCATCAGGAAGTCGCCGATGGTCTTCCACAGGGCCTCGAACTGGGGCCGGCGGAAGCCCGAACCGGAGATGAGCCAGTCCACGTGCGGGGGCTGGTGCGCCGGCTGGTCGAAGTGGCCAATGGCATCCAGGTGGTCCGCGCGCACCGCCGTCAGCACGCGCCCGTACACCTGCGAGCGCGTGGGCACGATGCCGTCGCACGCGGTGGGGCCGGGCATCGCGCCGTAGGCCTGCACCAGCGCCGCCGTCTGCGCGGGCGTGTGCAGGGGCAGCTGCGTGAGCGGCATGCGCTGCGTCTGGCCATACACGAACGCGTAGATGGTGTGCGTGAGCTGCGCGTAGGGGTCCATGCCCGCGGCCAGTCGCGTGCGCAGCGACGGCGGCCGGGCCTGCGTCACCACGGAGCCGTAGCGCACGCCGGGCCGGTCGTGGGTGCCGCCGTTGAACAGGTCGATGCCTTCGGGCGTGAGCTGCGGGATGAGCGACGTGTCGCGGCCCACGTCCCAGAGGAACTTCGTCACCGCGTCGCGCCGCTCGCTGGAGAAGTCACCCAGGAGCTGGTCGAAGAGCTGATCGAGCAGCGTCGCCTTCCACCCCAGTTGATCATCCGCGCGCGCCATCAGGTGCCCGAAGCGGAACACCACGCTCAGGGGCAGCCGGCCGAACCGCAGCACGTACATGGTGAACAGCGACAGGAGCTTCAGCAGCTGCTGGCCGAAGAGCCCCAGGAAGAACGTGGCTAGGGGCGTACCCGCGTGCGGGGCGGAGAGGGTCACCACCGTGCGCACCCGGCGCGCGAAGGGCTCCAGCTCCAGGGCGTCGGACACCTGCGCACCGGGGCTGACGAACAGGCGGGCGTCCAGGCCGCCGGTGGAGTGGCCCACCAGGTGGATGGGACCGTCGTCGCCGGAGGCCGTCTCGTGCACGGCCCTGAGCAGATCCGCGGTGCGCTGACGGATGGAGGCGGTGGGGTGCGAGACGATGGTCACCACCTCCGCGTCCACCCCCCGGCGCGCCAGGTCCTTCTTCAGGAACTCGTACGCATGGCCGAAGTAGAGCAGCTCGCCCAGGTTGGTGAACCCGAAAAAGCCGGGGACGAGGTAGACGTGGTGCTTCGCGGACATTGGGCCCGAGCATACCCCGGCGCCCCCCACACCGGCTTGGAATACACGGCTGCCTGCCGGGTTGACGCGCGCCCGTCCGCATTGACAAAACCGGACGCCCTTTTCTCGCTCTCCAAGGAAGTTTGCCCATGCAACGCGGACTCCTCGCGCTTGGCCTGCTGTTGTCCCTCCCCGCGTCCGCGGAGGAGGGCATGTGGACCTACGATGCCTTTCCCGCCGCCCAGGTGAAGAAGACCTACGGCTTCGAGCCCACGCAGGCCTGGCTGGACAAGGTGCGCCTGGGGTCGGTGCGGCTCGCGGGCGGCTGCTCCGCGAGCTTCGTGTCGCCGGACGGACTGGTGATGACCAACCACCACTGCGTGCGCGGGTGCATCGAGGACCTGACCACCGCGAAGGACGACCTGCTCGCCAAGGGCTTCCAGGCGAAGACGGCGAAGGAGGAGCGGCGCTGTCCCAAGGTGGAGGCCAACCAGCTGGTGGAGATGACGGACGTCACCGAGCGGATGAACGCGGCGACGAAGGGCCTCATCGGCGCGGCCTTCAACACCGCGCTCAAGAAGGAGACCGCGGCGGTGGAGGCCGCGTGCGCCACCGGCACGGACGTGCGGTGCGACGTGGTGACGCTCTACAACGGCGGCAAGTACCAGCTCTACAAGTACCGCCGCTTCCAGGACGTGCGGCTCGTCTTCGCGCCGGAGTTCTCCATGGC
>SECN01000008.1 GCA_004173515.1 Myxococcaceae bacterium | reverse complement strand
AACACCGTGCACGCGTTCCTGCGGCTGGGGGACACCTGCTCCCTGAGCTTCGTGCAGGCGCCGGACATGGCGACCATCGAGCCGGTGATTGGCGTCTCGCACCCGGGCTTCAGCGCGGGGTCGGTGGCCCCGGGCGCGATGCAGCACCTGGCGCTGAGCGTCCCCACGGAAGTGGAGCTGCTGGCGCTGCGCGACCGGCTGCGCTCGCATGGCTACTGGGTGGCGGGGCCTGTCAATCACAACATGTGCAAGTCCATGTACGTGCAGGCGCCGGAGGGCCTCATCCTGGAGTTCGCGACGGCCGAGGGCGCCATCGACGTCGAGCAGTGGATCGATCCGGCCGTCGTCGCCTTCTGTGGCATCAACGCCAAGGAGCTGGAGGGCTTCGTCCGCCCTCCGCCCTTCACGTCCCAGGGCGGCAAGGTGCCGCAGCCAGCGCCCACGGCGCGCCCCAACTTCGTCTTCACCGGCGAGTGGGCCCCGCGCGGCGCGGTGTTCTTCCAGCTCACCGACGAGCAGATCGCCGCCGCGCTGGACTCCCCCACGCCGCCCGTCCCCCGGCGCCCGGCGAGCTGAGCCTCCGCTACGGCGAGGCGCTCACCGCGTCCGACTTCGGCCCCGACGCCGCGGGCGGCTTCATCATCCCGCCCGCCACCCGCAGGCCCACCCAGCGCGGCGTGAAGCGCGTCAGGTTGGCCTGCATCCAGTTGCGAAACCCCGGCACCACCGAGGCCCGGCCCTGATCCAGGGCCTTGAGGCCGCGCAGCACGACCTCCTCCGCCGTCGCCATCGGGCCCACCGCGGCCTGCGTCGTGCCCACCACGTCGAAGAAGGCCGTCCGCACCGGCCCCGGGCAGAGCGCCAGCACGCGCACGCCCCGCTCACGCGTCTCCTCCGACAGCGCCTCCGTGAGCGACAGCACGAACGCCTTCGTGGCCCCGTAGATGGCCATGTACGGCACCGGCTGGAAGCCCGCCAGGGAGGCCACGTTGAGGATGCCGCCCACGCCCCGCGCGAGCATGTCCGGCAGGAACAGGTGGCAGGTGTCCGCCAGCGCCGTGACGTTGAGCATCACCTGCTCGTGCTGCCGCGCGAACGACGCGGACTCGAACGCGCCGTGGGAGCCGAAGCCCGCGTTGTTGACGAGCAGGTCCACGCGCAGCCCCTTCTCCTGGCAGCGCGCGTGCAGCTCCTTGCCGGCGCCCTCGCGCCCCAGGTCCAACGCGATGACCTCCGCCTGGATGCCGTGCTCCTGCTGGAGCTTCGCGGCCAGCGCGCGCAGCCGGTCCTCCGAGCGCGCCACCAGGATGAGGTCCATCCCGCGGGCCGCCAGCTCGCGGGCGAACACCTCACCCAGTCCGGACGACGCGCCCGTCACCAGGGCGCGGTGCCCCGCGTAGGGGAAGGCCCCGGACCTGGGCGCGGGGGTGGAAGCAGGAGTGCGGACGAGGGGCTGGGACGAAGTCGTTTGCATGGGGTTAGAATGTGAGTGAGCGCTCACGTTCTCAACTCGCGTTGGGCTCACATTCGGTTTCCGGAGGTCCCATGCCCCGCCGTCCGCCCCCGTCCCGTCGCAGGGCACCCCGCCAGGAGCGGGCGCAGGCCACCTGCGATGCCATCCTCACCGCGACTGCTCGCGTTCTGCTCAAGGACGGGTACGAGGCCGCGAGCACCAACCGCATCGCGCAGGAGGCGGGCGTGAGCGTCGGTTCGCTCTACCAGTACTTCCCCAGCAAGGAGGGGCTGGTGACGGCGCTGATGGAGCAGCACCGAGCTCGGGGGCTGTCGGACTTCGAGGCCGGGCTGGTGCCGCTGGCCGGACAGCCGCTGCCCGTGGCGATGCGCGCGCTCATCCGGCAGGTCATCGCCGTGAAGCGGGAGAACCCGCGCCTGCACCAGGTGCTGCATGAGCTGATGCCGCGCATGCGCCAGTGGGGCCTGTCGGATGTGTATTCGCAGCGCCTGTTCCGGCTGGTGCGCGCCTTCCTGGCGCCGCGCTTCGAGGAGCTGCGCCCCCGGAACCTGGACATGGCCGTCTTCGTCCTGGTGACCTCCGTGGAGGCCCTCTGCCACACGGCGGTGACGGAGCGTCCGGACTACCTGGAGGACGAAGCCTTCGTGGAGGAGGTCGCCGCGCTCGCGCTGGGCTACCTGCGCCCGGAGCCGGCGGCGCAGGCGCCCGTGCGCCGGACGGCCCGGGAGCGCGCGGTCCGGATGTGAGCAACATCCCGCCGCGAGGAGGGTCCGACGCGCGGCCTTGGAGGGGCGTTCTCGCGCGTGGACCCCCTCCTCGCGGGAGGAAGCCTTTGCTTCAGGGCGGCGGCGATGCGCGGCCCATGGGAATCACCAGCGGGCCGGGCAGGTCCGGCCGCGACACGACCTCCACGCGCAACCCGAAGGTGTTCGCGATGAGGTCCGGGGTGAGCACGTTCGAAGGGGTGCCTGTCTCCACGCACCGGCCCTGATCCAACACCGCGATGCGGTCCGCGTAGCGCGCGGCCAGGTTCAGGTCATGCAGCACGGTGAGCACCGCGCCGCCTTCGTGGGCGAACGCCCGCGCCCGCTCCAGCACCAGGTGCTGGTGGGAGAGGTCCAGGCTCGCCGTCGGCTCATCCAGGAGCAGGTAGCGGTGGCCCTGCGTGGGAGGCGTCCACAGTTGGGCCAGCACGCGGGCAAGCTGCACGCGTTGGCGTTCGCCGCCCGACAGCGTGGTGTACGCACGCGAGGCCAGGTGCTGCGTGTCGGTGGCGTCCAGCGCGGCGCGGGCCACCTCCAGGTCGGATTCCTCGCCGCCTCGCCGCGCGTGCGGACTGCGCCCCAGGACGGCCACTTCCAGCGCGGTGAAGCCGAAGCCCAGCGAGGACTCCTGGAGCAGCACGCCCAGTCGCTGCGCGCGCTCCACCAGCGGCCACTGATGCAGCGCCCGGCCTTCCAGGAACACCTCACCGGTCTTGCAGCGCAGCTCGCCCGACAGCGCGGCCAGCAGCGACGACTTGCCCGCGCCGTTGGGCCCCACCACGGCCAGCACCTCGCCGGGCTTCACCTCCAGCGACAGCGGGCCCGCCACGCGCCCACGCCCGCGCCATACCTCCACGTCGCGCGCCTCAAGGCTCATACCGCCTCCTGGCGCGTCGCATGCGCTGGGGTGGCCGGCACGCGCGAACGGAAGCCAGCTCCGTCTCAGGGGCCCCTGAAGCCACGCGAGCCTTCTGCGTGGAACGCGTCATGCCCGTCACGGGAGTCGCATCACGCGCCTCCGGGTTCACGCGGGCCCTCTGTCCGGAGCGGGTGAGGCCCGCCGGTGCGCCCGTGAAGAAGGTCGGATCCAGGTCGCGTGTCGCCGGACGCACGCGGATCCACTGCATGGAGCGCCAGGTGCCAGTCGGTGCGCCCGTGACGACCGTCGGGTCCGCATCGCGTGCCCTCTGCCCGAAGCGCGTGGTGCCAGCCGGCATTCCCGCCGCGGAGGCAGGGCCCGGGTCACGTGTCTCCTGGGAGCGCGTCGCACCCGACGGAACTCCCTCCACGGAGGCCGTGTCACGCGCCGCCTGCCCCACTCGGTCTCCCACGGGTTCGACCGGCGCACCGGCCTCGGAGTCGTGCACGCTCATGCCATCCCCCTGCCGCGCGACAGGAGCGCGATGAAGGCCGGCACGCCCAGCACGGCGGTGAGCGCGCCCACCGGCAGCTCCGACGGCACGGACAGGGTGCGCGAGAGCAGGTCGGACGCCAGCAGCAACGACGCCCCTGTCAGCGCGGACGCAGCCAGCAACCTTCGATGATCAGGCCCCAGCGCCATGCGCAGCAGCGCGGGCACCAGCAGGCCCACGAAGCCAATCATCCCCGTGAAGGCCACCGAGGCCCCCACGCCCAACGCCGCGGAGAGGATGAGCCGCCGCTTGAGGCGCTCCACGTCCACGCCCAGGTGGTACGCCTCGCGCTCGCCCAGCAGCACCAGGTTGAGCGCTCGCGCCTCGCGCAGCACCAGTCCCAGCGTGAGCAGCAGCGGCACCGCCGCGGCGCCCACCGTCCGCCACGACGCGCCGCCCAGGCTGCCCAGGGTCCAGAAGGTGATGGAGCGTAACTGCGCGTCCGTGGCCGAGAACGTCAACAGCCCCATGCCCGCGAACGCCCCCGCGCTCACCGCCACGCCCGACAGCAGCATGCGCGGCGTGTCCGTGCGGCCGCCCCCCGAGCCCAGCCGCTGGGCCAGCAACGTCGCCCCCAGCGCACCCAGGAAGGCCGCGCCCGGCACCACCAGCATGCGCAGCTCGCCCAGGTGCGCGCCCAGGGTCACGTCCATCACGATGGCCAGCACCGCGCCCAGCGCCGCGCCGCTGGAGGTCCCCAGCAGGCCCGGCTCCACCAGCGGGTTGCGGAAGAGCGCTTGAAGCGCGGCGCCCGTCGTCGCCAGCACCGCGCCCACCATCATGCCCAGCAGCACGCGCGGCACGCGGAGCGTGAACAGCACTGCCCGCTGCGTCGTATCCATCCGTTGGGAGGCCTCGCCCAGCCCCAGCGCTTCCCAGAGGCTGCCGAAGATGGCGACCGGAGGCACCGGCACGGTGCCGATCGCCAGCGACGCGAGCACCACCAGCGCCAGGATGAGACTCAGCGTCCCCCAGGGCCTCACGCCCGGAAGCCTGGAAGGCACCGGACGCGCGGCGGACACGGGCATGGCCTCCGACGCGCTCATTTGCCGCCGCCCTTCCCCGCCGCCGGCAACACCCCATCCTGCAGGCGACCCACGGCCCGGCCCAGGCCCGGCCCCAGTCCCATGAAGTCCACGTCCTCCACGGTGATGAGCTTCCAGCCCTTCACCTGCGACAGGCCGGGCTGCTTCGACAGGCCCTCCGCGCCGCCCACCGTCTCCACCGAGCCCGCGGGCAGCAGCACGAAGTCCGGCGCCGCCGCCACCACGGCCTCCTCGCTGAACGGCTTGTAGCCCTTCAGGTCCCCGACCGCGTTCACCCCGCCCGACAGACGGATGAGCGTGTCCGCCACCGACCCGGAGCCCGCCACCATCATCATTCCCGCGCCGCGCGCATACACCGCGAGGATGCGCGGCGGCTTCGTGCCCTTCGCCGCGCTCACGCGTCCGGCCGCCCGGGCCAGGTCCTCGTCCAGCTTCGCCACCAGCGCCCGGCCCTGGTCCGGCAGGCCCAGCCGCTCCGCGACGGTCTGGATGCGAGCACGCGCCGCCTCCACCGTGGGCTCGTTGGCGAACGTCTCCACCTGCATGCCCGCCTGCTTCAGTTGCTCCAGCACCGCCGGAGGCCCGGCCTCCGCCGAGCCCAGCAACAGGCCCGCGCCCAGCGACAGCACCCCTTCGGCCGACAGCGCGCGCTGGTAGCCCAGCTTGCGCACCTTGGAGGCCTCCGGCAGCGCCGCGCTGGAGTCGTCCACGCCCACCACCCGGTCGCCCGCGCCCAGCGCGAACACCGTCTGCGTCATCGCCGGCCCCACGACGACCAGCTTCGGCGCGGCCTTCACTTCCGCCTTCTTCGGCTCGGGCGGCGCGGCATGCACGGACAGGGCGAACAGCGCGGAGACAAGCGCCCACTTCGAGGACGGACGCTTCATGACGCCACCTCCACCGCGGGCAGCGCCCGGCCCAGCTCTTCCATCAGCGCCCGCCACGCCGGGGACTCCAGCTCCCCCGGCTTGCGCTTGCCGAAGAGCAACCCGATGTTCTCTCCCGCCTTGTCGAACAGCTCCAGCGACGTGACGGTGCCGTCGCGCGTGGGCTTGCGCACCACCCAGGCGGAGTGGACATGGTCCGCGCGCACGTGGAGGTTGAAGCCTGGATCCAACACGTTCATCCACGGGCCCATGGGCCGCACCGTGCGCACCGGACCGGTGTGGATTTGAATGGCCCCCGGGTTGCCCACGAAGATCATGATGGGCAGCGCCGACGACGCGGCGCGCTCCAGCGTCCAGGCCAGCGCATCCGGCGCCACCGGCAGCGCGAAGTCCGCGCCCGCGAGCCGCAGCGCCTGCGTCCGGGCCACCTTGAAGCGCTTGAGCAGCGCGAAGAACTCGTGCGTGTCCTGGAGCGCGCGCCAGCCCTCCACCAGGCCCGGCGCGTCGATGTCCGCGTCCGGCAGGGGCACGGCCGGGGCGGCCACGGGCACCACGTTCAACACGTGGGACTGGTCCGCGTGCTTCAGCTCCGCCACCAGCGCCTCGAAGGCGGCGATGTCGCCCTCCGGCTGGAGGTAGATCTTGTGCACGGCGGTGCCCGCCGCGTCGAACACGTGGATGCTGCGGCGCACCTCACCGGAGACGTCCTCGCGCAGCGCGAACGCGAAGCACCACCGCGACAGGAACAGCCGCAGGTCGATGTCCTCGTCCAGCACCAGCGCCATCGCGCCATGCACCTCCACCTTGCGGTAGACGCCCTTCTTCTCATGCACCGCGGAGGCGTTGCGCGTCAGGGCCATCACCCGCCCCAGCGACTCCAGCCGGGGCAGGAGCACGTCGAAGCGCGGCTCCAGCCGCACCAGCTCCCCGTTCAACCCGGTGGCGAGCAGCTCCGCCTCGCTCACCCCCAACTGCTCCGCCGCGTCGCGGATGCGCGTGCGCGGCTGGGCCTCCCGGAATGCCAGCCAGCGCTCTCGCAGCGCGGCGGTCGTGCTCCCGGTCTTCTCCGCTGGGGTCGTCATCACGGCTGCCCTCCGGCCGGCGCGGTGACCTTCGCCCAGTGCAGCTTCAGGTTCGCGGGCGTCCCGGCGGCGTCGTAGTACGACAGCAGCTCCACCTTGAAGTACGTGCCCTGGTCCGAGCGGACGACGTAGAGCTGCGCGCGCGGCGTGAGCGTGTGGAACTGCAGGTCGTAGCTGTACCAGTTGCCCGACGAGTTGAAGACCGTGTCCGGCGTGGTGTCCACGTCCTCGCCGTCCGCGGCATCCGTGAGCCAGCCCGTCGCTGGGGCCTGGGTGAGCGCGTCGAACTTCGTGTCCGCCATCACGGCCACCTGCACGTTGCCCGTCCCGCTGGTGCCCCCGCGCGACTTCACGATGAAGCGCTGGAAGGCCAGGTCCCAGGCCGCGTCCTCGGCCGCGCTGACCTCCTTGCCGGTGTCCAGATCCAGGCCCACCCACAGCGTCGGCTCCGTCGCGTTCACCACGGACGTGAAGGACCCGTCGCCGTTGTCCTGGTGCTTGAGGTTGGCGCTGTCCTCCGGATGGACGAGGGGGTCCTCCTCCTCGTCGGGCCCGGGCTGGGGTTGGAGGTCATCACCGCAAGCGGAGCCCAGGCCGGCGACGAGCAGCGCCGCGCAGGCACGGCCCAGGAAGCCAGGGCGGAACGGAATGGGGAACATGCGGACTCCTTCTGTGGACACGGAGGTGGAAGGTGCGGCTCAGAACCGGGTGGACACCCCGGCCTGGAGGGTGCGGGGAGGAATGGGCAAATCGTTCGGATTGCCCGCGTCGGTGAGGTTCGTACCGACGACGAAAAGCTGGAGCCCGCCCGCTGGCATGAGCCAGGCGATACGGGCATCCAGGGAGACGGTGGGGCTGGCACGGTAGGAATCCGCCACACCGTCTCCGTTGGTATCGGGGTAGAAGGGCCGCTCGCCCGTGAGCGCGCCGCGCACCAGGGCCTCCAGGCCCCACGGGCGGTAGCGCCAGGAGGCCTGCGCGGTGAAGCGGTGGCGCGCCTGGCCTTCCAGTTCGCGCTCCAGGTCCTGGTCGGTGCCGTCGGTGAGCGTGTAGCCCAGCTCCACCTGGACGCGGCTGGGCAGCGTCTGACGCACGCCCAGCTCTCCGCCGCGCACGCGCGCACGGGCGATGTTGATGTACGAGTAGCGCAGGGTCTCGCCCTCGGACTGGAGCGACGCGGCGATCATGTCTCGCAGCGAGTGCTGGAACACGCCCGCCCACACCACGGAGTCGCGAAGGGGCCGCACCTCCACGTTGATGTTGTAGCTGCGCGAGCGCTCCGGCTTCAGGTCCGGGTTGCCGCGCACGGTGTAGCCCACCGAGGGGTTCTCGAAGTCGATGAGCAGGTCCTGGAAGCTGGGCGCGCGGTAGCCCCACCCGTAGCCGGTCCGCAGCGTGAGCCACGACAGCGGGTCGATCTTCAGCGCCGCGCGGGGCGTGATGGCGAACCCGAACTGTGAATCCAGGTCCACCCGTCCCCCCCGCACGAACGCCAGCCCCAGCTTCTCCCAGATCGTCCACGTGTCCTGCGCGTAGAAGGAGCCGCGCCCGCGCCGCCCCTTGCCGCCCTCCAGCCGGTCCGAGTGCAGCCACTCGCTCAGGTACTCCGTGCCCACCACCATCGCGTGCGAGCCGGGCCGCGCGTCCAGTTGCACGCCCACGCGGGCCTGCTGGTCGCGCGTGTCCTCCACGGAGTCCAGCGCGGAGGCGTTGCGCTGGTCGCGCAGGTAGCGGCGCTCGTAGTGCCCGTAGGACACGTCCGTGCGCAACGTCACCTTCTGCCCCAGCCGCCAGGACGGCGACAGGCGCGAGGCGAAGGTGTTGTCGCGGGTCGCGCGGTCGAAGACGGCGTTGCCCGCGCCCAGGTCCACGCCGCGCTGGACGCGGTGGGAGAAGGACGCCGTGCCCTCCAGCGACAGCTTCTCCGAACCGCGCCAGTCGCCGCGCGCGGACAGGTCATACCCGTCCAGGCTGCTGCCCGACGTGCCGATGTCCGACGGATCCAGGTCATACGCGGAGCGGCGCTGGAGTCCCGCGCTCATGCGCAGCCCCCACGCGTCGCCGCGCGTCTCGCCCGTGGCGTCCAGGTCCAGCCGGTTGAGCGTGCCGTAGGCGGCCCGCAGGTCCGCGCCCAGCGGGCGCTGCGCCTTGCGCGTGATGAAGTTCACCACGCCCGCCACCGCGTCGCTGCCGTACATCACCCCGGCCGGGCCCTTCACGATCTCCACCTGCTCGATGTCCTCCATCGACAGGCGCGACAGGTCCACGTCGCCGTCCACCTTGCCGGTGACGCGCTCGCCGTCCACCAGCACCAGCACGTACTCCGGCGCCAGGCCCTGCATGGACAGCGTCGCGCCGGAGAAGCCCTGCTGCACCACGAGGCCCGGGCGCGCGGAGAGCAGCTCCGAGGCATCGCGCGCACCGCTCGCGACGATCTCCGCGCGGGTGATGACCTCCGTCGCCACCGGCGTCTCCCGGAGGCGCTCCTGGCTGCGCGAGCCCGTCACCACCGTCTGGAGCGCGGGGACTTCCTCTGGGGCAGTTGGAGCCTGCTGGACGACGGGAGCCTGCTGGACGACAGGCGCCTTCTCGACGACAGGGGCCTCCTGGACGACGGGGGCCGCCTCGGGGACGGCGGGAGCCTCCTGGAGCGCGGGGGCCGCCTCGGCCACGCCAGCCTCCACGGCCACGCCACCGTCCACGACGGACGACACGTCCTGCGCCCGGGCCACGCCGGACAGGACCAGGCAACTCAGCAGTGCGGAACCACGCCAACGCCCGGGCATCCCAGGTCCTCCCGGCACGAAGGCCGGGGGCCTCCGCGAAAGGGAAGCCTGTCGGGCGCTGGGCTCAAGGGCCTCGGGCCTCAGGAAACACACCACTTCCGGTGCCTCACGCGGCGCCGGACACTCCCAAGCGCCTCAGCCGCCTTCACCCCGGGGCGCGTGCGTGCCCCTGCGGGACTCCCGAGCAGGCGCCGAGCCCTCCAGCGGAACCACCTGCGTCCGGTGACACCGGCGGCACTTCAGCTCCACGCCGCCCGGCACCAGCCGCGCCAGCAGGCTGCCGCACATGCAGCGCAGCTCCCCGGCACTTCCCTGTGGCCCGCATCCCTCGTGCATCGCGGCTCCCGGCGTTTGATGGGGCCAGACGATATTGATACTGAATATCAAAGTCAAAAGACTTCCGGTGAACATCGCAAGTAGGTTTGCGTATGGGCAAGCGCCTACTTCGTGCCCGTCTTCGCGGCGGGTGGGACGGCGGTGGGGGCTTTCGGGATGGGGAGCAGGGGGACGCGGCCCTCCGGGTAGAGGGCGGTGAGCCGGTCACCGCGCAGCTCCAGCGCGGCCAGGTGGCGGCCGTAGTGGGTGCTGAGCCCGGTGTCGATGACGATGACGCGGCCTCCGAAGCGGACGCTGAGCCGGCCATCCTTGGAGGGCGTGTGGCCCAGCACCATGCGGCGGGCGCCGAAGCGCTCCAGCACCTGGGTGAGGCCTGCGTCCCACTTCGCTTCCTCGTCGAGCGCGTAGCCCCGGAACCACACCGGACCGTTGGGATCCACGGCGCCGCCCGGCGGCTGGCCCGGTGTCACGTCCTGCCACACCCAGCGGTTGACGGCCTCCAGCGTCGTGCCCGGGACGCTGGGGGCCAGCCCTCCGTGCATGAAGAGCGTGTCGTTGACGCGGATGACGGCGGGGTGCGTGCGCAGCCACTGGCCATAGCGCCCATCCGGGGCGTAGGCGGCGGCGTGGCCGTGCGTGCCCCGGGGTTCTCCCGGGCCGTCGGCGGTGGGGGATTGATCCGCGAAGGAGGCGAGCTCTCCCGGGGTGACGTAGCGCAGGTCCCCGCGCATGTTCATGCACTCGTGGTTGCCCAGGAGCGCGTGCACCCGGCCGCCGGCCTTGCGCGCCTCGGTCTCCAGGCGCATGAGCAGCTCGAAGGCCTCGCGGGTGTGGTCGCCCCGGTCGGGAAGGTCGCCGGTCTGTACGAGGTGCGCCTTGCCGCCAATCCAGCGGTCCTTCGCGTCGATGAGGCCCGCCAGCCGGAGCACCTCCTTGAAGGCGTCCACGTCGCCGTGGACATCCGCGACGGCGACGACGCGCTCCACGCCCTGGAACGTGAAGCGGTCTTCCACCTTCGGTGCGGCGGTGGCGAGCGCGGGCAGCAGCAGGCAGAGCAGGACGGGACGCACGGGCTTCCTTCTTCGCCGCGAGGAACACCGCGCGCGGCATGAAAGCCCTGGAGCCTAGCGCACGTCCCGCCCCGGCCTACGCGCGCGCGGCGGCGTAGATGTCCAGCAGCGTCACGCCCGCGACGGCGCCGGTGGCGGCCAGCAGGCGGCCCTTGCGCGCGCCCGGTTCACGCAGGCCGTACCCCAGCGTGGCCAGGTCCACGGCGTCGCCCGCCACGCGGGCCCAGAGCCACGGACGCTTGCGCGCGGGCCCCAGCAGGGCCACGCCCGCGGCGAGTTCGCGAGCGCCATAGCCTCGGACAAGTCGGTGCCCTCCGGAGAAGCCGAAGAAGCGGAGCAGCGGCCTCGCTCCGAGCAGCTCCGTGAGGCCCAGCCCCACGCTGAACCAGCCCAATGCACTCGGCAGCTTCTTCTTCCACATGGCGATGCCTCCTGGCGCGAGAACCCTGTCGCAGGAAGTTGGAAGCGGTACGGCACCGCGCCAACCGCTCCTCCTGGCAGGACACCCTGCGTCTCTGGAGGGCAGGCAGGCAGTGGAGCCCCGCCTCGGGCAACGGTCCCTACCGGTAGCGGGCGGGGATGGCGCGCAGGAACTGCGCATCCTTCCAATCCCAGACGCGCGAGGGGTCCAGGTCCACGTCCAACGGGACGGAGTTCCAACCGTGGACGTCATAGGAGTTGGACGCGCGCCAGTGGAGCAGCACGCTGAACACGACCATCACGGTGAGCACGCCCGTGAGGACGCGGTGCTTCGACGGAGCTTCCAGCGCATCCTGTATGGGGAACGCGAGGAAGTAGACGAGGTACGGCAGCACGTCGGTGAAGAAGCGCGGGCCCACGGAGTGCCCGGCCCACCAGACGCCGAAGGAGGAGATGACCCCCCAGTGCAGGGCCGGGATGAGGGCGAAGACGAACTCGTAGGGCTCCAGGCTCCGCTGACGCCACCGCTGGACGAAGCCCACGACACCCAACACGAGGAACGGCGAGAAGATGAACAGGCCCCGCGAGGGACTGACGAGGTTGGCGGCCAGCGCCATGAAGAACCGGCTGGCGAGCGGATCCAACGGGTGCCGGTAGTAGGGCGACAGCACCGCGCCGTGGACGGACAGGTTGTACGCGCAGAAGGGAATGGCCACGAGCACCGCGCCCGCGAAGTAGGCCGGCAGTTGGCGGCGGTGTTTCAGCGCCATGAACCCGGTGACGACCAGGACGGTGAGCGAGTGCGTGGGCCGGCAGACGTACGCGAGCGCGACCCAGAGCCCCAGCAGGAACGCGGTGCGCGAGGTCTGCGTGGGCCGGGCCAGCATCAGGATGACGCAGGCGAGGGTGAAGAGCCCCGGCCCGTGTTGCCAGAGCACCCGGCTCGCGGTGGAGAACGCCGTGGTGCCCAGGCCGAAGAGCAGCACGGTGACGAGCGCCGCGCGGGGGGACACCCGCCTGCGCAGCGCGACGAGGAGCACCCCCGCCGCGGCGCAGACGTAGAACGAGGCGATGAGCTGTTCGGTGCGGTTGTAGGCCCCCAGGTTCACCGAGCCGGTGCTCCGGAACAGCTCCAGCCAGGCCAGCGCGTCGGCACCGAACGCCCCCAGGCGGGACAGCACCGGTCGCATCAGGGAGAAGAGGCCTTCGGCGGCGGCCACGAACGGGAGCGCGGAGACCATCACGCCCGGCGGGTACGTGTAGTACGTGCGGCCCCCCACTTCGTCGCGCGCGTAGGCGGACGCGGGATCGCCCCAGGGCTGGAACTCGTCCAGGTTGGTGTTGCCCTCGTGGAGGATGCTGGCCGCGGAGGGAATGGACCACAGCGAGTCCGTCTGCATCCGCACCCGGCTCACGGAGTATACGCCGAACAGGGCCAAGCACATCAGCCAGAGCGCGAGCGGAGAGGCCGCGAAGTCACGGCGGGACGGTGGGGACGGTGTCTGCACGGAAGGGTTCTAGCGAATCCGCCCGTCGAGCGTCAGACGTGTTCGGCTTCGCGCCCCCGACATCCCCCTTCCCCGCGCCGTGGAATCAACGAGGATGGGCCCCATGCAAATCTGGGTTGATGCCGATGCATGCCCTGGCCCCGTGCGGGACATCCTCCTGCGCGCCGTCCAGCGCCTGAAGGTCCCCATCGTCTTCGTGGCGAACAAGCCGCTGGCGCTGCCGCGACTGGCCTATGTCTCCACGGTGCAGGTGGGCGCGGGGCTGGACGTGGCGGACCGGCACATCGCCACCTCCGCGCAGCCGGGCGACCTGGCCGTCACGCAGGACATCCCGCTGGCCGCGCTGCTCGTGCCCAAGGGCGTGGTGGTGATGGATCCGCGCGGGGAGCTCTTCACGCCGGAGAACATCGACGAGCGGCTGTCGGTGCGAAACTTCATGCAGGACCTGCGCGACAGCGGCGTCACCACCGGCGGCCCTAGCAGCTTCTCGCAGCAGGACCGCCAGCAGTTCGCTGGTACGCTCGACCGGGAGCTCACCCGGCTCGTGAAGCAGCAGGGCTGAAGCCGTCGCCTACCGGCCGCTGCCGCCACTGCCCTCCACCGCGGGCGTGCCCGTGGAGGGCGACGCGGGGCTGGAGCCGATGGACTTGTTCTTCTTCCAGGCGTCCGGGGTGATGTCCAACCGCGCCCCGGGGTTCTGCGTCGAGACGAGTGGAATCAGCGGCGCCGCGTTGACCGGATCCGCGGCGTCCTCGCCCGAGCCGCCCGTGCCTTGCTTGTCGATGTCCACGCACATGTAGTCGTCCGCCGACGCCTGGGCCTGCCCGGAGCCGCCCGTGGCCGCGTCGGGCGCCGTATCTCCGTAGAAGTTCATCCCATGGTCGCGCAGCATCGCCTGCGTGCGCGGGGAAGCCTCCGCGTCCCAGGACAGCTCGTCACTGGCGCCCACCGGTGGCTCCGACTTCGACGAACCCGACCCTCCGGTGCCGCTGACATCCCGGGATGCGCCCTCGTGGGCACAGCCTCCCAGCAGGAGGGCGGTGAGCGCGGCCATGAGCGGAAGCTTCATCGGGGATTCCTCCAGAAGTGTCGTCCGTCACTCAAGGTGGAGGCACTTGTGTCCGGGGCAAGCGACAGGAACCGGCCAGGCCAGCGGCCCCGTCCCAGGACGGGACCTCTGGGGCACCGCTCAGTGGTCCGTGGACGTCGTGCCCCCGTGCAGGCAGGCCAGCGCCGCCACGGTCAGCGACTCACAGCCCTTGCGCAGCGAGCCCGCCCGGTCCGGCGCGTAGAAGGGCGAGTGCGGCCCCGGCACATGCGCCACCTTCTCCATCGGCGTCTTCCCCGGCGCCTCCGCCCAGGTCTCCGGCGACGTGATGCCCATGTACCAGTACGCCGTGGGCACCGGGCCCTCCGGCCCCCGCGCGAAGAAGGGGAAGTCCTCGCTCGCGGTGGCGAGCACGCTCGGCACCATCGCGTCCTGTCCGAACCACGTCACGTGCGCGGCCTGGACCTTGCGGATCAGCGCCGGATCATTGCGGTTCACCGGCGTGTTCACCTCCACCTCCACCTCGGGAGGCTTCGGTGAGCCGGAGGCCAGGGCCTCGCCCTTCGCGATGCGCTCGATGGCGGCGAAGACGCGGGCCTGCACCGCTTCGTCCTCCGTGCGCACCGTCACCTCCAGCAGCGCTTCGTCCGGAATCACGTTCGCGCGCGTGCCCGCCTGGAAGTGCCCCACCGTGACCACCGCCGACTCCAGCGAGGACAGCTCGCGCGACACGATGGTCTGCAGGCGCAGCACCACGCAGGCCCCCAACACCACCGGATCCACCGACAGCTCGGGCTGCGCCCCGTGCGCGCCCCTGCCGAAGAGGCGGATGCGCACGGTCGCGGAGCCCATCATCGTCACGCCCTCGCGGTGCATGAAGGCGCCCACCGGCAGCGGCGCGGTGTGCTGGCCCAGCGCGACGTCCGGCGTACCGAAGCGTGCGTACAGCCCGTCATTCAGCATCGCCAACGCGCCCTTCGCCGTCTCCTCCGCCGGCTGCCCCACCACCAGCACCGTGCCGCGCCACGCGTCGCGCGAGCGCGCCAGCAGGGCCGCCGTGCCCACGAGACACGCGGTGTGCACGTCGTGGCCGCACGCGTGCATCACCGGCGCGCCGTTCTTCGTCTTCACGCGGCTGGCGTACGGCAGGCCCGTCTTCTCCTCCACGGGCAGCGCGTCCATGTCCCCGCGCAGCAACACCGTGGGCCCGTCGCCGTTGCGCAGCACGCCCACCACGCCGTGGCCGCCGACGCCCGGGCTCACCTCGTAGCCCTCGGCTTCCAGCCTTCGGGCCACCTCCGACGCCGTGTGGGCTTCCTCCCCGGACAGCTCCGGGTGTTCGTGCAGGTCGCCATAAAGCAAGTCCACGTCTGGCAGCACGGCGTCCAGGTGTTGGAGCACGCGGCGGGCGCGGGCCTTCAGGTCGGCGTCCGGGGTTTCGTGCTCCGAGGCATGCGGGGTACCAGTGTCATTCATCGCTTTTGCTCCCTCTGGCCGGAAACGCACGGTGAGGTGATGGCGCCGGCCCGCTTCTCAAGGTGGAAGTGGCGTGAAGCGCGACACAGGGTGGGGGCAGGGAGGCAGGCGGGGGCTCGCGTCATGGCGTGGGACGCCCGGCCCTCCAGGGTGCCGTGGGCCTTCGGGGAATCGCCTGTCCGTTCGTTGTCCGCCCATCCCTGCAAGGCCACCTTGAAGACGCGCAGGCAACACAGCGAAAGGGAGCCGTCATGAAGCGAGGCATCGGACTGGGGCTCTGCCTGGTGGGTTTGACGGGCGGAGCCGCGGGGGCCCAGGCACCTCCGGATGACGCGCCCTTGCGGTCGCGGCAGGTGGAGTGGAAGGGCCCCTACTTCCTGCTGGGACTGGGAGTGGAGGGCTACACGGGGAAGCTCGCGCCCAATCTGGATCCAGGCCCGTCCTACGGCGTCACGCTGGGCTATCGCCCCAACGACTTCCTTGGCGTGGAGGTGGCCTACAGCGGCGGCGTCAGCAGCCTCGCGGTCTCGGAGAGTCCCTCCATCGGCAACCCGGACATCGTGCGCAACGGCGCGCATGCGGCCCTCACGCTGGGTTTCACCTCCACGCGGCTCCAGCCGTTCGCGCTCGCGGGCATCGGGGTGGAGCGGTACTCGGTGCGTACGGGGAACTTCTTCCAGTTCTTCGACGACACGGGGGGCTACGCACCTGTAGGCCTGGGCCTGCGCTACCAGCTCAAACCCCAACTCACGGTGGAGGCGCGCGGCAGCTACAGCTTCCTGTTCGGGCAGGACTTCGCGAGGGCACAGGACCTGGGCGCGGGGGACGGCCGCTATCAGGGCACGCTCCAGATTGGCGGCAGCTACTGAAGGGACTTCGACCCGCGGCCGTGTTCGCGGGTGGATCGATGTCTTGAGGTATCGTCCGGGCAGGTGCGGGCACCCCGAAGCGCCCGCGTCTCCGCTCCCATGCCCGTGACCCTGATCGATCTCCTCGAAGAGCGAAGCACGCGTCGTCCGGACCAGCGCCTCTACACGTTCCTGGAGGACGATGGGGAGGTCACCCTGACGCAGGGTGGACTGGCGTCGCACGCGCACCGCATCGCTGGTGCGCTCCAATCCCTGGCGTCCGGAGGAGAGCGCGCGGTCCTGCTCTACCCGCCGGGTGCGGACTACCTTGCGGGCTTCTTCGGTTGCGTGTGCTCAGGCCTGGTGGCGGTGCCGGCATATCCGCCGGATCCCTCGCGGCTGGAGCGCACCCTGCCCCGGCTGCGCGCGCTCATCGCGGACTCAGGGGCCACGGTGGTGCTCACCACGTCCGTCATCCTGTCGATGGCGGAGTTCCTCTTCACGGACGCGCCGGAGCTGCGCGCGCTGAAGTGGGTGGCGACGGACGCGCTGGAGCCGGGCGGCGAGGCGGCGTGGAAGCGGCCGGACGTGACGGCCGACACGCTGGCCTTCCTGCAATACACGTCCGGCAGCACGGGCACGCCCCGGGGCGTGATGCTCAGCCACGGCAACCTCCTGCACAACCTGGACGCCATCCGCCGCGCCTTCCAGACGCGCGACGACAGCGTGGGCGTCATCTGGTTGCCGCCGTACCACGACATGGGGCTCATCGGCGGCGTGCTGGTGCCGCTGGCGCAGGGCTTCCACACGGCGCTGATGTCGCCGCTGTCGTTCCTCAAGCGGCCGCGCGCGTGGCTGGAGGCGCTGACCCGCTTTGGCGGCACCATCAGCGGCGGTCCCAACTTCGCGTTCGAGCTGTGCGTGCGGCGCATCCCGCCCGCTGAACGGCAGGGCCTGGACCTGAGCCGCTGGGAGGTGGCGTTCTGCGGCGCGGAGCCCATCCGTCCGGACACGCTGGCGCGCTTCACGGAGGCCTTCGCGCCGCACGGGTTCCGCCGTGAAGCGTTCTATCCCTGCTACGGGCTGGCGGAAGGGACGCTCATCGTCTCCGGAGGCGCGAAGGAGTCCGCGCCGGTGCTGCGCGACGTGGACGCGGACGCGCTGGAGTCGGGACAGGCGAAGGCTCCTTCGCGGCAGGCGCGGACGCTGGTGGGCTGCGGCACGACGCTTCCGGAGCAGCGGCTGCTCGTCGTGGAGCCGGACTCCGGCCGGGTGATGGCGCCGGGCGAGGTGGGCGAAATCTGGGTGAAGGGGCCCAGCGTGGCCCAAGGATACTGGCGGCAGCCGGAGGAGTCCGCGCGGGTCTTCGGCGCGCGCATCGCCACGGGGGAAGGACCGTTCCTGCGCACCGGGGACCTGGGGTTCCTGGACGCGGGGGAGCTGTACGTGACGGGCCGCGCCAAGGACCTGATCATCCTGCGCGGCCGGAACCTGTATCCGCAGGACCTGGAGGCGGTGGTGGAGGAGAGCCACCCCGCGCTGCGGCCCGGGTGTGGCGTGGCGTTCGGCGTCGAGGTGGACGGCGAGGAGCGGCTCGTCGTGGTGCAGGAGGTGGATCCGCGCAAGTGGGATGGGGACGCGGAGCAGTTGTTGGGGACCCTGCGTCGGCGGCTGGCGGAGACGCATGAGGTGATGCCCCACGCGGTGGTGCTCATCGAGCCCGGGAGCCTGCCGAAGACGTCCAGCGGCAAGGTTCAGCGGAGGGCCACACGCGCGGCGTTCCTCGCGGGCGGACTGCGGGAGCTGCATGCGTGGCGAGCCCCTGCTGTCGGCCTCCCGGAGCGCGCGTCAGGGTTCTCGCCCGCGAATGCGCAGTCCTCGGCTTCGGTGCTGGAATCCCATGTGCTCGCGCTGGTCGAAGCCCAGGGGGATGCTCGGGCCTCGGCATCGGAGCAGGAGTCACGGGCGGCCGCGCCGACGAGCGGGTCCGTGACGCGGGCCTCCGCGTCGGAGCAGGAGTCTCAAGGGCGTGCACCAGCGGTCGCGCCGATGAGCGGGGCCGCTGCTCGGGCCCCGGCTTCGGAGCAGGAATCCCGCGTGCTCGCGCGGGTGGCGGCGCGCATGGGTGCCCGCGTCGAAGACCTGGATGTCCATGCACCGCTGACGCAGTACGGCCTGGATTCGCTGGCCGCGGTGGAGCTGGCGCATGTGCTGGAGCAGGACCTCGGTGTGCCCGTTCCGATGGAAGCGCTGCTGCGCGGCGTGAGCACCGCGGAGCTGGTGCGCGAAGCGAAGGCCCTGGGGACCGCGTCCCGTCCGGCGCCGGTCCGCGTGCCTCGCACGGAGTCCATGCCGCTGTCCTTCGCGCAGGAGCGCCTGTGGTTCCTGGACCGTCTGGAGCCGGGCAGCGCCTTCTACAACGTCCCCATCGTGTCCCGACTGGACGGAACGCTCGACGCGTCCGCGCTGGAGAAGGGCCTCCAGTTCCTCGTGCGGCGTCATGAAGCGCTGCGCACCGTGTTCGTGGAGACGCGCGGCGAGCCCGGCCAGCACATCCTCCCGGACCTGGCGCTGTCGCTGCCCTTCGTGGACCTCGCTTCGCTTCCCTCCGAGGCGCGCGAGGCCGAGGCGCGGAAGCTCGCGAGCGAAGAGGCCCGGCGTCCCTTCGACCTTGCCCGGGGTCCGCTGATCCGGGTGACGCTGTTGCGCCTGGAGCCCACGCGGCACTGGCTGCTGCTCACCGTGCACCACCTGGTCGCGGATGGCTGGTCCATGCGCGTGCTGCTGCGGGAGCTGGCGGAAGCGTACGCGGCGCTGTCCGCCGGGCGCTCCCCCACCCTGCCCGAATTGCCCCTCCAGTACGCCGACCACGCGTCGTGGCAGCGCTCGTGGCTGCGCGGTGAGCGACAGGAGGATCTGCTCGGCTGGTGGCGCAAGCATCTGGCTGGAGCACCGCCCGTGCTCGACCTCCCCGGCGACCGTCGCCGGCCCCGCGTGCAGTCCTACCGGGGCGCCCAGCGGACCCACCGGTTGGAGAAGGCCGCCTGGGACCGGTTGAAGACGCTGGCCTCGCGCGAAGGCACCACGCCCTTCGTGGCGCTGCTCGCGGGCTTCCAGGTGTTGCTGCACCGGTATACCGGCCAGGCGGACCTCGTGGTGGGCGTGGACACCGCGCAACGTGCCCGGCCGGAGACCGCGGGCATCGTCGGCCTGTTCGTCAACCAGCTTCCCTTGCGTGCGGACCTCTCCGGCGCGCCGTCGTTCCGCGAGCTGCTGCACCGCGCCCACCGCGCATCACTGGAGGCGTGGGCCCACCAGGACCTGCCTTTCGACGCGATGGTGCGCGGCCTCAATCCGGAGCGCAGCCTCTCGCACGCACCCCTCTTCCAGGTGAAGCTCGTCCTCCAGGACGCCGCGTCCCACCCGGTGCACCTGCCCGGCCTCACGCTGAGCAGCGCGCTCGGGGACAGCGGCGCCACCAAGCTCGACCTCACGCTCTCCGTCACCGACTCCGGGAACGGGCTGGAGCTGATGTGCGAGTACGCCACCGACCTCTTCGACGCGGACACCATCGCGCGGATGCTCGGGCAGTTGGACACGCTGCTCGCCGGGGCGACCCAGTACCCCGAGCACGCCATCACCGCCCTGCCCCTGCTGACCCCGGAGGACCGCCGACAGGTGATGGAAGCCTGGCGCCCCACCGGCCCGGCCGTGGCCCCCGACCTCGTGCACCGGCTCTTCGAGGCACAGGCCCGGGCCACGCCCGACGCCATCGCCGTCGCGCTGGGCGAAACGACGCTGACGTACGCACAGCTCGACGCGCGGGCGAACCAGCTCGCGAGGCACCTCATCGTGGCGGGCGTCCGACCGGATCAGATCGTCGGCGTGCAGTTGGAGCGCACCCCGGACCTGGTGGTGGCGCTGTTCGGCGTGCTCAAGGCGGGCTGCGCCTTCCTGCCGTTGGATCCGGGACACCCTCCGGCGCGCCTGGAAGCGATGCTGCGCGAGGCACGGGTGTCCGTGCTGTTGAGCAACGAAGCGCTGGCGGACCGGTTGGCGCCCCAGGGCGAGTTGCTGGTGCTGCTCGACGAGGAGCGCGCTTCGCTGGAGGCGCGCCCCACCCTGCCTCCCGAACCCGCGCCGGCCGTCACGCCCGCGCACCTCGCCTACGTCATCTTCACCTCCGGCTCCACCGGCACGCCCAAGGGCGCGCTGCTGGCGCACCACGGCCTGTGCAACACGTCCTCCGCCCTGCGCGACGCGCTGAAGCTGGAGCCGGGCAGCCGGCTGCTGCAACTGGCGTCCATCGGCTTCGACGCGTCGGTCAGTGAGATCTTCGCCGCCCTCCTGTCCGGCGCGACGCTGGTGCTCGCGCCGCCGGAGTCGCTGCTGCCGGGGCCTCCGTTGCAGCAGGTGCTCGCCTCCGAGCGCATCACCACCCTCACCGCCACGCCCACGTCGCTGGCGCCGCTGGAGCCCTCCGCGCTGCCCCTGTTGGCGGTCGTGGCCTCCGTGGGCGAGGCGTGCACGCCGGAGCTGGCCGCGCGCTGGAAGCCGGGCCGCCGCTTCCTCAATGCCTACGGCCCCACCGAAATCACCGTCTGCGCGACCCTGGATCCAGACGTGGACGCCGAGCGTCCGTCCATCGGCCGCGCCATCCCGGGCGTGCGCGTTCTGGCCCTCGATGGACACGGTGAGCCCGTGCCCCCGGGTGTGCCGGGAGAGCTGTACGTGGGAGGCGTGGGCGTGGCGCGCGGCTACCTGGAGCGGCCCGCGCTCACCGCCGAGCGCTTCGTGCCCGATCCGTTCTCCCCCGAGCCCGGAGCCCGGCTGTACCGCACCGGAGACCGCGTGCGCACGTTGGCCAATGGCCGCCTGGAGTTCCTGGGCCGTCGCGATGCGCAGGTGAAGGTGCACGGCATCCGCGTCGAGCTGGGCGAAGTGGAGGCCGTGCTGGCCCAGGTCCCGGGCGTGCGTCAGGCGGTGGTGCTCCCGCGCGAGGTCGCGGGCGAGACCCTGCTCCGCGCCTGGATGGTGGCGGATGAGTCGCTGGAGATTCCCGCCGTGCGTCGCTTCCTCAAGGAGCGCCTGCCCGACGCCTTCGTGCCGTCCTCCTTCGTGCGCCTGGACGCGCTGCCCCTCACCCGGGGCGGCAAGCTGGACCGCGACGCCCTGCCCGCGCCCACGCCCGTGCAACCCGTGGCGGATGCGCCCTTCGCCACGCCCACCACCGAGTTGGAGCAGCGCATCGCCGAGGTCTGGGCGCGCGTGCTCGACATGCCGCGCGTGGGGCTGCACGCGCACTTCTTCGAGGACCTGGGCGGCGGTTCGCTCCTGGTGGTGAAGGCCAGCACGCAGTTGCGCGAGGCCCTGGGCCGGGACATCCCCATCACCCACTTCTTCGAACACCCGACGGTCGCCCGGCTCGCCGCGAAGCTGGAGCACGAGTCCACCGCCCCCCGTCCCGCGCCCCGCCCGGAAGCAACGCGTGAGGAGGCCGGGAAGGACTCCGGCGACATCGCCATCATCGGCATGGCGGGCCGCTTCCCTGGCGCGCCAGACGTGCACGCGTTCTGGCGCAACCTGCGCGAGGGCGTGGAGTCCATCACGCGCTTCACGAAGGAGGAGCTGGAGCCCTCCCCGCTGTTCCCGGACGCGCTGCGCGACCACCCCGACTTCGTGCCGGCCGGCGGCGTGCTGGAGGAGGCGGACGGCTTCGACGCGGCCTTCTTCGGCCTGTCCCCGCGCGAGGCGCAGTGGATGGATCCGCAGCAGCGCCTGTTCCTCCAGTGCGCGTGGAACGCCCTGGAGGACGCGGGCTACGACGCGGAGCGCATCGCCGAGCCCGTCTCGCTGTACGCGGGCGCGGGCAGCTCCAACGTGCACCTGCTGTCGCTCCTGGGTCAGACGCGCAAGGACCCCGCCTCCCTGTTCGAGGCGCTGGGGACGACCGGCGGCGAGAACGTGGCCACCAAGACGGCCTACAAGCTGAAGCTCGGAGGAGAGAGCCTCAACGTCTTCACGGCGTGCTCCACCGGCCTCGTCACGGTGCACCTGGCCTGCCAGAGCCTGCGCACCCGGCAGTCCGACCTGGCGCTGGCGGGCGCGGTGAAGGTGTCCCTGCCGCAGCGCACGGGCTACCTCTTCCAGGAGGGGATGATCCTCTCGCCGGACGGCCACTGCCGCGCGTTCGACGCGAAGGCCCGGGGCACCGTGCTGGGCAGCGGCCTGGGCGTGGTGGTGCTCAAGCGGCTCACCGACGCCCTGCGGGACGGGGACCGCGTGTACGCGGTCATCAAGGGCTCCGCGCTCAACAACGACGCGGCGGCCAAGGTCAGCTACACGGCGCCCAGCGTCCAGGGGCAGAGCCAGGTGATTGCCCGGGCGCTCGCGGCGGCGGGCGTGGACGCGGACAGCGTGGAGTACGTGGAGGCGCACGGCACCGGCACCTCGCTGGGCGACCCCATTGAAGTCGCGGCCCTCACGCGGGCGTACCGGGCGCACACGCAGCGCACGGGCTACTGCGCGCTGGGTTCGGTGAAGACGAACATCGGGCACCTGGACACGGCCGCCGGCATCGCGGGCCTCATGAAGGCGGCCCTCGCCCTGCACCACGGCGAGGTGCCCCCCAGCCTCCACTTCGAGCAGCCCAACCCGGAGATCGACTTCGCGCGCAGCCCCTTCTTCGTGAACACCACCCTGCGCCCGTGGGAGCGCACCGGGGGACCGCGCCGCGCCGCGGTCAGCTCGTTCGGCATCGGTGGCACCAACGCGCACGTCATCCTGGAGGAAGCGCCTGTGCGTGAGCCCGCCCCTGGAGGCCGTCGTTCCCGACAGCTCGTCACGCTGTCCGCCCGCACGCCCGCCGCGCTGGAGACGGTGACGCGCGAGCTGGCCGACGCGGTGGAGGCCCGCTCCGACGTGGAGCTGGCGGACGTGGCCTTCACGCGCAACGTGGGCCGCAAGGGCTTCGAGGTGCGCCGCACGGTGGTGGCGGAGGACCTCGTCGGACTCGTGGAGGCCCTGCGCAAGCCCGGCACGCCGTCCACCGTGCGCGACCTGGAGGCCCCGCCGTCGCAGCGCGTGGCCTTCCTCTTCCCGGGTCAGGGCGCGCAGACCGTGGGCATGGCCCGCGAGCTGTTCGACACCGAGCCGCGCTTCCAGCAGGAGCTGGAGTCCTGCTTCGCGCTGCTGCCGACCGTGGGACTGACGCAGGACCTGCGCTCCGTGCTGTTCCCGTCCTCCGGCGAGGAGGCCCGGGCGCAGGCGGCCCTCTCCGAGCCCCGCTTCGCGCTGCCCGCGTTGCTCTCCGTGGAGGTCTCGCTCGCGCGGTGGTGGATGGGGCTGGGGTTCAAGCCCTCCGCCCTGCTGGGGCACAGCTTCGGGGAGTACGCGGCGGCGTGCATCGCTGGGGTGCTGTCGCTGGAGGACACACTGCGGCTGGCCGTGGTGCGTGGCGAGCTGATGTCGCGGCTGCCGGCGGGCGGAATGCTCGCGGTGGGCCTGTCCGCGGAGGACGTCCGTCCACTGCTCTCCGACACGCTGGAGGTGGCCGCTCTCAATGGCTCCGACCGGTGCACCGTATCCGGCCCGCTGGAGCCGCTGGCCGCGCTGGAGAAGACGCTCGTGGGCCGGCGCGTGGGCGTGGTGCGGCTGCCCGCGTCGCATGCGTTCCACTCGCGCGCCGTGGAAGCGCTGATGCCCGAGCTGGAGCGGGCCGTCTCGGGCCTGTCGCTCAAGGCCCCGGCCATTGCCTACGTGTCCAGCCTCACCGGCACGTGGATCCGTCCGGAGGAAGCCACCTCGCCGCGCTATTGGGCGCGTCAGATGCGTGAGCCGGTGCGCTTCGCCGCCGGCCTGGACACCCTGCTGCAATCCGGCCACGGCCTGTTCATCGAGGCCGGTCCGGATCAGGGCCTCACCGCGCTCGCACGGCTGCGGCTGCGCACGTCGCAGGACACCGTGGCCGTGTCCTCGCTTCGCCGCGCGGGCACCTCCACGTCGGACCTCCAGACGCTGCTGGAGTCCGTGGGCGCGTTGTGGCGCATGGGCGCGAGCGTGGACTGGGAGGTCCTGCACGCCCACGGTTCGCGCCGTCGCATCTCGCTGCCGGGCTACCCGTTCGAGACCGTACGCATCACGGTGGACGTACGTTCCGCGCTGCCCCTGCCGGAGGCCGCCTCCGTGGCCGCGCCGCCGCCTTCCGCCCTCGCGGTGGCGCCCGTGGCTCCGGCGGCCGCCGCACCCGCGCCGTCGGGCCTGAGCAACATCGAGCAACGGCTGATGGAGCTGTGGCGTGAGCGGCTGGGCATCGCGGACATCGGCCTGGACGACAACTTCCTCGACCTGGGCGGCAACTCGCTCATGGCGGCGCAGTTGCTCACGCGACTGCGCGAGACGTTCCGCACGCAGGTGCCGCTGAGTGACCTGTTCGAGGCGCCCACCGTCGCGGGCCTCGCGGAGCGCATCGAAGCGCGGCTCCAGACGGAGGGCCTGCTCGACACGGGTGAGGCGGACGCACCGGAAGCGGCGGCGGCGGCCATCCAGCCGTGGCCTCGCACGAACCCGCTGCCCCTCTCCTACGTGCAGGAGCGCGTCTGGGAGATGGGGGCGCGAGAGCCGGGCAGCTCGCTGTTCAACGAGCCGCTCGCGGTCCGCGTCTCCGGGGTGCTGCGCCCGGATCTGCTGGAGCGCGGCGTCAATGAAGTCATCCGCCGCCACGAATCGCTGCGCACCGTCTTCGTCGACGTGAACGGCCAGGGAGTGCCGCGCCTGCTGCCCGAGGTGCGCATCTCCATCCCCGTGGTGGACCTGCGGGGCTTCGCCGGGGACCTGGAGGCCGAAGCCCTGCGGCGCGCGCGCCTGGAGCCCGCGGCGCCGTTCGAACTGGACCGGGGCCCGCTCGTGCGGGTGAGCCTGCTGCGGATGGCGGACACCGAGCACGTGCTGCTCGTGACCATCCACCACATCGTCGCGGATACGCTGTCGCTGGTGAACCTCATCCGCGAGGCGCTGGCCCTCTACACCGGCTTCGTGCACGGGGTGACGGTGCCGCTGCCGGCGCTGTCCATCCAGTACATCGACTTCACCCTCTGGCAGCGGCAGGTGCTCGCGGACGGCACGCTCGCGGATCAGCAGGCGTACTGGCGGCGTCAGCTCGCGGGACGCCCGGGGGCGCTGTCCCTGCCGCTGGACCGCCCGCGCATCCCCGGTGCACGGCGGCGCGGCGCGCGACACGGGTTCACCTTCTCCGAGGAGCTGAGCGCCGCGCTGAACGCGTTCAGTCAGCGTGAGGGGCTCACCGGGTACATGACGCTGCTCGCCGGCTTCACGGCGCTCTTGGCCCGGTGCTCGGGGCAGGACGACATCCTGGTGGGCACGTCCATCGGCAACCGGACGCGGCCGGAGCTGGAGCCGCAGATCGGCTACGTGGCGCACGCGCTGGCGCTGCGCACGAGCGCGGCGGGGGATCCGGACTTCCGCACGCTCGCGATGCGCGTGCGCGACACGACGTTGGGTGCCTTCGCGAACCCGGACGTGCCCTACGAACAGTTGCTGGGGGAGCTGGAGCCCGGAGAGGAGAACCGGCTGGGCCGCCTGTTCGACGCCATCTTCCTGCTGCACGCGGAGAATGTGTCGGCGCCCATCGAGGACTTCCCCGGTCTGCGGCTGGTCTACTACGACGTCACCGACCTGCCCGCGCAGTACGGCACGTCGCTCGCGGACCTCACGATGCTGATGCGGGAGGACGCCCGGGGCTTCTCCGGGACGCTGGAGTACGCCGTCGACCTGTTCGACGCGGACACCATCGCGCGGCTGCTGTCCCAGTTGCAGGCCCTGCTCTCCGACGCCGTCGCGTCCCCGACGAAGCCGCTGTCCCGGTTGTCACTGGACGCGATGCCCGCGCGCGCACGGAGCACCGAGATCCGCGTCTCCGGAAATGGCTCACTGCCGGCGCTGCTCGCGTCCCGCGCGGAACAGACGCCGGACGCGATGGCCGTGGGGCAGCATGAGAGGGTCCTGTCGTGGCGGGCCCTGCGGCAGAAGGCCCTGACGCTCGCGAACCACCTGCGGGCGCGAGGCGTGGGGCCGGGCGTTCCGGTCGCCGTGTGCCTGGAGCCATCCCCCGAGCGCGCCGCCGCGCTGTGGGGTGTGCTGGCGGCCGGGGGCGCGTACGCGCTGGTGTCGCGTGACGGGCTCGGGGAGCTGGCGTCGTTTGGACGCGAGGGCGCCCCGGTCGTGGTCGTGACCGACGAAACGCTCACCCTCCCGGCAGGCGTGTCCGCGTCCATCCTCCGCGTGGAGGACACTTCGGCCGGAGGCGCCGCGGCAGGGGCACAGGGTCCTGAAGTGGCCCTGGACGGCCTCGCGTGCCTGGTGCGCGAAGGCACGGAGCTGTCGCGCCCCCGCGTGATGCTGAGCCACCGCAACCTCGTCCACCGCCTCGCCGCGCTGGATGCGCGCGTGGAGTCACGGCCGGGCGAGCTGTGGCTGAGCACGTCGGATGCGGATTCGGATCCGGCGGGCCTGGAGCTGCTGTGGGCCCTGTCCCGTGGGCTTCCGGTGGTGCTGCCTTCGCGCGCCGAGTTCCGCGAGGAGTCCCGTCGGACGGGTACGGCCACGAAGCGGGCCCTGGACTTCAGCCTCTTCTACTTCGCCAATGACGCGGAGGCGTCGGGGCGGAAGAAGTACCAGTTGCTCATCGACGGGGCGAAGTTCGCGGACGCCCACGGGTTCAGCGCCGTCTGGACGCCGGAGCGCCACTTCCACGACTTCGGCGGCCCCTACCCCAGCCCCACCGCCACCAGCGCCGCGCTGGCCATGGTCACCGAGCGGGTGTCCATCCGCGCGGGCAGCGTCGTGCTGCCGCTGCATGATCCGCTGCGCGTCGCGGAGGAGTGGTCCGTCATCGACAACCTCTCCAACGGCCGCGCGGGCGTGTCCTTCGCCACGGGCTGGAACGCGAACGACTTCGTCTTCGCCCCGGGGAACTTCCACCAGCGGCCGGAGGCCGTGCGTCGGGGACTGGAAGAGGTGCGCACGCTGTGGAAGGGCGGCACGGTGCGCCGCACCAACGGCGCGGGCGTAGAGGTGGACATCGCCATCCGTCCCCGTCCCGTGCAGGCGGAGCTGCCGGTGTGGATCACCGCCGCCTTCAACCCGGAGACCTTCCGGCTCGCGGGCGAGCTGGGCACGGGCCTGCTCACCAACGTGCTGGGCCTGGGCCAGGACTTCGTGGAACTGGAGCGGAAGATCGCCATCTACCGCGAGGCCCGGCGCAAGGCGGGCCACCCCGGCCGTGGCCACGTGGTGTTGATGCTGCACACCTTCGTCACCTCCAGCCGCGAGGACGTGAAGCGACAGGCGCGTGAGCCACTGCTGAAATACTTCCGCAGCTCCGTGGAGCTGGTGAACGGGCTCGTGGCCAGCCAGGGCCCGGGCTTCGACGTGCGCTCGCTCACGCCCCAGGACATGGATGTGCTCCTGGAGCAGGGCGTGTCACGCTACCTGGAGTCGGGTGGCCTGTTCGGCACGCCGGATTCGCTCGCGCCCCGCGTGGAGCAACTGCGGAAGGCCGACGTGGACGAGGTGGCCTGCCTCATCGACTTCGGCATCGCCCCGGAGATCACCCTGGAGGGTCTGCGGCACCTGGACGTGCTGCGCCGCCAGAGCCAGGAACACACCGCGCCCATGACGGACGCCGTGCCCGTCGAGGAGGACCGGGCGGGGATGCTCGCGCGCCTGCTGCGCATGGGGCCGTCGGTGCACCTGCGCGGCTCGTTCGAGATCGCGAGGACGCTCGCGGAGATGCCGGATGCGTCCGGTGTGTTGGGGCAGGTGAAGACGCTGGTGCTGGACGATGCGGAGGGCCTGTCCTCGGACCTCGCGCGTGCGCTCCAGCGCGCCACCTCCGCGCGGATCGTCTCGCCCGTGTCGCTGCTTCCTGGGGCCCGGGAGACCGCGACGCCAGGACCGCGCTTCGTGCTGGATGCCGCAGGGCGGCGTGCGCCGGTGGGCGTGGTGGGGGAGCTGTTCCTGGGCGGGGATGCCGTGCCGCTCGGTTTCTGGAAGGCACCGGAGCTGACCCAGGCGCGCCTGCCGGCCTCACCGGAAGGCACGGGCGCGAGGCTGTACGGCACTGGCGCTCGGGCGCGTTATCGCTCGGACGGTGAAGTGGAGGTCCTCACGCCCGCTCCCCGCGTGCCGCCCCCGCCACCGTCTTCAGCTCCCGGCATGAGCGCGAGACCGGCGACGATGGCGGATGCCACCTCATCCCCAACGGGAGCCGCTGCTCGCACAGCGACCTCGCAAGGTGCCACGGCCCATGTCACGCAACCGGGTGCCACCGCGCATGCAGTGACACCACAAGGTGCCACGGCCCACGTCACACAGCCGAGTGCCACCGCGCACGCAGTAACGCTGCAAGGAGCCACGGCCAACATCACGCCACGGGCCGCCACCGCGAACACCGCGCCTCCTCAAGCCTCCACGGCTCGCGCCACGCCACCGGCGCCCCCCGCGCGTCCCGCCGCCACCTCGGGCTCGCAGTCCATCCAGCGCGTGCCTCGCACGGGGACCCTGCCGTTGTCATTCGCGCAGCAGCGGCTGTGGTTCCTGGACCAGTACGAACCCGGCAGCGCGCTCTACAACATCCCAGCCGCCATGCGCCTGGAGGGCACACTGGACGTGTCCGCGCTGGGCCGCGCCTTCGCGGAGGTGATGCTTCGCCACGAAGCGCTGCACACCGCCTTCGCGGTCCAGGACGGCGACCCCATCCAGGTCATCGCGCCCACCGCGGACTCCTCCCTGGAGGTCGAGGACCTGCGCGACTGGCCCGCCGCCGAGCGCGAAGCCGAAGCCCTGCTCCGCGTCCGCGATGAGGCTCGCGCTCCGTTCGACCTGTCGCGAGGCCCCCTGCTGCGCACCCGCCTGCTGCGGCTCGCGGAGCGCGAACACCTGCTGCTCGTCACGATGCACCACATCGTCTCCGACGGCTGGTCCATCGGCGTGCTCATCCACGAAGCCGTCACCCTCTACGCAGCCTTCACCGCCGGCCGGCCCTCGCCCCTGCCGGAGCTGCCCATCCAGTACGCCGACTTCGCCGTCTGGCAGCGCGACTGGCTCCAGGGCGCGCTGCTGGACAAGCAGCTCGCGTACTGGCGCAAGCAGTTGGAAGGCGCGCCTCCCGCGCTGGAGCTGCTCACCGACCACCCGCGCACCGGTGACACGAGCAACCCCGGCGCCACGCACCGGGAGATGTTCCCGCATGCGCTGATGCAGGGCCTGCGCGCGCTGTGCCGCCGTGAGAAGGGCACGCTCTTCATGGGCCTGCTCGCGGGCCTCCAGGCCCTGCTGTCGCGCTACACGGGCCAGGACGACGTCACCATCGGCGCGCCCATCGCCGGCCGCAACCAGCCGCAGACCGAAGGGCTCATCGGCTTCTTCGTCAACACGCTGGTGCTGCGCACCCAACTGGACGGAGACCCGACCTTCGCGGAGCTGCTGCGCCGGGTGAAGGCCGTGACGCTGGGCGCGTACGCGCACCAGGACGTGCCCTTCGAGAAGCTGGTGGAGGCCCTGCAACCGCCCCGGCAGGCGGGCCACACGCCCTTCTTCCAGGTGACGCTGGTGCTGCTCAACACGCCGATGGCGGAGCTGACCGGCCCGGGCCTCACCTTCCGCACGGTGGACGTGGACAGCGGCACGTCCAAGTTCGACTTCACCCTCGTCTTCACCGAAACGCCGCGCGGGCTCCAGGTCGCCTTCGAGTACCGCAGCGACCTCTTCGAAGCCTCCACCGCCGCGCGCATGATGGAGCACCTGCGCGTGCTCCTGGAGGACGCGGTCGCCAACCCCGAGCGCCGCCTCTCCGAGCTCAACCTCCTGAGCGACGCCGAGCGCCAGCGCGTCCTCGTGGATTGGAGCACCACGGCGTACGACGGTCCCACCGAGCCGCTGGTGCATGAATCCTTCGAGGCCCAGGCCCGCCGCACGCCCGACGCCGTAGCCGCCCTCTTCGAAGGACAGGCCCTCACGTACGCGGAGCTGGACCGCCGCGCGAATCAGCTCGCGTGGCACCTGCGCGACAGCGGGGTGCGTCCAGGAGACCGGCTCGCGCTGTGCCTGGAGCGCTCGCTGGAGATGGTGGTGAGCGTGCTGGGCGTCCTCAAGTCGGGCGCCGCCTTCGTCCCCATGGATCCGGCGTACCCCGCGGAGCGCCTGTCGCTGATGTTGGAGGACTCGGGCTCGCAGGTGGTGCTCACCCAGTCGTGGATCCTCCCCCGCATCCCCGCGACCCAGGCGCGCGTGGTGTGCATGGACACGGAGTCCTTCACCCACCTGCCGTCCCATGCGCCGCCGTCCGCCATCTGGCCGGACTCGCTCTGCTACATCATCTACACGTCCGGCAGCACCGGCCGCCCCAAGGGCATCGCGGTGGCGCACCGCACGCTGTCGTGGGTGGTGGCGTGGACGCGGCTGCGTTCGCCCAAGGTGGACGCCGTCACGTTGCAGTTCGCGTCGCTCAACTTCGACATCACGTACCAGGAGATGTTCACGTCCTGGTCCGTGGGCTCCTCCATCGTGGTGCCCACGTCGGAGACGCGCCAGGACATGCCGGCGCTCCTGGCCTTCATGGACCGGCATGACGTGGAGCGGCTGTTCCTGCCGTTCATCGCGCTGCAGACGATGGCGGACTCGGTGGCCCATGGCGCCCCCGTGCCGAAGCGGCTGGTGGAGGTGGTGACGGCCGGCGAGCAGTTGCAGGTGACGCCCGCGCTCGTGGCCCTCTTCGAGCGGCTGCCCCACTGCACGCTGGAGAACCAGTACGGCCCGTCCGAAGCGCACGTCGTCAGCGCCTACCGCCTGCGCGGCCCGCCGAACACGTGGGAGCGCCTGCCCCCGGTGGGCATGCCCGTGCCCGGCACGCGGTTGTACATCGTCGACCCCACCGGACGTCCCTGCCCCGCCGGTGTGCCCGGCGAGGTGATGGTCGGCGGCCCGCAGGTGGCGCTCGGCTACCACGAGCGTCCGGAGCTGACCGCGGAGAAGTTCGTCCCGGACGGCCTCTCCGGAGAAGCCGGCGCGCGGCTGTACCGCACCGGTGACCGAGCCCGCTGGCGCGAGGACGGCGCCATCGAGTTCTTCGGTCGGCTCGACAGCCAGGTGAAGGTGCGGGGCTTCCGCATCGAACTGGGCGAAGTGGAAGCGGCGCTGCGTGACGCTCCGGGCGTGCGCGCGGCGGCGGCGCTGGTGCGCGAGGACGTGCCCGGCGACAAGCGGCTCGTGGGCTACGTCGTGCTCCAGCCGGACACCGCGTGGGAACCCGAGGCCCTGCGACAGGCCCTGGCCCGGCGGCTGCCGGAGTACATGCTTCCCACCGCGCTGATGCGCCTGGACGCGCTGCCGGTGATGCCCACGGGCAAGCTGGTCCGCCGACTGCTGCCCGCGCCGGACGTGGACAGCCTCCGGGGCGGAGCGGCCCTCATCACGCCGCGCACACCGCTGGAGCAGACGCTGGCGGACATCTTCGCGCAGGTGCTGGGCCTGGCCCACGTCGGCATCACCGACAGCTTCTTCGACCTGGGAGGCCACTCGCTCCTGGCCACGCAGGTGACCTCACGCCTGCGCACCGGCCTGGGCGTGGACGTGCGGCTGCGCGAGGTGTTCGACCACCCCACGGTGGAGACGCTCGCCCGCCGCATCGAGGACCGCGTGCCCGAAGCGGACCGCATGCCCCGTCCGCCCGCCATCACCGCGCGGCCCGGCGTCACGTCCGCGGAGCTGTCCTTCGCGCAGCAGCGGCTGTGGTTCCTGGACCAGTACCAGCCCGGCAGCGCGCTCTACAACATGCCCGCAGCGCTGAGCCTGGAGGGCGTGCTGGACGTCACCGCGCTCACCGAGGCCTTCACGGAGCTGGTGCGCCGGCATCAGGTGTTGCGCACCACGTTCCAGGTCATCGACGGCACCGCCGCCCAGGTCTTCGCGCCCCCGGTGCCGTGGCCGCTGTCGGTCGAATCGCTGGAGCACCTGCCCCTCTCCGAACGCGAGGAGGAGGCGGGACAGCGGGCGAAGGACGAAGCCCGTCGGCCCTTCGACCTGTCGCAGGGGCCGCTCTTGCGCACGCGCCTGCTGCGGATCGCGGAGCACGAACACCTGCTGCTCGTCACGATGCACCACATCATCTCGGACGGCTGGTCCATCGCCGTGCTCATCCACGAGATGGTCGCGCTGTACGAGGCGCGGCTCGCCGGCCGGCCCTCGCCGCTGCCGGAGCTGCCCATCCAGTACGCGGACTACTCCGCCTGGCAGCGTGAGTGGCTGCGCGGGGACGTGCTGGACGCGCAGGTCGACTACTGGCGCAAGCAGTTGGAGGACGCGCCTCCCGCGCTGGAGTTCCCCACGGACCATCCGCGCACCGCGGACACCCGCAACCCGGGCACGTGGCTGGAGGTGGAGCTGCCGCTGGAGCTGGTGCAGTCGCTGCGCACGCTCTGCCAGCGCGAAGGGGCCACGCTGTTCATGGGCCTGCTCGCGGGCCTCCAGACGCTGCTGTCGCGCTACTCGGGCCAGGACGACATCTGCGTGGGCGCCCCCGTCGCGGGCCGCACGCAGTCGGAGATGGAGGGCCTGGTCGGCTTCTTCGTCAACACGCTGGTGATGCGCACGAAGCTGGCCGGCGACCCCACATTCCGGGAGCTGCTCGGCCGGGTGAAGGACGTGACGCTGGGCGCGTTCGCGCACCAGGACGTGCCCTTCGAGAAGCTGGTGGAAGCCCTCCAGCCGCCGCGCATGCCGGAGCGCACGCCGTTCTTCCAGGTGGCGCTGGTGATGCTCAACACGCCGTCGGCGGAGCTCACCGTGCCGGGCCTCCAGATGCAGTTGCTGGAGCTGGACAGCGGCACCGCGAAGTTCGACTTCACCTTCACGCTGAGCGAGTCGCCCCAGGGCGTGCGCGGCGCGCTGGAGTACCGCACCGACCTGTACGAAGCCTCCACGGCCGAGCGGCTGGTGACGCACCTGCACGCGCTCCTCAAGGACGCGGTGGCCCACCCCGAGCAGCGCCTGTCCACGCTGTCGCTCCTGTCGCAGGCGGAGCGTCGACAGGTGCTGGTGGACTGGAACACCCGTCCCGCCCTCCCCGTGACGACGACGGTCCACGGCCGATTCGAAGCCCAGGCCGCGCGCACGCCTGATGCGGTGGCGGTGAAGTACGAAGGCCAGCGCCTCACGTACGCGCAACTGGAGCGTCAGGCCAATCAGGTCGCCCACCACCTGCGCGGGCTGGGCGTGCGCACCGGCGACCGCGTGGGGCTGTGCGTGGAGCGCTCGCTGGAGATGACGGCGGGCGTGCTCGGCATCCTCAAGGCGGGCGCGGCCTACGTGCCGCTCGACCCGACGTACCCCGTGGAACGGCTGGCGCTGATGCGCGAGGACGCCGGCATCCGCGCGGTGCTGACCCAGGCGGCGCTGGAGGCCACGCTGCCGAAGAGCGCGGACGTCGCGGTGGTGCTGCTGGACGCGCTGCCGCCGCAGCCTGTGCACGCGCTCCAGGTGGACGTACCGCTGGAGTCGGCCGGCTACCTCATCTACACGTCGGGCAGCACCGGACGCCCCAAGGGCGTGGAGCTGTCGCACCGCGCGCTGTCGCACATGCTGGACTGGCAGTGCCAGCGGTCGGTGAAGGCGAACGCCACGACGTTGCAGTTCGCGTCGCTGAGCTTCGACGTCTCCTTCCAGGAGATGCTGTCCACGTGGTGCGCGGGTGGCACGCTGGTGGTGCCCACGGCGGGAGTGCGCCGGGACATGCCCGCCCTGCTGCGCCTGATGGCGAACGAGGACGTGGAGCGTTTGTTCCTGCCCTTCGTCGCGCTCCAGTCGCTCGCGGATGCCGTGGCGCATGGAGCCCCGTTGCCGGAGCGCCTGCGCGAAGTGGTGACGGCCGGTGAGCAGTTGCAGGTGACGCCCGCGCTGGTGTCCTTCTTCGAGCGCCTGCCGGACTGCGTGTTGGAGAACCAGTACGGCCCCACGGAGAGCCACGTCGTCAGCGCGCACCGGCTGCAAGGCGCGCCGTCCACCTGGGAGCAACTGCCTTCCATCGGAGCGCCGCTGCCGGACACGCGGTTGTACGTCGTGGACGCGGGCGGTCAGCCCTGCCCCGTGGGCGTGCAGGGCGAGCTGCTCATCGCCGGCATCCAGGTGGCGTCCGGCTACCACGACCGCCCGGAGCTGACGGCGCAGAAGCTGGTGCCCGACGCGTTCTCCTCCACCCCGGGCGCGAGGCTGTACCGCACGGGTGACCGCGCGCGCTGGCGCACGGACGGGACGCTCGACTTCCTGGGCCGCATCGACCACCAGGCCAAGGTGCGCGGCTTCCGCGTGGAGCCGGGTGAGGTGGAGGCCGTCCTGCGAAGCCTGCCCGGCGTGCGCGACGCGGCCGCGGTGGTGCGCGAGGACGTGGCCGGAGACAAGCGGCTCGTGGGCTACGTGGTCCTCCCGGCCGACGCGGCCTGGGAGCCGGAGGCCCTGCGCCGACAGCTCGCGAACCGGCTGCCGGAGTACCTGGTGCCGTCCGTGCTGCTGCGGCTGGAGTCGCTGCCCCTCACGCCCAGCGGCAAGCTCGCCCGCCGCATGTTGCCCGCGCCGGACGCGGACAGCCTGCGCGGAGAGGCGCCCTTCGTCGCGCCCCGGACGCCGTTGGAGCAGACGCTGGCGGATGTGTTCTCCCAGGTGCTCGGCGTGCCGCGCCTGGGCGTGACGGACAACTTCTTCGCGTTGGGAGGCCACTCGCTGCTGGCCACGCAGGTCGCGTCGCGCCTGCGCACCGCCCTGCGGCTGGAAGTCCCGCTGCGCGAGCTGTTCGAATCCCCCACCGTGGAGGGCCTGGCCCAGCGGCTCCAGGGACGGCTGGCCACGACGACGCGCAAGGGCCTGGCCGCGACCATCGCGCCGCGCGCCATCGAAGCGCCGGTGTCCTTCTCGCAGCAGCGGCTGTGGTTCCTGGATCAGCTCCAGCCGAACCTGCCGCTCTACAACATGCCCGCCGCGCTGCGCGTGGAAGGCGCGCTGAACGCGGAGGCCCTCCAGCGGGCCTTCACGGAGCTGGTGCGTCGGCACCAGTCCCTGCGCACCACCTTCCGCGCCCGCGACGGCCGACCCGTGCAGATCATCAGCGCCGCCACCACGTTCCCGCTGAAGGTGGACGACCTGCGCGCGCTGGAGCCGGGCCGCCGGGAGGAGGAAGCCCAACGCCGGGCGGATGAAGAGGCCCGCGCCCCGTTCGACCTGGCGCAGGGACCGCTGCTGCGCGCGGGGCTCCTGCGCCTCGCGGAGCGGGAACACCTGCTGCTCATGACGATGCACCACATCGTCTCCGACGGCTGGTCCATGTCCATCCTCATCCGGGAGCTGGGGACGCTCTACGAGGCCTTCGTCGCCGGGAAGCCGTCGCCCCTGCCGGACCTGCCGCTCCAATACGCGGACTACGCCACGTGGCAGCACGACGGCCTCCAGGGCGAAATCCTGGAGGAACAGCTCGCGTACTGGCGGGGCCAGTTGGAGGACGCACCGCCGACCTCCGAGCTGCCCACGGACCGCCCGCGCACCGCGGAGGCGAACCAGCCCGGGACGTCGCTGAAGGTGGCGCTGTCCGCGAAGCTGACCAAGGACTTGGCGGCCCTGTGCCAGCGCGAAGGCGCAACCCTGTTCATGGGCCTGCTCGCGGGCCTCCAGGCCGTGCTCGCGCGTCATGCGGGCCAGGACGACATCGCCGTGGGCGCGCCCATCGCGGGCCGCACGCAGGCGGAGACCGAAGGCATCATCGGCTTCTTCATCAACACGCTGGTGATGCGCACGAAGCTGGAGGGCGACCCCACCTTCCGGGAGCTGCTCGGCCGGGTGAAGGACGTCACGCTGGGCGCGTTCGCGCACCAGGACGTGCCCTTCGAGAAGCTGGTGGAGGTGCTCCAGCCGCCCCGCCTGCGCGGCGTGCCGCCCTTCTTCCAGGTAGCGCTGTCGCTCCAGAACATGCCCACGACGGCCATCGCGTTCCCGGGCGTCGCGTTCCACCGTGTGGAGACGAGCAGCGGCACGTCCCGCTTCGACCTGTCGCTCGCCCTGTCCGAGACGCCGTCGGGCCTGCAAGGTGAGCTGGAGTACCGGACGGACCTCTACGACGCGGGGACCGTCACCCGCTTGATGGAGCACCTGCGCCAGTTGCTGGAAGCGGCGGTGACGCAGCCCACGCGGCGCCTGTCCACGCTGTCGCTGCTCACCGACGCCGAACGGCACCGCGTGCTGGTGGAGTGGAACGCGACCACCGTCGCGTACCCGCGTGACACGGCCGTGCACGCTTTGTTCGAAGCCCAGGCCGCGCGCACTCCGGACGCGGTGGCGGTGGAGTTCCAGGGACAGACGCTCACCTACGCGGCGCTGGACCGCCGCGCGAACCAGCTCGCGTGGCACCTGCGCAAGGGCGGCGTGAAGCCGGGCGCGCGCGTGGCGCTGTGCCTGGCGCGTTCGCTGGAGCTGCCGGTGGCGGTGCTCGGCATCCTCAAGGCGGGCGCGGCCTACGTCCCTCTCGACCCCGAAGCGCCGCTGGAACGGCAGTCCTTCTTCCTGGAGGACACCGGCGCCGTCCAGGTCCTCACCTCGGAGGCGATGAAGCAGCACCTGCCCGCGAACGCGCCCCGGGTCCTCCTGCTCGACACGGAGGCGGCGCGCCTGGACGCGGAGCCGGAGACGGCGTTGGAGGCCACGCTGGGAGGAGACGCGCTTGCGTACGTCCTCTATACGTCCGGCACCACGGGCCGGCCCAAGGGCGTCTGCGTCCCGCACCGGGCCATCGTCCGGCTGGTGGTGGGCACGGACTTCGCCCGGTTCGGACCGGATGAAGTCTTCCTGCAACAGGCCCCGCTCGCCTTCGACGCCTCCACCTTCGAGCTGTGGGGCTGCCTGCTGCACGGCGGCCGGCTGGTCCTGGCTGACGCGAAGGCCACGTCCCTGGAGGAGCTGGGCCGCACGCTGGAGGCGCACCACGTCACCACGCTGTGGCTGACGGCCGCGCTCTTCGAGCAAATGGCCGCGACGCAGCCGGAAGCGCTGGCCCGCGTGCGCCAGGTGCTCGCCGGGGGCGACGTGCTCAACCCGGTGCGCGTGCGTGAGCACGCGGCCCGGGCGGGCCGGCTGGTGAACGGCTACGGCCCCACCGAGGGCACCACCTTCACCACCTGCCACGTGATGACCGACGCGAACGCGGTGGAGTCGCCGGTGTCCATCGGCAGGCCCCTCGCGAACACGCGCGTGTACGTGCTCGACGCGCACCTGCGGCCCGTGCCGCCGGGTGTGCCCGGAGAGCTGTACGTGGCCGGCGACGGACTGGCCTGGGGCTACCTCCAGCAGCCCGCCCTCACGGCGGAGCGATTCCTGCCGGATGCGTTCAGCGACGCGCCGGGAGCGCGGATGTACCGCTCTGGCGATCAGACCCGCTGGAAGGCGGACGGCACGCTCCAGTTCCTCGGCCGCCGCGACACGCAGGTGAAGCTGCGCGGCTTCCGCGTGGAGCCGGGTGAAATCGAGGCCGTGCTCCTGGGCCATGCGTCGGTGCGCGAAGCGGTGGTCCTCGCGCGCGACGACATGCCGGGAGGACGCGCGCTGGTGGCCTACGTGGTGCCTCGCGCCACGGCGGCCCCGTCGCACGCGGGAGGCCCGCCGCTGCTGGATGTCGCGGCCCTGAAGGTCTGGCTGCGGGAGCGGCTGCCCGGATACCTGGTGCCTTCGGCCATCGTCATGCGGGCCTCGCTGCCCGTCACGCGCAACGGCAAGGTGGACCGCCGCGCGCTGCCGGCACCGGAGGTCCAGGGCGCGGAGGGCGACTTCGTCCAGCCGCGCACCGACACCGAGGCCCGGCTCGCCACGCTGTGGAACGAGCTGCTCGGAACGAAGGGCACGAGCGCGAAGGATGACTTCTTCGACCGCGGCGGGCACTCATTGCTCGCGACGCAGTTGCTGTCGCGCATCCGCGCCACGTTCGCGGTGGAGCCCCGGCTCCAGGAGCTCTTCGAAGCGCGCACGCTGGAGGCCCAGGCGGCGATGCTGGACGCCACCCTCGCCCGCGCCATCCAGCTCCAGGCCCCACCGCTGCGTCCCGTGCCGCGACAGGGCCCCCTGCCCCTGTCGTTCGCGCAGCAGCGGCTGTGGTTCCTGGACCAGTACCAACCGGGCCTCCCCGTCTACAACATGCCGGTCGCGCTGCGGCTGCACGGCGCCATGGACGTGACTGCCCTGGAGCGCGCCTTCACGGAGTTGGTGCGCCGCCATGAATCCCTGCGCACCACCTTCACCACCCACGCGGGCACGCCCGTCCAGGTCATCGCCCCGAAGGCGTCCTTCCCGCTGGCGGTGGAGGACCTGCGGACGCTGCCCGTGCGCGACCGGGAGGAGACCGCCCGTCGCCTCGCGGAGGAGGAAGCGCGTCGTCCCTTCGACCTCGCGAAGGGACCGCTGCTGCGGGCGCGGCTGCTGAGATTGACGGAAGTGGAGAACCTGCTGCTCGTGACGATGCACCACATCGTCTCCGACGGTTGGTCCATCGCCATCCTCATCCGGGAGATGGTCACGCGCTACGCGGCCACGCTCTCCGGCCAGCCGCTGGCGCTGCCCACGCTGCCCATCCAGTACGCGGACTACGCCGTCTGGCAGCGCGAGTGGCTCCAGGGCGACGTGCTCCAAGCGCAACTGGATTACTGGCGTCACCAGCTCGCGGGAGCCCCCGCGGCGTTGGAGCTGCCCACGGACCGTCCCCGGGTCGCGGGCTCCCAGCAGCCGGGCGCGAGCTTCCACCTGATGTTCCCCAAGAAGCTGGCGCAGGACCTGACGGCGCTGTGCCAGCGCGAAGGCGCCACGCTGTTCATGGGCCTGCTCGCGGGCTTCCAGGCGGTGCTCTCCCGCTGGGCGGATCAGGACGACGTCAGCATCGGCGCGCCCATCGCGGGCCGCACGCGCGAGGAGACCGAAGGGCTCATCGGCTTCTTCGTCAACACGCTGGTGCTGCGCACGCGGCTGGATGGCAACCCCACCTTCCGCGAGCTGCTGGGCCGGGTGAAGCACGTCACGCTGGATGCCTACGACCACCAGGACGTGCCCTTCGAGAAGCTGGTGGAGGTCCTCCAGCCGAAGCGCCAGGTCGAAGGCACGCCGTTCTTCCAGGTGTCGCTGGTGATGCTCAACACGCCCACGGCGGCGCTGGAGCTGCCCGGCATGCGCATCGAACCGCACGAGGTGGGCTCGGGCGCCGCGATGTTCGACCTCTCCCTCACCCTCACGGAGAAGCCCGAGGGCCTGGAGGGCGCGGTCGAGTACCGCACCGACCTCTACGACCGGAGCACCATCGAGCGCCTCATCGGACACCTGCGCGTGCTCCTGGAGGACGCGGCGGCGCATCCGGAGCGGCGCCTGTCCGACCTGCCCCTGCTCACGGAGGCGGAGCGCCAGCAGGTGCTCGGTGGATGGACCCGCGCGCGGGCCGACTTCCCGCGCGACACGCCCGTCCACGCCCTGTTCGAGGCCCAGGCCCGGACGACACCCGACGCCGTGGCCGTGGAACAGGACGGCGCGGCCGTCACCTACCGGGAGCTGGACACACGCGCCACCGTGCTCGCCCGGCGGCTGCGGACGCTCGGCCTCCCCACCGGAGCGCGGGTGGGCCTGTTCCTGGAGCGCTCGCACGCGCTGCCCGTGTCCCTGCTCGGCGCGCTCAAGGCCGGCGCGACCTACGTGCCGTTGGATCCGTCCGCGCCTTCGGAACGGCTCACCTTCCAGTTGGAGGACGCAGGCGTCACGGTGCTCCTCACCGAGACGCGACTGCGCGACCGCCTGCCCGCCTTCACCGGGCCGGTCGTCGAAGTCGAGGCCGCGTTGGAGTCCCCGCTCGCGGAAGCACCGCTCCCCGACGTGACTTCGGAGCTGCCAGCGTACGTCCTCTACACGTCCGGCAGCACGGGCCAGCCCAAGGGCGCGCTCATCTCCCACCGCTCGCTGGCGAACCACGCGACGTGGATGGGCACCACCTTCAAGCTGGGCGCCGGGGACCGGCAGCTCCAGCTCGCGGCCCTGGGCTTCGACGCCTCCGCCGCGGAGGTCTTCTCCACACTGCTGTCCGGCGCCACGCTCGTGCTCGCTCCGCCCGAAGCCCAGCGCGACGCCGCGTTGCTGGCGGACACGCTGTCCCAGCAGCGCATCACCGTCCTCCAGGCCGTGCCCTCCGTGCTGCGCTTCCTCACGGCGGAGCCGTCCTTCGCGAGGGCCACCGACCTACGGCTGCTCTTCTGCGGTGGTGAAGTGCTGACGCCGGATCTGGCCACGCGGCTGCGTTCGCAGTTGCCGACGGTCCAGCTCATCAACGCCTACGGCCCCACCGAGACGACCATCGACGCCACGTGGTCCCCCGTCACCGGCGAAGAGTCCGGCGCGACGGTGCCCATTGGCCGACCGGTGGCGAACGCGGAGGCCTACGTGCTGGACGCGTCCCTGCGGCCGGTGCCCGTCGGCGTCCCAGGCGAGCTGCACCTGGGTGGCGTGCCCCTGGCGCACGGCTACCTGGGCCGGGCCGGGCTCACCGCCGAACGCTTCATCCCCCACCCCTTCGCCACCGAACCCGGCGCCCGGCTGTACCGCTCCGGTGACCGGGTCCGCTGGTTGCCGGACGGCCGCCTCCAGTTCCTCGGGCGGCTCGACACCCAGGTGAAGCTGCGCGGCCTGCGCGTCGAACCCGGCGAGGTCGAAGCCGCGCTCGTCCTGCACCCCGGCGTGCGCGAAGCCGCGGTCGTGGTCCGCGACGATGAAGCCCACGGCCCCGCGCTGGTGGCCTACGTCGTCTCGCGCACCACGCCCCGGGTGGAAGCCGAAGCCCTGCGCACCTTCCTGCGGCGCACCCTGCCGGAAGCCTTGGTGCCCACGGCCTTCGTCGCGATGGATGCCCTCCCGCGCACGACGGGCGGCAAGCTGGACCGACGCGCCCTCCCGGCCCCCGAAGCCCAGCGCGAGGACAGGGCCCTCATCGCCCCGCGCACGGACACGGAGACCCGCCTCGCCGCGCTCTGGCGCGAAGTGCTCAAGCAGGACGCGGTGGGCGCGACGGACGACTTCTTCTCGCGCGGCGGACACTCGCTGCTCGCGACGCAGTTGCTGTCGCGCATCCGCACCGCATTCCAGGTGGACCTGCCGCTCCAGGCCCTCTTCGAGGCCCGCACGCTGGAAGAGCAGTCCCTGCGCGTGGAAGCCTTGATGCGGGACGGAGCCGCGCTCCAGGCGCCTCCGCTGAAGGCCGCGCCGCGCGAGGAGCGCATGCCGCTGTCATTCGCCCAGCAGCGGCTGTGGTTCCTGGATCAGCTCGAACCGGGGACCTCCACGTTCAACATCCCCATCGCCCTGCGCGTGGAGGGAGCGCTGGACGTGCGCGCGCTGGAGCACTGCTTCCAGGAAGTGGTGCGCCGGCACGAATCCCTGCGCACCGTCTTCCAGGATGGCCCCGAAGGACCGTCGCAGCGCGTCCTGCCTGTCCTCGCACTGCCGCTGGAGGAGCTGGACCTGCGCGAGCTGCCGGAAGAGGCGCGGGAGGCCGAAGCCCACCGCCTGGAGGTGGAGGAGGCGCTGAAGCCCTTCGACCTGGCGAAGGGACCGCTGCTGCGGGCCCGGCTCCTGCGGGTGCGGGAGGACGCGTGGCGCGTGCTCCTGACGATGCACCACATCGCGTCGGACGGCTGGTCCATGGACGTGCTCGTGCAGGAGGTGAGCGCGCTGTACGTCGCCCACCAGCAGGGCCGGCCCTCGCCGCTTGCGCCCCTGGCCATCCAGTACGCGGACTACGCCGTGTGGCAGCGCCAGTGGCTGCGAGGCGGCCTGCTGGAGAAGCAACTGGATTACTGGCGCCACCAGTTGGCGGGAGCCCCGGCCGTGCTGGAGCTGCCGCTCGACCGTCCCCGTCCCGCCGTGCGAGCCCACCGGGGCGGACTGGTGGCCAGGACGACGGAGCCGGCGATCGCGGCCGGTCTGGAGGCGCTGGCCCAACGCGGACGGGCCACGCTCTTCATGGCGGTGATGGCGGCCTTCCAGGGCCTGCTGCATCGCTACAGCGGACAACCGGACGTGGTGGTGGGCACCGACGTGGCCAACCGCGACACGAAGGAGACCGAGGGCCTCATCGGCTTCTTCATCAACCAGCTCGTGGTGCGGCTGCGAATGGAAGGCAACCCCACGTTCCTGGAGCTGCTGGAGCAGACGCGGCGCGTGTCGCTGGGCGCCTTCGCGCACCAGGACCTCCCCTTCGAGGAGGTGGTGCGCGCCATGAACCCGGAGCGCAGCCGCTCGCACGCGCCGCTGTTCCAGGTGAAGCTCATCCTCCAGAACACGCCGCAGACGGCGCTGCAATTGCCTGGCCTTACCTTGAGCGTGGAGGGCGTGAACACCGCCGCCGCGAAGCTGGACATCACGCTGTCCGTGACGCCCACGCCCGACGGCCTGATGTGCGCCTGGAGCTACGACCGGGACCTCTTCGACGAGGCCACCATCGAGCGCATGGCGGAGCGCTTCGACACGGTGCTCGCGAGCATCGTCGCGCACTCCGGGGCCCTGCGCCTGTCGGAGTTCCCGCTGCTGCCGGAGCCGGAGCGTCAGCGGCTCCTGGGGACGTTCAACGACACGGCGATCCCGTACGCGGAGCGCTGCATCCACGCCCTCATCGCTGAACAGGCGGCGCGGACGCCGGAGGCGCTGGCGGTGGTGGCCCCGGACGGGACGCTCACCTACGCGAAGCTGGAGCGGCGGGCGAACCAGCTCGCGCACCTGCTCCAGCAATACGGCGTCGCGCCGGAGACGCGCGTGGGGCTGTTCGTGGAGCGCAGGGCACACGCGCTCGTGGGCCTGCTGGGCATCCTCAAGGCGGGCGGGGCCTACGTGCCGTTGGATCCGGGCGCGGCCAGTGCACCAGAGCGCATGCGCCACGTGCTGAAGGGCGCGGGCGTGCAGGTCATCGTCACGGAGGAGGCGCTGGCGGACGAGCTGCCTTCGCAGGGTGAGCTGCTGGTGAGCCTGGACGCGGAGGACGGGCTGCTGGACGCGCAACCGGAAGGCGCCCCCGACACGGGCGTGCTGCCGGGCAACGCGGCCTACGTCATCTACACGTCGGGCAGCACGGGCCAGCCCAAGGGCGTGGTCATCGAACACCGTCAGCTCGCCTGCTACGTGGCGGGCGTCAGCGACCGGCTGGAGCTGCCCCAGGGCATGTCGTTCGCGACGGTGTCCACGCTGGCGGCGGACCTGGGCCACACGGCGGTGTTCCCCACGCTGTGCGCGGGCGGCGCGGTGCATCTGGTGGACAGGGACACGGCGTCGGATGCGGGCAGGCTCGTGGCGTACGGCCGGACGCATGAGGTGCAGGGCCTGAAGATCGTCCCCACGCATCTTGAGGCTTTGCTCGCGGGACAGGACGCGGAGCGGCTGCTGCCGCGTCGCCGGCTGGTGCTGGGCGGCGACACGGTGTCGTGGTCGCTGGTGGAGCGGGTGCACGCGCTGTCACCCGACTGCGAGGTGTTCAACCACTACGGCCCCACGGAGACGACGGTGGGCGTGCTCGCGCAGCGGGTGGAGCGCGGCGAGCGCACGCCGGGAACGCGGTCGGTGCCGCTGGGCCGGCCGCTGGGCAACGTGCGCGTGTACGTGCTGGATGCGTACGGGCAGCCGGTGCCCACGGGTGTGCCGGGCGAGCTGTTCATCGGCGGCGCGAGCGTGGGCCGGGGCTACCTCGGCCGGCCGGACCTGACGGCGGAGCGCTTCGTGCCGGACGGCTTCGCGATGCAGCCAGGCGCGCGCATGTACCGGACGGGAGACCGGGTGCGCTGGCTGCACGACGGCCGCATCGAGTTCCTGGGCCGCGTCGACCACCAGCTCAAGATTCGCGGCTACCGCGTGGAGCTGGGAGAAGTGGAGGCCGTGCTCGCCCGTCACCCGGGCGTGAGCGAGTGCGTGGTGGTGGCGCGCGACGACGCGTCCCAGGGCCGCCAGCTCATCGCCTACGCGGTGGGCCGCTTCGAGAAGGCCCTGGAGGAGTCCGCGTTGCGCGCGCACCTGACGTCACGGCTGCCGGACTACATGGTGCCCGCGACGTTCGTGGTGCTGGAGGCCCTGCCCCGCACGGCCAACGGCAAGGTGGACCGCAAAGCCCTGCCCGAACCGTCCCGCACCTCCGAGGACACCGGCCACGTGGAGCCCCGCACGCCCACCGAACAACGGCTGGCGACGCTGTGGAAGGACCTGCTGGGCGTGCCGCGCGTGGGCGTGCACGACAGCTTCTTCGACCTGGGAGGCCACTCGCTGCTGGCCACGCAGGTGGTGGCGCGGGCGGCCTCGCTGTTCAGCGCGAGGCTCGCGGTCATCGACCTCTTCGAGGCACCGACGCTGGAGGGACTGGCCGCGCGCATCGACGCGGGGACGTCCTCGGACTCGCCGCTGGTGATGCTGCGCAAGGGAGGCGAGCGCACGCCCTTCTTCTGCGTGCACCCGGTGGGAGGCAGCGTGCTGGGCTACCTGGAGCTGTCGCGGCGCATGGATCCGGCGCAGCCCTTCTACGGCCTCCAGGTGCCGAAGGACGGCGCGGGCGCGACGGTGGAGGCCATGGCTGCGCGCTACCTGGAGTCCGTGCGCGGCGTGCAGCCGACGGGTCCATACCGCCTCGGCGGCTGGTCCATGGGCGGACGCGTGGCGTATGAGATGGCACGCCAGCTCCGTGCGCGAGGCGAAGCGGTGGAGGTGCTCCTCGTCATCGACGCAGTGGGCGAGGAGCCAGCCTCCGAGCAGGCCCTCACGCCGGACGAAGCCGTGGGCCAGCGCGTGCTGGAGTTCGCGGAGCACCTGTCACGGCTGGCGGAAGTGCATCCGCGCGCGGCGGAGGTGCTGGGCCTGGTGGATCCGGTGGAGCTGCGTCTGGTGCTGGAAGGCCCGGTGGACCTGGGCATCGGCATGGGCCTGGAGGAGGCCGCCTGCGAGGAGCTGCGCGAGCTGTGGCACCGCTTCCTCGTGAACCAGGGCGCCACGAGGACCTACGTGCCCGGGCCGTATGACGGAGCGCTCGTCCTGCTCCGGGCCGAGCAGGGCCCGGAGGCTCCGGCGGACCTTGGCTGGGGTGCGCTCGCGCGCGGTGGGGTGACGGTGCACACCGTGCCGGGAGACCACTTCACCCTCGTGCGTCCGCCCCACGTGGACGCGCTGGCCGAACGCCTGCGGACGCTGCTCGCCGCCCCACCGAAGTCGGACGGAAGGGACGGGTAGCCGCGCCATGCCCCGACGCTTCACACGGACGGAGGACGCGGCCCTGCGAGCCCTGCTGGGCGCGCCCTCCACCACCGACCCGGCGGCGCTGGAGGACCGGGCCCCGGTGGCCTACCGGGAGGTCCAGCGCATCCTGGCCCTGCCGGAGCTGCCCCACGTGGACCTGCTGGGCGACGACACGTGGCTGTTGGGAGGCCGCATCCTGCGGTGGCTCACCGGCGAGATGCGCGACGGAGAGGACACGGGCGACTACGACATCTTCTGCGCGTCGCTCGAAGCGCTGGAGCGGGCTGCACGACGGATGCTGGCCACGGGCTACACGCCGTGTCGGAGGCAGGGGGCCACGCAGTGGGGGCCCTGGCTGATGGACCGGCTCCGCGGGCGTGACGACCATGCCCTGTGTCCAGGAGCCGTCCTGGAGGAAGGCGCGCTCCAGGAGCGGCTGCGGCTGCGGCGCTTCCCCGACGGCCGGGAGATGTACGCACTGGAGCTGCACTCGCCGGAAGGCCACCTGCTCCAGCTCGTCCACATCCCGGCGCTCTTCGCCGGGGGAGGCGACCCCATCCGTCACCAGTTGGCGTTCACCGACCTGAGCATCTGCCAGTTCCTCCTGGACGGCCGGCTGCTGCATGCCGGGCCGCACGCCTGGGTGGACCTGTTTCAACGCCGGGTCCGGGTGGTGAAGATGGTCCGCCCGGGCATCACCGCCCAACGGCTGATCAAATACGCCGGACGGGGCTTCTGGCCCGACGCGGACTCGGTGCGCACGGTGCACCGGGCCCTGCGCCAGCGGTAAGCACGAGAGGGATGCATTCGCCGGGGCCAGGCCACCGGAAGAAAGTTCGTGCAGAGGGGATGCCGTCCCTGACGTCAACATGACGGTGGGAGGGAGCGGGCCATGGACGCAGAAGCGCCCTGGCCGTCACGGCTCGTCGGCCATGTCATCAAGCTGCCCCTGCGCGGACTCGCGGTAGTAGGGGACGACTTCGACGGACAGCACGTCGCGCATCTGTTGGCGCGCACTCTCCCAGTCGCCCCTGTTCTGGTGCCGCCACATCTCATGCAGCGCATCCATGAGTCTGTTGGAGCCGTCCGTGATGCGGCGGGCGCACTCGCGGAGGAGTGCAAGAGCTCCTGCATCTGACTGAAGCGCCACATCGGCGTCGGGGACCGCCACTTCGGTGGCGGTGTGGCGCAGGAGTGCGCGCACCTCGTCGGTGAGGACGAGGGGCACGCCCTCTCGCAACACGCGCCGCGACAAGTCCCGTATCGCGTCCCAGTTGGGGCGGGTGGTCATCTAGCGCTTCCTCTCTTTCGGGCCGCACATATCGGCGGGCCATTCGTGTTGGCCCTCGCAGCGGCGCAGGCAGTCGGTGCAAGGGCCAAAGAGTTTACCGTCCGAGCAGGCGTTCCAGTTTCGGAGGCACCGGTTCTTCCAGGTGGGTAGTCGCGGGTCGTCAACGTAATCGTTCACTGCCACGTCAGAGCCGGTATGCGTGCCGGTGGCGCCGACGCCAGCGGCCATGAGGATGGCAGCCTCGTAGGCGGTGAGTCCGCACGCCTCCGGCAAGCCGGGGTGGCGCTGGATGCAATCCGATTCGGTGTCCATGGCAATGGCGGCGGCGCAGCTCATGCAGAGACCCGCGAGGATCGCGGCGAAGAGACACCACCGAGGAGTGGCTTTCGGGGTTGTCATGGTGCGCAGGGCCAACGACGCGGCGCCGGGCGGTATCAAGCGGTGAACGCACCAACCGGGTCCACTCGAACCACCACCCTTTAACGAAATGAGTCGGGCTGGCTTAGCATCGGGCCCGCGCCCTTCCGCCGAAAGCCGCTCCCCTGAACACGCCCGAATCGCGTCACCTCGCTGGCCTGGACCTGCTCCGGGGCCTGGCCATCGTCCTCGTCGTCCTCTTCCACCACCCGCGTCCCGAAGGTCACGAGACCTACCGGATGATCGCCAACTTCGGTTGGACGGGCGTGGAGCTGTTCTTCGTGCTCAGCGGCTTCCTCATCGGGGCGCAGTTCCTGGAGCCGCTGGCGAAGGGCGAGACGCCTTCACTGCGGCGTTTCTACCTGCGGCGAGCGCTGCGCATCCTCCCGCCCTTCCTCGTCGTGCTGGGGCTCTACCTGACCGTGCCCGAGTGGAGTGAGCGGCCCTTCGTGACGCCCGCGTGGCGCTTCCTCACCTTCACGCAGAACTTCGGCCTGCACATCGGCGGCTTCTCCCATGCGTGGTCGCTGTGCGTGGAGGAGCACTTCTACCTGGTGCTGCCCCTCACCCTGCTCGCGCTGCGCGGACGCGCCCGGGCGCCGTACGTGCTCGCGGGCGCGGCGGCCGTGATGCTCGCCGGGATGCTCCTGCGCGGAGGGCTGTGGCTGCACCTTTTCGGGAAGCTGGGCCCCGACGACACGGCCTGGCGCGACTACGACACATATCTCTACTACCCGACGTACGCGCGGCTCGACGGGCTGCTGTGCGGCGTGCTGCTCGCGACCGTGCGCGTCTTCCGGCCCGCGCTGTGGCAGCGCTGGACGCAGCGCCCCGGAGTGCTGCTGCCGGGGTTCGGACTGCTGTGCCTGGGCGGCGCGGCGTACGTGAACCAGCAATACAACCGGGAGTTCTCCTACGCGGTGCTGGCCTTCCCGCTCGTGTCGCTCGGATACGCGGCGCTGCTGGTGTCGATGGCCGGGCCCGCCGTCTCGCGCGTCTGCGCCCGCATCCCGGGCGTGCGGATGTTCGCGGTGCTGAGCTTCACCGTCTACCTCACGCACAAGTCCGTGCAGCACTGGGTGCGCGTCGCCCTGGAGCCCCACGGGCTGGGCACGTTCCACGTCGTCACGCTGGTGGGAGGGGCGGTGGCGGTCGTGCTCGCGTCGCTCCTCCTGCACCACGGGGTCGAGCGGCCCGTGCTGCGGTGGCGTGAACGGCTGGAGCGGAGGCTCACCGACCAGGAGCGGCGCCCCAGCCCCGCCCTGCGTTAGGGCCAGGCTTCTGCCCGACAGAAGCCACGGCCAGGGGGAACGCCGGGCTCGCACGAGCCGCGCACGCCCGGTGCGCGCTACACCTTCGCCATGCGCCCCTTCCTGACGGCGACGTGGAAGTACCTCCTGATGCTCAACTACGAGGTGGACCCGGCGGTGCTGCGGCCCCTCGTCCCCCGTGGAACCGAACTCGACGCGTGGCAGGGCCACACGTTCGCGAGCATGGTCGGCTTCCGCTTCCTCGACACACGGGTGCGCGGCCTCGCGGTGCCGTTCCACCGCGACTTCGACGAGGTGAACCTGCGCTTCTACGTGCGCCGCCAGGGCCCCGAGGGCTGGCGCCGGGGCGTGGTGTTCGTGCGGGAGATCGTCCCCAAGCTCGCCATCGCCACCGTGGCGCGCGTCCTCTACAACGAGCCCTACGTCGCGCTCCCCATGCGCCACACCGTGAGCATGGACGGCGCCGACACGGGCGCGCCCGGCCACGTCGCGTACGCCTGGAAGTCCCACGGTCGCTGGCACGAGCTGTCGGCCCGGACGCAGGAGCGACCAGTGGAGAGCACCCCCGGCTCGCAGGAGGAATTCATCACCGAGCACTACTGGGGCTACACCGCCCAGCGCGACGGCGGCTGCGCGGAGTACCGCGTGGAGCACCCGCGCTGGACCGTCTGGCGCGCCCAGGACACGGCCTTCGACTGCGACGTCGCACGCTTCTACGGCCCCGCCTTCTCCGAGTGCCTCCAGGGCACGCCCCACTCCGCCTTCGTGGCCACCGGCTCGGAGGTATCCGTCTTCCCGGGAAATGAACTCCTCCCCTTGCCAAGCCCGTAGAAATCAATATTCTCAATCCACAAATTGATTTTCTGAACCCCAACGCACCCCATGCCGACCCCCAAGCCCACCTGGCCCGTCCCGACCCGCTGTCCCGTCTGTGGAGGCGGCACCGTCATCGAACGGGTGCGCTGCGAGGGGTGCGAGTCCGCGGTGGAGGGGCGCTTCACGACGGGGTGGGTGCAGCAGTTGTCGCCCGAGCAGCTCGCCTTCGTGCGGGTGTTCATCGGCTGCCGGGGGAAGATCAAGGACGTGGAGCAGGCCCTGGGTCTCTCCTATCCGACGGTGGTGGCGCGGCTGGACGACGTGGTGGAGGCCCTGGGCCAGGCGCCCGGAGCCCCGCCGCCTCCCGCGCCGCCACCTCCGCCCCGGGAGCGCGGCTCCCCGCGCCGGGCGCAGA